>CAZSXX010000298.1:0-5785 GCA_964611245.1 uncultured Verrucomicrobiota bacterium | reverse complement strand
AACTTGTCGCGCGGCGCCAGCGCCCCCAGCGGATGCTCCTTGGACATGAACTCCTCTCCCCGCAGAGTGCGCAGAATGCCCCCTTCGCCGCGCACCGCTTCCGTGATCAGGAATGACTTAGCCTTCGGATGGTACAGGGCCGTGGGATGGAATTGGATGAACTCCATATTGGCGATGGCCGCGCCCGCGCGAAAAGCCATCGCCACCCCGTCGCCGGTCGCGATGTCCGGGTTGGTTGTGTAAAGGTAAACTTTCCCGCAGCCACCCGTCGCCAGCAGCAGGTTCCGGCAGGCGAACGTCTTGACGTGCCCATTCTCGCTGTTGCTGTCCAGCACATACACGCCCAGGCATCGGTTCGGGCCCTCGAGCCCGAGCTTTTGCGAGGTGATCAGGTCCACCGCAAAATGGTCCTCGAGAATCTCGATGTTCGGCTGCCGGGCGATGGCCGCCAGCAGGCACCGTTCGATTTCCCGCCCCGTCATGTCTTTGGCGTGCAGGATGCGCCGCTGCGAATGGCCCCCCTCACGCCCAAGGTCCAGCTCCGTCTTCCCGGCGCCGTCCGGTATTTCGCGCTCGGAAAACCGCATGCCAAATTCAATCAATTCCTGGATTCGCGCAGGCCCCTCCTCCACGATCGCGCGCACCACTTCCTCCCGGCACAATCCCGCCCCGGCCTCCAACGTGTCCCGGATGTGGGCCTCAAAAGAATCCTCCTTCGAGGTCACCGACGCGATCCCCCCCTGCGCGTAATTGGTGTTCGACTCCGCCCGCTTCTTTTTCGTGATGATCGCCACCCGCCCGTGCGGCGCCACCTTGAGCGCGAACGAAAGCCCGGCGATGCCGCTCCCAAGGACGATGAAGTCAAATGCCTCGCTCACAAGGCGCCAGCGTAGGCCCGGAATCCCGTTTCCATCAAGGAATTGTCGGCGGGTTGCAATCGCCGCCCCGGGCGCTACCTTTCCCCCACCTGAATATGCCGGGCGTTGGCCCGTCTATTTGGATGACTGTGGGGCCGGTCCAAAAAATCGACGCAGGCACAAGATTTGCGCGGGACTGGGCTCCAGGCTGATTCCATCAATATGAATTCGACAATTTTAACGGCGGTGGCCGCTTCGACATTGTTCCTCGGCGGATGCGCCTCCAGCGGCGTCAAGAACCCCACCGGTGTGCCCGTGACGCAGATGCGCGGCGACGAGCGCGGCTTTGTCGCCGGCACCGGAATGGAGTCCCAGGACTTGGTCAGCGTCGCCGACAAAATGTCCCGCAGCATCCTGAACATCCCCGAAATTTCCCGGGCCACATCGGCTCCCCGCATCGTCGTCCTGCCCGTCGTGAACGAGACCCGCTTTCCCATCTCCAAGGAGATTTTCATCGACAAGATCCGCATCGAGTTGAACCGCAATTCCCAAGGCAAAGTCCGCTTTTTGGCCCGGGACGCCATGCCGGCCCTCGAGGCCGAACGGCAACAAAAGCGTGATGGCACAATCACCGCCACCAGCGACCCGAAAGCCCAGGAGTTCAAAGGGGCCGATTATTTCCTCAAGGGCAAGCTCCAGGGCATGAGCACCCGCACGTCCGCCGGCACCAGCGACTATGTCCTCTACAGCTTCCAGTTGGTTGACGCCCGCACCAGCGAGATCGTTTGGGAGGACGCCGCCGACGTGAAGAAACAGGGCTTGGAGGACGCCGCGTACCGCTAAGGATCCGTGTCCCGACCCCATTTCATCTTTTGCGGAGCCGCCGCCTTGGGCGCGCTTCTGCTGGTCGGTTGCGCGACGCCGTCCTCCTCGGGTCCGGTCGCTTCCTCCACGTTCGCCGGCCCCGCCTCAGTCCCCAAGCGCGACCGGGTCCTCTGGGAGTACCGCGCCAGCCTTTCCGCCATGCGCAAGGGCGATTTTGCGACCGCCAAATCCCTGCTGGATGACGCACTCCTCACCATTGGCAATGTTTACGGAAAGGACAAATCCGCCAAAAAGTCGCGCGGCTATTTCAACGAAGAGTCAAAAAAGACCTTCCTCGGCGAGCCTTACGAACGCGTGATGGCCTATTGGTATCGCGGCATCATGTACTGGATGGATGGCGAGCCCGACAACGCGCGCGCCTGCTTCCGCAGCGCGCAGTTGATCGACAGCGACTCGGAGAACAAGGAATACGCCAGCGACTACGCGAGCCTCGAATATCTCGACGGTTACGCCACCGCAAAGTTGGGCGGCGATGGCTCGGACGCCTTTGAGCGGGCCCAAAAGCTCAGCAAGATCGGCGCGCTCCCCCCTTACAACCTGAACGCGAACACCCTCGTTTTCCTCGAATTCGGCAATGGCCCCACAAAATTCGCCACTGGCGAATACTCCCAGGAACTCCGCGTGCGCCCGGGCAGTTCTTCGGTCGACGGCGCATGGGTGCGCGTGGCGAACAAGGCCGTCCGGATTGGCCCGTACGATGACCTCAATTTCCAGGCCACCACCCGCGGCGGCCGGGTCATGGACCACATTTTGGCCAACAAGGCCGTGTTCAAGAGCGGCACCGACACCTTTGGAACCGCCGCCATCATCGGCGGCGCCGTGGTGGCCTCCCAAGGCGGCCGCGGCCCCGGCACGGAGATTGGTTTGGGCCTCTTGGCGGCCGGTTTGATCAGCAAGATCGTCGCCGCGTCCACCACCCCTGAAGCGGACACCCGCGCTTGGGACAACCTCCCCCAATACCTAAGCTTTGCCGCGTTGGAGCTCCCGCCTGGCACGTACGAAGGCAAAGTCGAATTCACAGGCCCCGCCGGGAACGTCACCACCACCCGAACCTTCACGTTTTCCACTCCGGCTCCCAACGGCCACGACGCCGTCATTTTCCTCAGCGACAAATCGTCTTAAAACTATGAAAACCCTGTTTGCTTCCGCCTTGTTGACCGGTTCCGTTTTCTTGTCAGGCTGCGTGAGCGGTGAGGGCGCCCGCCTTCCTGTCAACACGACCAAGCATGACATCGAGAACACCTCCCAATACGCGCTCATGGGCCCCAGGGTCCAGCGCAGCATCACCTTCTCGGGCACCCAGCAGCGGGTCCTTGAGGACGGCCGCCTGCAGGTCGTCACCAATGTGCGCAACCGCGAGAATCGCCGCCTTGAAGTTCAGATAAGCTGCGTCTTCAAGGACGAACAAAACTTCGCCACGGGCGATGAAACGCCGTGGCACACCTTGATCCTCACCGAAAACGCCCAGGAGGCCGTGAACTTCACCTCCCTCAACAACCGCGCCAAAAACTACACCATCCGCGTCCGCGAGGCGCATTGACGGACCATCGCAGGGCCCGCCCCGGAGCCATTGCGATCCCCGGCTTGTCAAAGCCGTTCGATCACCATCAGGATTGCGGCGGTGCAAGCTGATTACGCCGCAATTTTCTGGGAGCTGATTCGGAAGCCGTTTCAGCACGCGGAATTGTGGTGGGGCATCGTCCCCCTCTACTTCAGTTGGGCCGTGGCGGAACTCAGCGGCGCGAAGCCCAATTTCAACACCGCGATCCAGACCGGTTTCAACCTGCTCTGGGCTGGCGCCCAATGGTCCTGGCATTACTTCCAAGGTCCGGAAGCGGGCGGGCGCCTGACCTTGGGCGCGATGGTCGCGGTGAACGTCCTGGTCACCGCCATCACCATCGCCGTGGGCGCGCTCGCCCTGTTCAGCGGCCTGCGCCGGAGGTTCCCCAAACGCTGCTCTTTCCTCGGTCACACCCGATTCAGCAGCTACCTCACCATCACGCTCTTTCCCATCCAGGCCAACTTCCTCGCGTGGTCCTGGGACCGGCTCTTCGCAATCCTCCTCTTCGCCATCCCCACCTGGCTGACGCTTGGGCTTTCCCGCAATTTGCTTTTGGCGGCACGCTCCGCCGGGAATTCCAGGCGGTGATTTTCTTGATTTTTGACTCCAACCACACAATTTTGATTTCATGGATTCGAATCCAAATAATAAGATTGGAAGCGCCGCGTTTTGGGTGGCCGTGTCCCTGGCCTTGGGCGCGGGGATTATTTTTATTGGCGTTCCGAAATTCATGAAACGCCACACCGCCTCCGGCAATAGTTGCATCAACAACCTCTTCCAGATCGTGAACGCAAAAGAACAGTGGGCCTTGGAACACAAGAAACCGCCGGGCCATGTCGTCACGCCGGAGGAAGAGAAGGAAGTTTCCCAATACATGATTCGATGGCCTCCGATTTGCCCAAGTGGTGGCTCTTATGCCCTGGGGGTCATTGGCTCCAACCCGACTTGCACAATCGCGAACCACCAAATCAATCCGCCCCGCTGATTTCTATTGGGGGAGGCCGCTTTGCCCTCGTCGCGCATTTTTGCGGGCGGTGTTGATGGTCATCATTCCGCCGAGCAGATTTTCAATATGGACCTCAGTGCAGTCGAGTTGCCGAAGGATCGCCGCGACTCCGTTCTGGGCGGGGTAATTCCTCAGTGATTCGAGGATGTATGCGTGTGTCGCCGCATTCCCGCAGAAGACTCGGCCAAAGAGGGGGACGAAAAAGCGGAGGTGCGTGAAGTAGATGGCGCGCCACGGCCGGAAGTCCGGCTTGCCGAAATCCAGGATGAGCAGCCGTCCGCCGGGCTTGAGGACGCGCAACATTTCAGTGAGGCCTTCGCGAAGGTCGGCAAGGTTTCTCAATCCATAGCTGATGGTCGCCACATCGAAGGAATCGGATCGCAATGGCAGGCGAAGGGCGTCGGCGCACAACAACGAAACGGAACCTTGTCGGCTCCGGTTCTTCGGCCGCCCGGAGCGTGCGCGGGCAACTTCCAGCATGGGGCCGCTGAAATCGCACCCAACCACCTCCGCCCCTGCCTCAGTGAGCGAAAACGCGACGTCGCCCGTGCCGCAGCAGAGGTCGAGGGCTTGGTCGCCGGGACGAATCGCGGCCAGCCGCACCAAGCGCCGTTTCCACCACCGGTGCAGCCCGAAGCTTTGCAGGTCATTGATCAGGTCATAGCGCGGCGCAATCGTCGCGAACAGGTCGTTGACCCGCTGCGCCCGCGCTTCCCCGGCGTCGTAAAAACTGTCCGGCATTACGGCTTGGGCCACTTCAGGTGCTGGTGCAGGAAATCGAAGGTTCCCTTCCCATTGATGGTGTGCGGGCCCACGAAAAACTCGATTTGGCAATTTTCCGGCGGCAGCTTCAGCCGGGCGGCGTACAGATTCCGCACCTTTCCGAATTCATGCGCCACCATTTCGTCCGGCGCCACCCCGTCGAAATGCCCCCGCTCGACCATGAATGGCCGCGGGGCGATCAGCGCCGCCATCTCCGCGTAGTTGAACGTGCTCCCGAGGTCGAATTCGAATATCTCGTACTCCCCCGTCCACACATAGCTGTAAGGGCTGCGCGTGGACGCGTTCTTCCACACCCACTCGTTGAAATCCGCGCTGCAGATTGAGAGAGCGTAATCGGTCACCAGCGCCGGGACCCGCATCGCCGTCTTCCCACCATAGCTCAGCCCATAAAAGCCGATGCGCGATGAATCGACATTCGGCAGCGACTTCAGCCAGTTCACAATTTGCTGGTGCTGCGGGGTGATGATCGAGAAAAGCGTTTTCCCCAGCGGGTTCGCCTTCCGCTGCAACGTGCGGAAGCGGTCCTCGAAAATATATAAGTTCTGCGGTGAAAATGTGATGAACCCCCGCTCGGTCAGCTTGGCGGCGTAGTCGTGGTACGCCCCCTTGTCCCCCTCGATCAAATCCTGCGGCCTTCCTTCCAGACCATGTTGGCAGACCACCACAGGCCGCCTTTCACCCGGTTGAATGTCC
>CAZSXX010000297.1:0-5840 GCA_964611245.1 uncultured Verrucomicrobiota bacterium | reverse complement strand
GCCCTCTCGCCCCATCTCCGCGCCGGGACAATCGGAATCCGCACCGTTCTGGCCCACCTCTCCTCCGCCCGGCCAAAGGACGACGCGTTCCTCAATGAGCTCATCTGGCGCGATTTCTACGCGCAGATTCTCGCCAACCACACCCACGTCATGACCGGCAGTTTCCGCCGGGAATACGACACCCTTCCTTGGGAAAACGACCAATCGCTCTTCGACGCCTGGCGCGAGGGCCAGACCGGTTACCCCATCGTCGACGCCGCGATGCGCTGCCTCCGAAGCACAGGCTGGATGCACAATCGCCTGCGGATGATTGTGGCCATGTTCCTCACCAAGGACCTCTTGGTCTCATGGCAATGGGGCGAGCGCCACTTCATGAAGTTGTTGGTTGACGGAGACCTCGCCGCCAACAACGGCGGCTGGCAATGGAGCGCGGGCACCGGAACGGATGCCGCCCCTTATTTCCGGATTTTCAACCCAGTGACCCAGGGATTAAAATGCGACCCGGACGCCTCGTTCATCAAGCGATGGATTCCCGAACTCGCGGATGCCCCTCCCAAGGCCGCCCATGAACCGTGGATCAATCCCTCCTCCTCGCCGGCCTATCCTCCCCGCATCGTCCTGCACGCGGACCAACGGAAGAAATGCCTGGCCATGTATGCGGCCGTCCGGGGCCCTACCGGCCAAACGGCAACTTGAGCGTCTGCGTCAGCCTCCCCAGCAGCGTCTTCGGCTTTTCATCCTTCGACCAGGTCTGCGTGACTTCCGCATTGGCCGGCGCCGGCTCGGGAACGGGCGGCGGATCGGCCACCGTCACGGACTCCACCTTGAACTCCACCGACCCCAATCGGAGCGTTTGGCCTATCTCCAGTTGCCCATCCAGCGCGGACACCCCGTCGATGTAGGTTCCATTGGTGGAGGCCAGGTCCCGCACGTAAATCTTGTTCTCAGGCTGCAGCGTGATCTCGCAGTGAAAGCTCGACACCGACGCGTCGGCCACCCGGAAATCGTTGGTCGGGTTCCGCCCCAATCGATTCAACCCCGGCGTCAATTCAAACGCGTACGGCTTGTTGACCCAACTTAATACGAGTCGATCCATTTGGCTGGCTGGTTTTTCGATGCACGATCGAGAATTCCCGCGGAAGTGAGGTTAAGCAAACAGGGCGCCATTTGCAAAGCCTTCATTCTTGCGGCTGCCAGCGGGCGCGTTACCCTCCCTCCCCATGCGCAACTCTGGGGCGCGGTTTCCAATATGGCTGGCCATCTGCGCCGGCTTCTTCATTCATTCCGCCGCCCTGCTCGCGCAAGGCGCCCCCGATTTCCTCGTCATTGTCGACCTCTCCCGTGGCATGGAGCCGCGCCGCCAAGCCACCGTCCGCACCATTCAGGATCTGGTCCGCACCGGCTTTCACCAGCGCATCCAGCCAGGCCAACAATTCGGCGTCTGGTTCTGGACAGGCAGTCTCGGGACCAACGCGGTTTACACCTGGGATTTTGACGCCCTCGATTCCTTGAATCAGCGGGTCGCGCGCCTCCTCGCCAACCGCCCTTACGCCTTGATCCGCTCCGAGGTCGATTGGAACGCCATCGTCAAGTCCACCGCCAAGCCCCTCACCGCCTTTTTCCTCACCGACGGCTCCCAAGCCATTCGCGGCACCCCATTCGACTCGGTTCTCAATGCGGCGATCGCGTCTCACCGCGCCCAGTTTGCCGAGGTGTTGAAACCATTTTTGATCACCCTGCTGGCCCGGGACGGCGTTTGGGTCGCGGGCGGCATTCACACCAACCTCGGCGCCGCGGTGCGGCTGCCGGAGTTCCCCCCAGAATCATCCCTCCTCGATAAAGCGGTCGAGGCCCTTCGCGTGGCGGCCGCCGCCGCTGATCCTCCCGCGACAAATGCCCCGACCCAGAGCCCGGTCTCGGTTCCGGAAGCGCCCATCGTCGCCGCTCAAGCTCCCCAAGAACCCTCGCGGCCCGCGTCGGCTCCACCACGGACGGAGCCAATTTCAACGCCGCCCCCCCTGGCCGCGACGCCCGCCCCTAGCCCCGTTGAAGCGGCCCCAGCCGCGGTCGAGGCTCCGCCGCCCGCAACAGCGGAAATCGCCATCCCGGTCCTTGCCCCTGTGGCCCCAGCTCCTCCCGCCGAGCCGCTGGCGACAACGCCGGATGCGCAGGAGGAAAAATCTCCATCCTCGGCCCCCCAGCAGCCTGATCCAATCGCCGCCACCGCCGAGGTCGCGCCTGCGCTCGCCATGGCTCCTCCCCCAAAAACGTTCCCTTGGCTTTGGCTGCTGGCCGCCTTCTCCGCCATCGGATTTGGCGGATGGGCCACTCACCGGCGGCTCAGCAATCCACAGGCGCGCGGCGGCAGCCTGATCTCAAAATCCCTCGATCCGCTGGATGGACCTCCCTCCCTCAAAAATGATAGTTCATCCCGATCGTGACCGAGTTCTGGGCGTACCCAAACAAGGAAACGCTCGACGATTTCTCTGTGCGCAAATAGTTCAGCGAAGCGCTCAGTTTCTCCATCAGTTGGTAATGGAGTGACAGCCCGCCCCCGTACCTCGTGTAGGATTCCGCAAGGTACAACGCGCTCGCGCTCGCGGCCGAGCTGTTGTCGTCCGATTTCTCATAGAACAGCCGCGCCGACAATCCCACGTCCCGGATGATCTCGAAGCGCGCCCCGTAGTTGACCGCAGTCGTCTGGATGAAGTTCGCGGACAATCCAATCCCTTGTCCCGTTGATCGATTCACGGACAGGTTTTGCGTCATCCACTCGTTCACCCGGTGGTCGACGTCCACCGACCCATAGAACGAAAGCGGCGCCGCCAAGTCGCCCAACGCCCCCGGGGAGGTGAGTGTGTAGCCGCTCAACCCGGCGCGCGCGGTCAGGTTCAGCGCGGAGGTCAACCGCCAGCTCACAAACGGGCCAATCGTGTAGTTCCGGTTGTCCGGACGGATCGGCAATTCGTAGTCCGTCATGCCACCGGTGGCCTCTCCGCCAAACTGCACGGTCGGATTCCAAAGGTACGTCGCCCGCGCGAACACCAGCTCCGACGAGGAGTTCGAGTTCTCAAATCGCGGGTTGAACATGATTGTGTTGGCATGGTCGTACCCCGCAGAAAGGATCGCGTCCCGCATCCGCCAAGACCCGTTCAGCCCAATCGCATTGCGGAACCGGGCAAGGTCCGTCGTCCCTGACACGCTTCCCGAGCCGTACGCGAGCGGGTCCTGGTGGTAACTGAACCGGTCGTGCGCGTTGAACTGGAACGCCCCAATCGAAAAATCATAGGAGATGTCGGACGTCGTCCCCGGGCTGATCGTCGGTCGGTCGTTCTCCGGGTGGTTGATGTATTTCGTGTAGCCAAAGCTCGTGTCCAAAGCCAGCCGGTTGTACTGCGTCATTTGCCAGATGACCCCCAGCCCGACCGATGGATGAAGGATGATGTCCTCCTTGGCCGCCGTTCCACTGAGGTTGATGTTGTCGTTGTAAGAGATGCTCATCCCGGCCCTGCTGTTGAACAGCACCGGGCCCAGCTTGAGGTTGTAATGCTGGTTCAGGAAATTCTTCTGCCTCTGCGCGTTGATTTCGCCGAATTCAAGGGAGTTCCGCAAGCTTTCCTGGGCGAATAGCCCGGGCGCCAGGCTGGCCGCAAAGGCCGCCGTGGCGATGCCCAACCGACGGGGGAAGGATTCCATGCGCGCCCAGCGTACCGGAGCCAAAGGGTGGAAGAAAGCCGTTTTTCCGGGCTTTTCACGCCTTCATCGTCCTTCGTTTGCGATGATCCCCGCCCCTTGACAGGGCGCCGCGACGGATTATCGTTCGCCCATTGAAATGAAGAATACTTCATTCGGGCAGGTGGATCAGGAGGAGCCCCCTTCGGCAGCGATCGTCGCCGGACTCAAGGAGTTTAAATCATCCGGACGTGGTTTTTGGAAAGATGTTTCCGATCACGATTGGAATGATTGGCGCTGGCAGCTCAAGCATCGCATTTCCACTCTCGAACAGCTCCAACGGCTGATGCCCACCATCACCGCCGAGGAGTATGCGGGCACCATGCTGGCCAACACCAAGCTGGCCATGGCCATCACTCCCTATTTCTTCAACTTGATCGATCCGGCCGACGAAAATTGCCCCATCCGCCGCCAGGTCATCCCACGCATTGAGGAAACCGAGAAAGCCAGTTGGGAGATGAGCGATCCCTGCGGCGAGGATTCCCATTCCCCCGTGCCAGGGTTGGTCCACCGCTACCCCGACCGCGTCCTCTTTCTGGTGACGGACCGATGCGCGGCCTATTGCCGTTATTGCACCCGCTCCCGTCTCGTCAGCAACGCGACCGGTTACGATTTCCACCCCGATTTCGCGCGCCAGATCGAGTACATCCGCAACACCCCCACCATCCGCGACGTCCTGTTGAGCGGCGGCGATCCCCTGCTTTTCAGCGACGACAAGCTCGAGTCCCTGCTGGCCGCGTTGCGCTCGATCCCGCACGTGGAATTCCTGCGGATCGGCACGCGCATTCCCATCTTCCTCCCGCAACGCGTCACTTCCTCGCTTTGCGCGATGCTCAAGAAGTATCACCCCATTTTCCTCAGCGTGCATTCGAACCATCCGCGGGAACTGACGGTGGAGGTCCGGGACGCCCTGGGCCGGTTGGCCGATGCCGGGATTCCCTTGGGCAACCAGTCCGTGCTCTTGCGCCATGTCAACGACGCCCCCGGCGTCATGCTCGCCCATGTCCAAAAATTGCTGATGTGCCGCGTCAAACCCTATTACATCTATCAATGCGACTTGATCACCGGCTCCGCGCACCTCCGCACCAGCGTGCGCCGCGGCTTGGAGATCATGAAGGAGCTGCGTGGGCACACCACCGGCTACGCGGTCCCGCAATACGTCATCGACGCCCCCGGCGGCGGCGGCAAAGTGCCGATCAACCCCGATTACATTGTCTCCAAAAACGAGGAGCGCGTGGTCATCCGCAATTTCGAGGGCAAAACCTTCGAGTATCCCGAGGCGGTCGACGGGACCCCGATGTTTGAGGGCGAAAGCGCCGTCGCTGGCACTGAGCTTGTTTGATCGCCGGCCCTTGATCCCGGCCACGGGCAGCTTCCGGCAATTTTCGGGGCGGAGTTCCTCTTGTTTCCGCGCGCGCGTCGGCTTAAGGTCGCGCGGATGTCGCAGAGCTACACCCCAGTTCTGTTCCTGACCGTCTTTCTGGCGGTGGCCATCATTTTTCCGTTCGTCCCGCTCATCCTGGCCGGCGCCTGGGCCAAATATTTCTCGCCCGCCAAGCCCGGCCCCATCAAAAACGCCACCTACGAATGCGGCCTCCGCTCCGACGGCGACGCATGGATTCAATTCAAGTCCGACTATTACCTCTACGGCATCCTTTTTCTGATCTTCGATGTGGAGGCGGTGTTCATGTTTCCCTTCGCCGTCGCGTTTCTTGGGCTGCCCGGCGGCGCCGTCGCGGCCATGCTGATTTTTGTCTTGTTGTTGGTGGAGGGCCTGGCCTGGGCCTGGGCCAAGGGCGTTTTATCCTGGAAATAAATGATCGACGAAGGCTTGCGCAGCGAACTCAGCAAACAGGGCGTCTTCAGCGCCACGCTCGAGGAGGTTTACAACTGGGGCCGCAGCAATTCGGTCTGGCCGCTGCAATTCGGCCTCGCTTGCTGCGCCATCGAAATGATCGCCACGTCCATGGCCCGCTACGATCTGGCGCGCTTCGGCGCCGAGGTCTTCCGGCCTTCCCCCCGCCAGGCGGACTTGATGATCGTCGCCGGCACGGTCACCAAAAAAATGGCCCCTCAGGTCGTCCGCCTATACAACCAGATGCCCGAGC
>CAZSXX010000296.1:1452-5865 GCA_964611245.1 uncultured Verrucomicrobiota bacterium | reverse complement strand
GTATTTTCGAGGGAGAACCTACCAACGTCCCACACAGAAAGTCAAGGCCGTTTTTCGTCAGAATGTAAAGAAATCCGACAGGGAAACACTCGATGGTGACGATCTAAACCATCGTAACCTTCTCATTTTAAATGCTTTACAAAGTACATCCTTCGATTTTTTGGCCCTGTAAAGAAATCCGACACATTCACAGCCCTTAACATCCCAATTTTGAACAAAAAATTCCGAATCGAAGGGGTCGGCCCTGTCAAACTTACGCTCTATACTTGTCCCCAATTTGTGTTCGCCCGTCCAATCCTGTCTCATTTTCACGAACGCCCACGCCACCCCCCAACCACCCTGCGGACGCTTTCCGAAATTCAAAAAGGCTGCGAAAGCCGAACTCGTGGCGCACTGTTGTCTCGCCTCCGGCGGAGAGATGGCTGAGTGGTTTAAGGCGCACGCCTGGAAAGTGGTTTTCGGCTTATTTCCCATGTTCCCCCATCAGGACTGACTCGGACGTTCAGGGAACTCGGTGCCACTAAAAACTAAAAATCGCACCCGACAAAATTATTGACATGGCGGTTTCTTTGCCAAAGGGTTTTACTAAAACAACCCGAACAGATTACCCATGCCAGACCAAAAACCGCTTGGGCTTCATGAAGAAATTTTGCTCCTGGTGTTGTCCGAACAGCGGGGCATTGTGGCGTCCGGGACTCATTACGAGTTCGGGCTTGCGGCGGGCATTCTGGCCGAACTGTTGCTCCATCGACGCATTCAGCTCGGGTCTTCCGAAAAGAAGGAAGTTCACGCGTGCGACTCATCTCCCACCGGCGACGCAGCCGTTGACGAATGCCTGAAACGGATCGCGAACGCTGGTTCGCCCACAACTCTGGGCGGTTGGGCCGCGCAGTTTGCGGGTGATCGCAAATTTAAAGACCGCGTGGCGGCTCAGCTTTGCCGGCGGGGCATACTGCGTATCGAGGAAGAACGAATTCTCTTGTTGTTCACCCGAGAGGTGTATCCGGAACTCGACCCGAAGCCGGAGTTGGAAATTCGGGAACGATTGCGGCGCGCGATCTTCACCGACGCAACCGACTTGGACCCAAAGACGGGGATATTGGTCTCGCTGGCGGATCATTGCAAAATCCTGCCTCTGATTTTTCCCGCCGAAGAGCTGAAGGCGCGCAAGGAACGCCTGGCGCAATTGAGGACCGGCGAGATGTTCGGCCAAGCGGCGGCCGAGGCCATCGCTTACATGTACACAATGCTGGCCTCCCACTCTGCGGCCGCGCCAATGATGACGATGATGATGACAAGTGACTGAAGGCCAGGGGCTGGCTGCGCTGTGTCGCGCACATTCTCGCACATTCGCTTGCGAAACGGAGCGGCTTAACGCACACTGGCATCCTTGGCAGGAGAGATGGCTGAGTGGTTTAAGGCGCACGCCTGGAAAGCGTGATTAGTCAAAAGCTAACGTGGGTTCGAATCCCTCTCTCTCCGCCATTCTTCCTCGCCGAAGCCAACCTCCCCCATCCGCTTATTGGACCGCATCAAATCCTTGAGGGGAATCGCCATCGCATTTTGGGCTGGCCCAAATTCCAACCAGCGCATATACCGAAGCAAGCATATACAAAAAAAAGAATGCGCCTGGTCCAAATCTACAAGTGCCTTTGCGACGAAACCCGCCTTCGCATCCTCCACCTCCTCCTCCAAGGCCCGCTCTGCGTTTGCCATTTCCAGGAAATCCTCGCCGCCCCGCAGGTCGCCATTTCCAAACACCTCGCCTACCTGCGCGCCCACAAGTTGGCCTCATCGGCCCGTCGCGAGCAATGGATGATTTACTCCCTTGCCGTTCCCTCCTCACGCGAGCTCGACCTCCAACTTCGCTGCCTGCAGGACTGCGTCCAATCCAACCCGATCTTCAAGGCCGACCTCAAGCGCCTCAAAAAAATCCGCGCCGACTGCGGCTGGCTCGTGGAAGGGAGACAGCGCGCGCCTGCACGCAAAAACCATTCCCAGCGGAGCCCGCGCGAAACAACCCCCTGCTGCTGATGCGCCCTAAACTCCTCGCCGAATTCCTCGGCGCCTACGCCCTCCTCTTCGCGGGCACCGGCGCCATCGTCATCAACCAGGTTTCCAACGGCGCCATCACCCACGTCGGGATCGCCCTCACCTTCGGCCTCATCGTCCTCGCGATGGTTTACACCTTCGGCGAAATCTCCGGCGCCCATCTCAACCCCGCGGTCACCCTCGGATTCATCGTCGCCCGGCGCCTCTCCCCCGCCGCCGCAATCCCCTACATCTCGGCCCAAATCCTGGGCGCCCTGGCCGCCAGCGCCACCCTGCGCCTCCTCTTCCCCTCCAATCCCACCCTCGGCGCCACCCTGCCCGCCGGTTCCGCCAGCCAATCCTTCATCCTCGAATTCCTCCTCACCTTCTTCCTCATGCTGGTCATCCTCAACGTCTCCACCGGCGCCAAGGAAAAGGGCATCACCGCCGGCATTGTCGTCGGCTCCGTGATCGCCTTGGAAGCCATGTTCGCCGGCCCAGTCACCGGCGCCTCCATGAACCCCGCCCGTTCCCTCGCGCCCGCCCTCGTCAGCGGCCACCTCCAGCACCTTTGGATTTACCTGGTCGCCCCAACCTTGGGCGCCATCGCCGCCGCTCCAGTTTGCTCGCTCCTCCGCGGCCCCGGCTGCTGCGGCCCCAATCCCGAAACCACCCAACCATGAAACAACGCGTCCTCTTCGTCTGCATCCACAACAGCGCCCGCAGCCAAATGGCTGAGGCGTTCATGAACAAAACCCTCGGCGACCGCTTCGAAGCCGAAAGCGCCGGCATCGAACCGGGCCTCCTCAATCCCTTCGTCGTCCAAGCCATGTCCGAACTCGGCGTCGACATTTCCCGGAACAAAACGAAGTCCGTTTTCGACCTCCTCAACGCCGGCCGCTCCTACGATTACGTCGTCACCGTCTGCGACCCCGCCGCGGCCGAAAAATGCCCCGTTTTTCCCGGCGTCGCCCGCCGTCTTCATTGGGGCTTCCCGGACCCCTCCGCCGCCACCGGGTCGGCCGACGAAAAACTCCAAAAAGCCCGCGAAATCCGGGACATCATCCAATCCCAGATTCACGACTGGGACCGCCACGCGGCCGCCGCTGCCTGACCCGGGGTGCGCGCCCCCCCCCCTCAGCCAAAGACATCCGCGCACCGCATTTCCCGCAGGTCGCGCACAGCCCAAGTCGGCTGATGCGCCCGCAGCGCGGCCAGCTCCACGCCCCCCGTCGCCACCGCCAGCACCTTCGCCCCAATCGATTTCCCGCAATCGATGTCATGCGTCGTGTCGCCAATCACCAGGATTTCCTCCCCGCGCAACTCCCGCTTGAAGTGCTCACTCCCCCGCTTCAATGCCACGCCCGCGATGCAATTTCGATCCTCGTGGTCATCCGCGAACGCCCCCGTGGCGAAGTGGTCCCACAACGCGTAGCGCCGCAACTTCAACTCCGCCCCCAGCCGGATGTTCCCCGTCAACAGCCCGAGCGTGGGCCTTTCCCGGCGCCCCCGAAGCTCCTCAATGAATTCATGCACCCCCTCGCACGCCCCCCCAGCCAGCTCGTGCAAAAAATGGTCCAGCCAGAACGGATACCGGTCGAAAAACCGCCCAAAATGTTCGGGCGACGGTTCAATTCGATTCGCCAGGAATATCTGCCGGACCAGCGACACATCGGTCCGCCCGGCGAAGACCACCCCCTCCGTCGCCCTCGGCAGGCCAAACTCGCTCCGGAACGTCTCCCGAAACGCGCGCACCCCTGCCCCGCCGCTTCGGATCAGCGTTCCATCAATGTCAAACAACACCAAGCGGACCATATCAAGTCATTCAGAAACCTCTTCCACCAGCGCCGGCCTCGGACGCCCTTTCCCCATTCGCATTTCCGGCAGCAAAAACAAAATCGAAACGAAAATCAGCCCCGCGCAAAACGCGCCCATCACCCCCACCGAATAATGCCCAATCAACTGGAACGCGGCCAACGGCGCCGCCACCCCACGCACCCCCGTGAAAAACGTGTGCACGGACATGTAATCCGCCACCCGCTCCGACGGCGCAAATTTCGTCACCCACAAACTCCATGCAATGTCTCCCCCCGCGTTCGACGCTCCAAACACAATCCCGCCCGCGAGCAGCCCCGTCAGGCTATCGCTCGTGAAGAACGACACAATCCCAATCGCAAACCCCACGTTCAGCGCCGCCCGCAGCAGGAAAAAATTCATCCGGTCAAAAAGCCATCCCCACACCGGGCTCAGCGCCAGCCGCGCCACGTTCGGAACCACCCCGGTCAGGAACGCCACCTCCATCACCGACAGGTTCACCCCATACTTCGGGTTCGCCAAATACTCCACCCGGAGCGGCAACATCATCAAATTCGCCGTCCCCAT
>CAZSXX010000296.1:0-1442 GCA_964611245.1 uncultured Verrucomicrobiota bacterium | reverse complement strand
ACGAAATCAGCGTCAACCTCAACACCCGGTCCGTCCTCAGGAACCGCAACGACCGAAAGGGATGCGTCCCCTCGTTCTGCGGGATCGGCGTCGTCGGGCACCTCCGCAAATGGTGCCAGGCAAACCCAAACGCCACCGCGAACACCACCAACAGCCACCGGAAATGCGAAATGTCCGCGAACAGGAACCGTCCCGCCAACTCGCTGAACACCGCCGCCGCCGCGATCCGGATCATCACCGTCGAGGAGAACAACTGCCCCCGGATCCGCTCCGGGTAATTGTCGTGGTACATGTGCGTGAAAAGCGGCACCGCCCCCGCCGTCGCCGCCATCGCCAACACGCTCCCCGCCACAAACACCGGCAACGTGGGCCACGCCGCCATCACCAGGAACACCACCGCCCCAAACCCCGCCATCCATGACGCCGCCAGCGACGCCCTCCATCGCCACCGCGCCACCTGCGTCACAATCAGCGGCGTCAGGAACAACCCGAAGCTCCCTCCCCCCGCCACCAACGCCTTGGCCACCGCGCTCGCCTCAAACCACCGCACCGCGATGATCAACAAAAACGTTGTCCCCGCAGTCTCCAGAATGCCGGCCGACACCGCCCGCCACCTCTCGTGCCGGAACGTGATCCGCGTCCTCTCTTCCAATCGCATCCCCCCGCACAATACCGGCAATCCCAAATCAGGAAAAAGCAAACACTCCAATTTTGTTGCCGCCAAGGCTAATCACGGAATTGCGAACTCAAGCGCCATTTTTTTCGCCTGCGATTTCAAGAATGCATGAGAAGAAAAAAAGGAAGCGAATTGTGGCCACCCACAATTCGCTCAAAGGAAAAAGTCCGTCGGTCGCTCAATGCGGCGCCCAACGCGTACAGCCGCGGCGACTATTTCCGGCGGCGCAACCCCAGTGCGCCGAGGCTCGCCACGCTTGCTCCAAGCAAGGTCAGCGTGCTGCCGCTGTCGGGCGCCGATGTCGCATTCCCGACCGCCACGCGGGTGATTCCAGGAAGATCCCCGCCCCCAGGTGAGGTAATCTGAAATCCCGTGAAATACTCGCCACTGGACGCGATAAACCCACGGAATTCGATATTCCCAGCCTCCGAATCGGCGATGGTCAGCCCAGAATAGGTATAGGTCCCGGTGTTGGAATAAATCTCAATCGAAATCGCGCCGCCCCCGGAGGTGGCAATATCAAACCCAAACATGTCATAGGCGGGGCCGGTCGCGATCGTTCCATCGACCGGCGACCAGTAATTATTGCCAATCAAAGTGTCAGGGAGGGTGCTATAAGTTGTGGAAAAACCCCATGTGAGGTTCTCACTTGAATTGTAAGTCACATCACCGCGGGTGAACGGATTGCCGGGATATCCAAAACTGGATCCGAAATCATTGAAAGTGGAATTGTATGCGATGGTCCCCTGTGAATTGAAGGAAGGAC
>CAZSXX010000295.1:0-5869 GCA_964611245.1 uncultured Verrucomicrobiota bacterium | reverse complement strand
TCAAAACCGGCGCGAAAGACAGCCCTGGCAACATCGAAATCCGCCTCAAAAAATCGGTTTCCCTGAGCGGCCAAATTGTTTCGCTCGACGGAGGGACGCCGCTGCCGCGGGTGGTTGTGCAGGTGGTGCCCGCCGGCTCTGAAGAGCATCGCGAGGTTGTCCCGGTGGGGACGCCGCGCAAGGAGCCTGAGCCGCACCTGGCCTTCATGGTCACGGAGACCGACCCGCAGGGCCGCTTCGAATTTGCGAATCTCCCAGCGGGGGACTATCACGTGCGGTGCCATGTTGCGGGAGGGATGGTTTATCACCCGGAGGTCGTGCGCGTGGGCGGGCGGATTCCGGCCGTTGATTTTCGGATCGCGCCGTTCAAGAAAGGGACGTTTCGGAAGTTCGATGTTGCCGATGGCTTGGCGAGCATCCCGACAGCGATCCTGCCGGAGTTGGATGAAAATGGGCGGATGTGGATCGGGACGATTGGGGGCGTTTCGCGGTTCGACGGGAAGGAGTTTTTCAATTTAACGCGGGAGAATGGCTATGCGCTGACGCATGTGTTCGGAATGATGCGGCAAACGAACGGCGTTTTTTGGTTTGGGACCCAGGCGGATGGCGTCATGCGGTACGATTCGCGGACGGGAGAAATGCGCTCGTTCGGCTTCGAGGACGAGCGTTTGATGAGCGTTCGCAAGATAGGTCGGGACCTGCAAGGACGGCCGCTTATCGCATTCAGAACGGCAGGGGGACTGCTCCGATACGAGGACGGAAAGTTCGCGGATATCAAGGACGCGGGCTGGGTCAACGACCTGGTGACGGAGCCGGACGGGACGATCCTGGCGGCGAACGGGGGGCAGGGGCTGGCCAGCATCGCGCCGGATGGAAATATCGCGCGGTGGGACACGCAAAAAGGATTGGTGGCGAACGAGACGACGCGGCTGCATCGGGATGCGGATGGCGGGATCTGGATTGGAACCGCCAACGGATTTTCGCATTTCGACCGGAAGACGTTCCGAAATTTCACTCGGGCCGATGGATTCATGGGAGGAACGATCAACGCGATTTTCAGGGATTCGACCGGAGCGGTGTGGATTGGCGTGTCGGAATTAAACCGGCCCGGGGGAGGGCTGTGGCGCTACGACGGGAAGTCGTTCGTGCGGTTTGGCCCGGCGGACGGGTTGCCGGAAGCCGACGGCATTCACGATATTTGGGAGCATCCCGATGGGGCTGTTTGGATCGCGAGCATCGGGGGGCTTTTGCGGTATGATCGCGATTCGATCAGCAATTTTTCCAAAGAGGATGGGCTCGCGGACAGCAGCACCCGGCAGGTGTTTGTGGCGCCCGACAAGCAGTTGTGGTTCGCGGGCGGAGACGAAGGGGGCGTGACTCGCTCGGACGGGACGAACTTCACCGCGTTTGGGCCGAGGGAGGGCCTCGCGAAATTGCCGGTTTGGGATGGCATCGCCGCGGATGCAAATGGCGTTGTTTGGGTGGCGGTAGGCGGGTCCGCGGCCACCGCGCGGGATGGAGCGCTGTTCCGCTTTGACGGCGAGCGCTTCGCAAGAATCAAAGGCCCGTCCATGAACGTGACTTCGATCGCATTTGACCGGGACGGCAGCCTATGGATGACAACGTGGGGGGACGGAGTTTGGAAATGGAACGGCCAGAGTTTTTCGAACCTAACGGAACTTTTTCCGGTTAAGAACAAATTTTTTGGCCACGTGGGAATGGAACCGGGCGGGGCGGTCTGGGTGGGTTCGATCGCGGATGGGATTTTTCGCCTGGAGAATGGCGCGGTTCGCAATTTTCCCGGCGCGGAAGTGGGGGACAGCCAGGCTTATATGACGCACCTCGACCCGGACGGCACCGCGTGGTTCTCGACGATCCATGGGGGATTGGCCAGCTTCGATGGAAAACGCATGGCGCATTTCACGCGCGGCGGCGGGGAATTGCCGTACAATGGCGTGAGGAACACCTTCCGCGACAGCGATGGGATTCTCTGGGCGGGAACGGCCATTGGAGTGGCGATGTCGGATGGAGTGACTTGGGGAAGCCTGGATATGGCGGATGGGATTGGAGGGATGGCAGTCCAGGCGATCGCGGAACATCCCCAAGGAACGATGTGGTTCGGCACCGACGCGGGGGTGACGCGCTATCAGAAACAAAAAGCGCGGCTGCGCGCGCCGAATGTGACCGTGCGGACCGACAAGGATTACGCCGACTTGAAGCGCTTGCCCACCATTCGATCGGGAGACCGGGCGATTTTCAAGTTGAGCGTCACGGATTATAAAACCACGGCGGCGAAGCGGCTGTTCCGACACCGGATCGACGGGGAGGGCGCGAAGTTGCCTGCCGGCGCGGATGTGGATTGGAAAGCGCAAAGCGGTTGGTCCCGGGCATCGCGGGAGACGCAGATCGAATGGTCTACCAACCGGCCCGGGAATTATCGAGTGGCGGTGCAATTCATCGATCGCGATTTGAATTATTCGCCGCCGACCACGTTCGCGATGGAGGTCAAGCCGCTCTGGCATCAAAACGCGATGATTGTCATGCCGGGCGGTTTTGCCCTGGCCGGGTTGGTGGGCGTCAGCGTCATTTCGACGAGCCGTTCGCGCCGCCGCAAAGCCGAGGCCCAGCGCTTGCGCGCCCAACTTTTCGAGGAGGAGCAAAAGGCGCGCCTGACCCTGGAGAGGAAAAACGCGGAACTCGGCCTGGCCAAGGAAGCCGCCGACGCCGCCAACCAGGCCAAGAGCGAATTCCTCGCCAACATGTCGCATGAAATCCGGACTCCGATGAACGCCATTCTCGGTTTCTCGGAATTGTTGCGCACGCAGATGGCGGCCTCCCGCGAGCGAAATTATTTGGACGCGATTTCGTCGAGCGGCCGGACCCTGCTGGCGCTGATCAACGACATTCTGGATTTGTCAAAGATCGAGGCGGGCAAAATGGAGCTGCAATACGAGCCGGTTTCCGTCGGCCGAATCGTCGAGGAAATTCAAAGGCTCTTCTCCATCAAGGCCGCCGAGAAAGGCGTCGGGATAAAAACGGAAATCGATCCCAAGCTGCCGGCGGGCCTGATGTTGGACGAGGTTCGCCTGCGGCAGGTCCTCTTCAACGTCGTGGGCAACGCGCTCAAATTCACCGACAAAGGCTCCGTCAATATCCGGGCGTCGTTCGAGCCACTGGAGGACGAGACGAAGCTCAGGCTGATTTTGGAGGTGGGCGACACCGGCATCGGCATTCCCAAGGACCAGCAAGAGGCGATCTTTGGCGCCTTCTCACAGGTCGCCGGCCAGAGCACCCGCAAATTCGGCGGGACCGGCCTGGGCCTGACGATCACGCGGCGGCTGACGGACATGATGGGCGGCGAAGTCAGCGTGCAAAGCGAGTTGGGCAAAGGAAGCCTCTTTCGCTTCGTCTTCCCGGATGTCGAAATCACCGAGTTGGCGCCGGCGGACGCGATGGTCGGCGATTTCGCGGGCGATTTCAAACAGTTCGCCCCCTCGACCATCCTGGTGGCGGACGATGTGGCCTTGAACCGCGAATTGCTCGTCGGCTACTTCGCCGGCACACCGCACACATTGATCGCCGCCGTGAACGGCCTGGAGGCCCTGGAACTCGCCGGACAGCGCAGGCCCGACGTCATCCTGATGGACATGCGCATGCCCGAAATGGACGGCTACCAGGCCACGACGCGCCTGAAGGCGAATCCGGCGCTGAAGGGCATTCCCGTCATCGCGGTGACCGCGTCCTCGTTCCGCGAGGAAGAGGCCCGCGCCCGCAGGATTTGCGATGGGTTCATCCGCAAGCCGTTCAATGGCGCCGAGTTGATGGCGGAGTTGGGCCGGTTTCTCAAGCCTGCCGCGCTCGAAAACGTTCGCGCCGGGCGACCCGTCACGATTCCCGAACCCGCGGCCGCGGCGTCGGCCGAAGCGGTGGCCCGCAGGCCGGAGCTGCTGGCGAAATTGCGCGCCCAACAAAAATCCGTTTGGCCGGAGCTTTGCCAGACGCAATCGATGGATGAAATCGAGGCGTTCGCCACGCGCCTGCAGGAATGGGCGGCGGCGGCGGAGTGGTCCCTGCTCCGCGATTATGCGGGCGAACTGGTTCAGCAGGTTCAGCAGTTCGACCTGGCCCGGCTGCCGAATACGCTGCGGCGCTTCCCGGATGTTTGCGAACAACTCGGCAAAACCGAATCGATATGAGCCTGACTCGGAACGCGGCGAAGCCCCGGATTTTGGTGGTGGACGATGTTCTGCAAAACCTGCAGGTCGTCGGCGCAATGTTGCGCGCTGAAGGGTTCGATGTCATGCCCGCGGGCGGCGGCGCGCAGGCCCTGGAGCGCGTGAGCGCGCGTTTGCCGGATTTGATCCTGCTCGATTTGATGATGCCAGGAATGGACGGCCACGAAGTCTGCCGCCGCTTGAAGGCCGACCCGGCCGCGCGGCATATCCCGGTCATTTTTCTGACCGCGAGCAACGAGATGGAGCACCTCGTCCAGGGTTTCCAGGCCGGCGCGGTGGATTATGTCACCAAGCCGTTCAACGGTCCGGAGCTTCTGGCGCGGGTTCGCACCCATCTCGAACTCAAGCTCGCGCGCGAGCGCCTGCGCGAAATGAACGACGAAAAAAACGAGTTCATGGGCATCGCGGCCCACGATTTGCGCGGGCCGCTTTCCGCCATCAAGGGCTATGCGGAGATGGTCCTCGAGGACGCGCAAGACGCGAGGCATCCGGAAATCGAACGGAACGCCGGCAAAATCTGCGACATCACTTCGCGCATGGGCGGGATGGTGCAAAACCTCTTGGATGCCAATCGCATCGAGCGCGGCGAGATGGATTTGAGGCTGACCTCCACGGATGTCGGCGCCGCCCTCGCGTCGGTCGTCGAAGGCCATCGCTCGCGCGCCCGGGCCAAACAGCAAACGCTGTGCCTCGACGATGGCGGGCCTTCCACCCTCGCCATGGCCGACCTCGCGCTGCTCACGCAGGTCCTTGAAAACCTCCTCTCCAACGCGGTCAAATATTCGCCGCCCGAAAGGAATATTTTCCTGAGCGTGAAAAACTCCGAAGGCGCCGTGCGCTGCGAAGTTCGGGATGAGGGGCCAGGCCTGACCGCGGAGGATCACAAGAAACTGTTTGGCAAGTTCGCCCGCCTCAGCGCCAAGCCAACGGGCGGCGAGAACTCGACCGGCCTCGGCCTTTCCATCGTCAAGAAAATGGTCGAGGCCATGAACGGCCGCATCTGGTGCGAAAGTTCGCCGGGACAGGGCGCGGCCTTTATTCTGACGCTGCCGGCGGCCTGAACTTCGGCCTTGCGGTCGCCGGCGCAAGGCGTGGAGTTTTTCATTCCTTCGCTCGTCAAATCGTGCAAATTGATGCGATTGCGTTTTGTTTGGCTTTGCGCTTGCGTGATGATGCTTTCGTCCGTTGCGGCGGGGAATTGGCCTGCGCGGCATGGGCCGAATGCGATTGGCGCGACGGATGGGACGCAGTTTTGCACCGCTTGGAGCGCCACCGGCAAGGTCGTCTGGCGCCTCGAATTGCCGCGGCCCGGCGGCTCCCCGCCCAGCGTTTGAGAGTGGCTGGTTTGGTCGGGGTCGGTGACTTGGGGTCGGCGGTTTGATCGGGGTCGGTAATTTAGCAACCCTTCCGGACCGGTTTCCCGCCCAACACTGCGTGCCTGAAACTATCCGTCCCACGGACGGGGGCGGAAAGGTGGGTCCCGCAGCGGCGACAATCGCAAACACTTATTTAACCAATATCTTACGCTAATGTTTTTTCGACGGTGGGCAACTTGCGCTTGACAGTTTTTGGCGTGGTCGCGTTAAAATCCGCCGGAGGCGGGCGAAGGGGAATCAATTTCCGGCCCGCTGGAA
>CAZSXX010000294.1:5606-5895 GCA_964611245.1 uncultured Verrucomicrobiota bacterium | reverse complement strand
TTGTAACCGCTCGTCCCCTCCACGCTCAAATCCTGTTTGGTGTACTGCCTCACCCTCTCCGCAAATCCCGCCGCCAGCTTCCCGCTCGCCTCCCGCGCCGGCGTGTACACGTCCCGGTAATACGCCAGCGCCCCCTTCGGATCCCTCTCCCCCAAATCCGCCAAACGCCTCTCCGCCGGATGCAGCGCCTTCGCCATCGACTCCTGCAGCGCCTTCAAACTGTTCTCCAAGGCCGCGTCCCCCACCACCTCAATCCGCAAATCCGCGATCGCATCCGCCGCCGCGTCCG
>CAZSXX010000294.1:1393-5596 GCA_964611245.1 uncultured Verrucomicrobiota bacterium | reverse complement strand
CTCCCGTTCCGCCTGCGAGTTCTCAACCATCAACCCCCGCATCGCGTCGCTCCCCTGCAACACCGCCTGCCGGATTCTCTCCGCGCCGCTCTCCAGGCTCCTTTTCCGCTCCGCCGCCTGTTCTCTCACCACCGCCGCCTCCCGCTCCACATGCAGCGTCGCCGCCATCCCAATTCCGCACAAAACCACCAGGCTGGCCAGCGTGGCCCATATCCGTTGATTGATCGTCAATGTTTTCATCCGGGGCAGATTCAACCCATCCCGCCCGCCCAATCCGGGCGGCGCGCCAGGGCGTCATTCCATTGAGTATCGGATTTCCCCACGCCCAACTTGAGCCCTCCCCGCCCCTATCCCCTCCTGCCCGCCGCGCCTCCGTCGGCCCCAGTCCGCCGAAACACCGTGTAAAGCTCCCCGCCCACCTGCTCCATCCGCGCCAACGAAAACCGCCACGCCTCCCCCAGCGCCTCCACCCCCGTCCCATCCGCCAATGTCGGCGCCCCCCGCCCGCCCAAAATCAACGGCGCGATCGTCAAATGAATCTCATCCACCAACCCCGCCGCGAACAACCCCGCGTTCACCTCCCCGCCCCCCTCGCACAACAATCGCCGCACCCCCCATTTCCGCGCCAGCCACCCCAGCGCCTCCCCAAAATCAACCGCCCCGCCAGGCGACACATGCACCCCATCCGCCAGCTTCTCCAACTCCAGTGCCCGCTTCCCCGCCCGCTCCGCCGTCAAAACAAGAATCGGCCCAAACCGCTTCGAAAAAATGTGCGCCTGCGGGTCAACCGACCCCGAGCCGCTGACAATGATCCGCAAATGCCGCCTCTCCAGTCCCTGCGCCACCCGCTTCGCCTCAAACTTCCGCCCCCCCGTCCCCATCGACACCAAGTCCAAATCCACCGTCCGCGCCCCGCTCATCACCCCATCCGCCGTCGCCCGCAGCTCCATCATCAACTCATGGTCCCGCCGCGTCGTGAATGGGACAAACCTCCGGTTCGCCGGCGCGATCTTCCCGTCCGCCGTCATCGCCGCGTTCAAAAAAACGAATGGCCGCGGCCCCCTCCCCTTCACCCCCGCCGCCTCCTTCGCCTTCATCAGCCCAGCCGCGCCGCGATCGCCTTCTCCAGCTTCCGCGCGTCCGCCGCGAACGCCCGGATTCCCTCCGCCAACTTCTCCGTCGCCATCGCGCTCTCGTTCAACATCCAGCGGAACACCTTCTCGTTCATCTCGATCTTCTCCCCTCCCTTGGCCCCGCTCTCCGCCGCGTCCAGCTTCCTCGGCGCCTCCCCGGGCGTCTTCATCATCTCCTCCAGCAAATTCGGGCTGATCGTCAGCAAATCACACCCCGCCAACTCCAGGATCTCCCCCACATTCCTGAAGCTCGCCCCCATCACCTCCGTCGCCACCCCGTGCCTCTTGTAATAATGGAAAATCTCCGTCACCGACACCACCCCCGGATCCTCATTCGCCGGGTAGCTCTCCCTCCCCTCGCTCTTCTTGTGCCAATCCAAAATCCTCCCCACAAACGGCGAAATCAGCTTCACCCCCGCCTCCGCGCACGCCACCGCCTGCGCCATCGAGAACAGCAGCGTCAAATTGCAGTTGATCCCCTCTTTCCTCAGCTCCCCCGCCGCCGAAATCCCCTCCCACGTCGACGCGATCTTGATCAAAATCCGCTCCCGCGCGATCCCCGCCCGGTCATACATCGCCATGATCTCCCGCGCTTTATGCAGCGTCCCCTCCCGGTCAAAACTCAAGCGCGCGTCCACTTCTGTCGATACCCGGTTGGGCACGATCTTGAGGATCTCAAGACCAAAGGCCACGGCGAGGCGGTCCAACGTGGCCGCCACAGTGTGGCTCGCGGGCGCGGGCCCCTGGCGGGATTCCGCCAGGACTCGCGCCACCAGGTCGGAGTACTCGGGCATCTCCGCCGCTTTCAAAAGAAGCGTCGGGTTGGTGGTGGCGTCGCGCGGCTGATATTTCCGCAATGACGCGAAATCGCCAGTGTCGGCAACAATAATGCTATGCTGTTTAAGTTGACTGAGCAAATCGTTCATGGAGATTAAATGATGGCGGCACCTGTCGCTCGACAGAATAATCGACTGATGAACGTCGATCAATTACTTTGCTGCGCCCTGTGAACATGGATCCTGCCAATTTAGACCGTGCTGCCGCCGCCTCCGATTTGAAAACAATCCACAGTGTTGAGCGCAAGCCCCGGATTCTGGCCGTTGACGACCAGCCCGAGGCCCTGCGCCTCCTCCAAATCCGCCTTCAAAACGCGGGCTTCGATTGTTTGGCCGCCGACTCCGGCCGCTCCGCCCTCGAACTCCTCTCCAAAGAGCCCGTCGATGTCATCATTCTGGACGTCATGATGCCCCAAATGGACGGCTTCGAAGTCTGCCGCCGCCTCAAGGCCGACAAGAACACCCGCGACATCCCCGTCCTTTTCCTCACCGCCAAATTTGAAATGGAGGACAAGGTCCGCGGACTCGAGGTCGGCGGCCATGATTACCTCACCAAGCCCGTCGAACAGCCCGAACTCCTCGCCCGCACCCGCTCCGCCCTCCGCGTCAAGCAGCTCCAGGACCAGTTGAAAGAGCGCATCGAAATGCAGCTCACCATCAACCAGCTCCACCAGGGCATGCTCAGCGAGCATTGGCAGAAAACCCTCGGCCAGCTCGCCGCCTCCCTCGCCCACGAAATCAACAACCCCCTCGCCGCCGCCCTCGGCTCCGCCCAGCTCCTCGCCATGGAGGATGGCCTCGACAAAAATGTCCTCGACCGCCTCCTCATCATCGACCGCTCCCTCCAGCGCGCCGGCCAAAAACTCCGCAGCCTCCTCCTCATCGCCCAAAACAGCCGCCACGCCCAGACCATCTCCGTCGGCCACATGGTCGAGGACCTCGCCACCATCGTCAATTTCCAGGTCGTCGTGAACAAGGTCGCCCTCCACACCGACATCGACGAATCCTGCGAATGGCAGGGCATCCCCAGCGAACTCTCCCGCGCCATCCTCTACGTCATCAACAACGCCATCGAGGCCGTCACCGGCTCCGCCACCCCCTCCATCACTCTCCGCGTCGTCTCCGGCGCCCCCTTCAATCAAATCCACGTCATCGACAACGGCCCCGGCATTCCCCACGAACTCCGCGAGCGCGTCTTCGAAGCCTTCTTCACCACCAAGGGCGCCCCCCACAACGGCGTCGGCCTCTTCCTCGCCAACAAAATCATCCAGAACGCCGGCGGCAAAATCGAGCTCCAGGCCCCACCCTCCGGCCGCGGCTCCCAAGTCGTCATTTTCCTCCCCGCCGCCGACGCCTGACCTCTCCCCGTCCGCCCTCAGCCTCCCCCGTCCATCCCCAGCAGCTCAAGCTGCCACCCCATCATGTGCCCATTCCCGGTCTCCGGGTCCTTCGCCAACTCCAGCAAATCCGCCTTCGGCGCGATCAACGTCGGGTCGATCCCGTGCTTCGCCGCCGCGTCATCCCGCTTCTTCTTCAGCGCGTGGAACCGCCGCAGCATCGCCGCGTTCGGATGGTTGAATTCCCTCGGCTTCCGCTTCGGCAATTGGCTCTCCGGCAGCCGCTGCCCGTCCTCCACCGCGTCCAACAGCGCCTCCCGCCTCCTCGCGCTGAACCTCCCCGACAGCCGCAACTCCTCCAGCGGCATCCGCGACGCGTCCGAGGCCAGCCGCACCATGTCGTCGTGGCTCAACACAAAAAACGGCGGCCGGTTCGCCGCGATCGCCTCTTCCTCCCGCCAATGCCACACCTCCCTCAAGATCGCCCGCCCCCGGTCCGTCAAATGGTCGCTCCCCTTCAGCCGCCACGCGTCCGGATCCGGCGCCCGCACCACCGAACAATCCCGGATCAACTGCCGGCACGACTCCTCCATCCACCCCAGCCGCCCATGCTTCCGCAGCTCCCGCCGCAGCAGCTCCGAGAGCGGCTTCAAATGCCGCGTGTCGTTCCTCGCGTACTCCTCCATCCGCGCCGTCACCGGCCGCTGCGCCCAATTCATCTTCTGCGGCCCCTTCTCCAGCTTGATCTCCAAAAACTTCTCCACCAGGTGCCCCAGCCCAAACTGCGTCTCCCCCAACAGCCGGCTCGCGATCATCGTGTCGAACAGCCGGTCCGGCTCGTAATCATACGTCCGCTTCAGCAGCCTCAGGTCGTAATCCCCGCCGTGCAGGATCAAT
>CAZSXX010000294.1:0-1383 GCA_964611245.1 uncultured Verrucomicrobiota bacterium | reverse complement strand
CTCCAGCAGCCCGCTGTAATCCAGCCCCGCCAGCGTGTCGATCAACTCGTCCCCGTGCGCCGCGCTCAACTGCAGCAAACACAGTTTCTCCGGGTACGCGTGCAGCGAGTCCGCCTCCGTGTCGATCGCCACCCATGGCGAATCCAGCACGCGCGGAACCAACGCATCCAATCGTCCCTGCTCTGATATCACAACTTTTGCTGATTCTACCCAAATCCGCGTGGATTGCCAGAACGAGCTCGAATCCGCCGCCGCTTTTTCCGCCGCTCAGAGCCCGGCCGCCAGCTCCGCCCCCAATTCCTCCGCCCTCCCCACCGGCCCCCTCGCCTCCCCCCGCGCCAGCCTCTCCCCCTTCAGCGCCACCGCCCGAATCCGCAGCTCATCCCCCTCGATCGTCGCGTGCGCCGCCACCGGGCTCAGGCAACCGCCCCCCATCGCCCGCAAAAACGACCGCTCCGCCCTCACGCACGCCAGCGTCGCCCCGTCGTTGAGCCGTTCGCAAAGCGCCTCCACCCCGCGGTCCCCGCGCCGAATCTCAATCCCAATCGCCGCCTGCCCCACGCATGGCAACATTTCATCCAGCGGCAAAAGGCACGCCCTGATTCCCGGCGGAACTTCCCGCCCCTCCAACGCGCCATCCTCCCCAATTCGGATGCCCAGCCGGTTCAAACCCGCCGACGCCAAAATCGTTCCCCCCAGCTCCGGCTGCTCCAACAGCTTCTTGATCCGCGTCCCCACATTCCCCCGGATCGCCACAATTTTCACATCCGGCCGGATTGCCCGCGCCTGCGCCGCCCGCCGCGTGCTGCTCGTCGCCAACACCGCGTTCCGCGCCAGCCACCCCTACGAGCTCGACTTGCACTATTACTGGGAGGGCGGGGTGATGAGCGGGATGTTCCTCGTCGTGGTCGCGCTCCTGGCGCGCCTGCGCACGGCGCTGGAACGCTCCGACGAGCGCTTCGTCACGGTCCTGGAGGAGATCGACGTCGCGGTCTGCGTCGAGCGTCCCGCGCCCGAGGGCGTGATCTTCAGCAACCGCCGCTTCCGGGACACCTTCGGCAGGCGGTCCTTTCCCGGCGCCGCGGGCGAGTCCCGGGACGCGGCGACCGGGCGCTGGTACCTGGCGCGCGAGCGCGAGATCCGCTGGCTCGACGGCCGGCCGGCGCGGCTGCGGATCCTCGCGGACATCACCGAGATCAAGCATGCGGCGGAAAGCCTGCGCCACCATCGCGATGCCTCGGAGCGCTCGGCGCGCCTGGTGGCGCTGGGCGAGCTGGGCTCCTCGCTCGCGCACGAACTGAACCAGCCGCTGGCGGCGATCGTGACCTACCTCGACACCTGCGCGTTGCTGCTCAAGGCCGCGGGGGCCGGAGCGGAGCCGCA
>CAZSXX010000293.1:0-5905 GCA_964611245.1 uncultured Verrucomicrobiota bacterium | reverse complement strand
TCACGCGGCAGCGCGGCAAGCGTCTGGAGCGACTCGAGGTCGAGGTGGTGGGCGTCGTCCGCCACCACCAGCACCGGCTGCTCCTCCGAGGCCGCGCGGACCAGCTCGGTGAAGGCGCGTGGCAGGGGCGCAGGCTCCTCTCGCGTGGCTCCCCGGAATCGGTCGCCCCATTCCGCGATGTGGGCCGCGAAGGCGGCGTTGAGGACCCCGCAAAAAAGGAGAGTCTGCCAGCGTGGCAGGCCGAAGAGCACGCCGGCGATTTTGCAGGCGGCCAGGTTGACGCTGGCCATGATGAGGCAGTTGAAGAGCAGGCCGAGATAAATGGCCCGGAAGCCGCGGACGGCCGAGGCGGCTTTGCCGGAATAGCGGATTTCGTAAAACTCCAGGTCGGTCATGACGCCGGAACGGCGCCAAAGCCGGGCGTAGAAAAAGACGGTGGCGATGCCGGTGAGGACGAAGGCCCACCAGACCCAATTCCCGGCCACGCCGGTGCGCCGGACGATGTCGGTGACGAGATTGGGGGTGTCGCTGGAGAAGGTGGTGGCAACCATGGACAGGCCCGCGAGCCACCAGGGAACGGAGCGGCCGGAGGCGAAGAAATCCGCCGTGGTTTTGCCGGACCGCCGGGCGACAAAGAACGCGGGGAAAAAGCTGATAACCAGGGTGAGGCCAATGACGATCCAGTCGAGGGCTTGTAATTGCATATAGCGGCTTCGTCGGTTTGTAGCCGAAGGGCGGCGGCGAGTTCGAGCCAAATCTGGCCCGCCGGAAAGAAATTATGGGGCGGGAGAGGCAGACGCCGGTCCCGAAATCAGCGGGCGGCGGCGGGGATTTGGTGGGGAACGGACGGAAGGGCCAGCGCCTTGAGGAATCCGGCCGCTTTGGCGATGGTTTCTCGGTATTCAGCGGCGGGATCGGAATCGGCCACGATGCCGGCCCCGACATGGAAATGCGCCTGGCCGCCCTTGAGGATGGCGGTGCGGATGGGAATGCTGAACTGACTCTCGCGATTGAACCCGAGATAACCCAAGGCTCCGGTGTAGGGGCCGCGCGCCACCGTTTCCAGTTCGTCGATGATCTGGATGGCGCGGATTTTGGGGGCGCCCGTGATGCTGCCGCCCGGGAAACATTGGGCCAAGGCACGGAGGTGGGTCATCTCCGGGCGGAGGCGGCCCTCGACGGTGGAGACGAGGTGCTGGACCTGGGGGTAGCGCTCCAGCCGGATCAACTCCGGGACGTGGACTGATCCATACTCGCAAATGCGCCCGAGGTCATTGCGGAGGAGGTCGGTGATCATGACCAGCTCGGACATTTCCTTGGCGCTGGTCTGGAGTTCGTAGGTGAGCTGGGCGTCGCGCGTCGGATCGGGGTCGCGCGGGCGGGTGCCTTTGATGGGCCGCGTTTGGATATGGCCGCCGCTGAGGCGGAGGAAACGCTCGGGCGAGGAGGAGGCGAGCTGGAAATCGCCGGCGTCAAGATAGGCTGAAAACGGGGCCGGGGAGGATTCGCGCAGGCGCTCGTAAAAGGAGAAGGCGGCCCGGACCAAGCCCGGGAGTGGGGCAGTGAGACGATGGGCGAGATTGACCTGATAGATGTCGCCGGCGCGGATGTAATCCAAGGCGCGGCGGACAATCCGCTCGTAATGGGCCTGGGACAGGTTGCTGGCCACCGGGGACGATTCGGTGGCGAACCCGGAAGGCTCCGCGTGCGGCATCAGGTGCGGTTCGCGGGCGGCCTCGATTTTCCGCCGCCAAAAATCAAGCTCAAGGGCCGCTTTCTTTTCCGAACGCGCGCCGTCCAGGCCCAAGCCTGTGGAGATGATGGTGACCCGCTGGAGCCGGTGATCGAAAACGACGACGCTGGAATAAAAGCCCGCATGGCAGTCCGGAAGGTCAAGGTCGTCGATTGTGGATCGGGGCAGCTTGGGTTCGACGTAATTCTTCAGGTCATACCCCCAGAAGCCAAAGCATCCGCCGAGAGGGAACGGCAGGTCGATGTCATCCAAGAGTTCGTAGCGGGAGAGGAGGGACTGGAGCTGATCCCAAGGGTTGCCAAAGAGGACGGTGGCGGGCGCCTGCGGGGAGGTGAGTTCGCACCGGGCGCCTTGGGAGCGGAAGGTGAGGAACGGGTTGGCCACCAAGTAAGAAAACCGGGCTTCGGGAGTGTTGAAGAGCGCCGTTCGCAGCAGGATGGGGAAGTCGAGCGCGGGCGAGTTCGGCGAGCAGAGGACGGCCTCCGGGGAGGGTGGGGCGTCAACTGTGTCGATCAAGGCTCGCACGGGATCAGCTTCGCTGAAGTGGCGGCGGGCGGCAAGGGCCGGCACCGGCGCCGCAGCGCGGGTCAATTCTGGCTGGATTTCAGCAGGGCGAGGAGGGATTTGGATTCTTCGCGGGGGCTGACGAGGGCCAAGTTGAACCGGTCGGGCGTGAAGAAGGCACGCGCCGCCGCCCGCACCTCCGCCGCCGTCACCGAGGCGATTCGGGCCTTGGTTTCGGTGGGGGTTTCGACTTTCCGATGGCCGATGTACTGCTCGCCCAGCCACATCATGTGGTTTTCGGTGTTTTCGAGCGAGAGGTCGATCTGGCCGACCACATAGTCGCGCGCGCGGCGCAATTCGGCGGCGCCGGGCGCTTTTTCGGTGAGCTTGGCGAGTTCGCGCACGACCAACTTGAGGGCTTTGGCCAAGCGGTCCGTTTCGAGGCCGGCGGCGATGGTGATGGAGCCGACATCCTCGAACGCGGAGATGTGGCTGCAGATGCTGTAGGCCAAGCCGTGATCCTCGCGGATGATTTGGAAAAGGCGCGAGCTCATGTTCTCGCCGAGGATGGTGTTGAGGATGCGCAGGGCGTATCGGCGAGGGTCGTGGCGCGAACAGGTGCGGATGCCCAAGGCGACCTGGGTTTGTTCGGCGGCCTTGGTGTGCAGGCGCACCCGGGGGGTGGTTTGTTCGCACTGCGCCACCGTGAAAATGGGCGGGATGCTCGACCGGAAAGCCCTTGCGTAACGCGCCGCGGCTTTGAGGACGGTGGCGTGGTCGATGTTGCCCGCGACCGCCAAGACGGTGTTTTGGGCCACGTAATTGGAATTTTTATACTGGACCATTTGCGCCCTGGCGATTCCGTCCAGGGTCTCCGGGGTGCCGGTGAGCGAGCGGCCAAGCGGCTGGTTGGGCCACATGGTCTCATTCAGCAACTCGTGGACATGCTGTTGGGGTTGGTCCAGGCACATGGCCAACTCCTCCTTGATGACGTTGCGCTCCTTGTCGATTTCCGCGAGGTCGAACTGGGAGTTCAGGAGCATGTCCACGAGCACCTCCAGCAATTCGTCGAAGCGGTCATGGCGGGCCTTGGAGAAAAAGCAGGTGACCTCCTCGCTCGTGAACGCGTTGAGGTAGCCGCCGACGCCCTCGATGGCCTGGGAAATCTGGGCGGCGTTCCGCTTGCGGGTGCCCTTGAAAAGCATGTGCTCGATGAAGTGGGAGACGCCGCAGAGCGGGGCGGGTTCGTAGCGGCCTCCGACGGCCACCCAAAGGCCGACACTGACGCTGGTCATGTGGGGCATGGCCGCCGTCGCAATGGTCAAACCATTAGGTTGGCGTGTGAGTCGATAGGAGCATTTCACTGCGACTGGAAAATACCCGAGAATTCCAATTATGCGAGCGCGGGCGGAATTTCTTCGGGAGGCCCCACCCGGCGCAGGTACTCCGTAATGATTTCAATCGCTTCTTCCGGTGTGTCAACGATTTGCAACAGGTCGAGGTCGCCCACACTGATGAAGGAATTCTTCTCGAGCGTCGATTTCATCCATTTCATGAGGCCGGTCCAATAGGCCCGTCCGTAAAGGATGAGCGGGAAGCGGGCGATGCGGCGGGTTTGGACCAAAGTCAACACTTCAAATAATTCGTCCAGAGTGCCAAATCCGCCGGGCATGAAGACAAATCCGACACTGTATTTCACAAAGCACACTTTTCTGGAAAAAAAGTAATGGAAATTGATCGGGATATTGGCGAATCGGTTCCCTTTCTGTTCGAACGGGAGATCAATGTTCAGGCCGACCGATTTGCCCTTGGCTTCGGCGGCGCCCCGGTTGGCGGCTTCCATGATTCCAGGACCGCCGCCGGTGATGACGGCAAGCTTGTGTTTGGCCAGGCCCCGGGCGAGGGCCACCGAGGCTTGGTAGTACGGATCGCTGGGCGGCGTGCGGGCGGAACCAAAGACTGTGACGGCCAACCCAAGCTGGGAAAGGGTTTCAAAGGAATCGACGAACTCGGCCATGATGCGGAAAATGCGCCAGGGATCTTCGCGGACAAAGCCGAACGTGCTGTTGTTCATGATGAGGGGAGGGTAGGGGAACGCGGGACGTTATCAAGCGAGCAGGTTGGCCCCGGGCTGCGGGAGGGGCGAATGGCGGGCGGGCGGAGGAGGAATCGGCTCCTATTTCGCCTTCAGGCGGGAGGCATGCCACGAGACGATCTGCCAGCGGCCCCCGCGCTCCACGCAAACGGTGGTGGCTCGCCCGTCGACCGTTTTTGTTTCGCCCTGGTATGTTTGCTTGACCTTGGCGTGGGTGGTGACGACCGCGGTGTCGCCATAGAATCGGACCTTGGCTGGCTCAATTTCGTCGACAGAGTGGAGGACATATTCGCCGCTTTTGATGAGGGCGATCTCGTCGGCTTTGGAAGTGACGGCGCCCTCGTCGTCGATGCCAAGATAATCCACGGCGAGCAGGCGCTCGAGAGGCGCGGCGTCTTTTTGGATATAAGCGAGGTCCCAAGCGGCGACGAGCGCCAAAACCGCGTCGTTTTTGGCGGTTGAGTCCGGCAGCCTGTCCGCCGCTCCAAGGACAATCGAGAAACCCATCGCCAGTAGGAGGATCGGTAGTTTCATAAAAATTCCACATGCAGGAAAGGCATGAATGGGATGGAAATCTGCCTTGCTTTTGTGGAGAAGGCCATGGTATTCCAAAAAACAGTTCAGGCATGGATCAATCATTGGCAACCTTCACATCCACGAGTGATCCGGACTGAGCCAGCCCTTCCAAAGGCCATGATGTCAGAGACTCGAAGTGCGAGCGGGAATTGTGAAGCCCAGCAAAACGCGTGCGATGAAAACGGGATGACCCCCAATTCACGGTGCCATTACCGATAACAATTCTGCTGCCCACCCGCAATTCAATGCGGCTCTTGCCGGACCACCTGGAGGCGGTGAAACCACTGTTGCCGATGGCGCGGGAAGTGATCCACGTCGACAGTGAGTCCAAAGATGGAACGGTCGAGTACGTCCGTGCGCATATAAAGCACGCAAATTTCCGCTCTCTCGAGCATCCGCCGGGGTTGTACCAATCCTGGAACTTCGGGATTCAACGGAGCGAATCAAAATACGTGTACGTCTCGACGGTGGGGGACACAATGTCCGCCAACGGATTGGGGAGGCTGCACGACGTGATGGAAAGGCTGGAGGCCGATGTCCTGGTGAGCGTCCCCAGGTTTGTGGATTGCAAGGGCCATGCGGCGAAGGTGGTTTGGCCCGTCCACCGGATGATCACCGAGTTGCATTTGACAGAGCCGATGTTGGTCCCGCCTGGCGTGAGTTTCACGTTCGCGGCGCGTTTGATGCCCGAAGGCATCCTGAACAGTTCCGCGAGCAATCTGTACCGAACCGAGGTCCTAAAAGCCCGTCCTTTTCCAACGGAATTCGGGACGGCTGGGGACACGGCGTGGGGAATCGCCCATGCCCTCGGAGTGAGGCTTGGTATTGTGCCGGAGGTGTTTTCGACGTTCCTCCTGCACGACAAAACGTATTCGCTGAACGAGTACGACATGGACGGGCTGGTCGGGAAAATGATCCGGCTCGCCACGGAGACGGCGAAGCAGGTCAATTTCACCGCCACGGCGCCATGGGCGCCG
>CAZSXX010000292.1:0-5914 GCA_964611245.1 uncultured Verrucomicrobiota bacterium | reverse complement strand
CCCAGCTTCCGCCTCCCCGCCGAGATGGTCCGCGACAACGCCCTCGCCGCCTCCGGCCTGCTCACCGGCGCCCTCGGCGGCCCGCCCGTCAATCCCTACGAAAGCAGCGAGGGCTTCAAGCCCGCCAAGCCCACCGATGGCGCCGGGGTCTACCGCCGCAGCCTCTACACCAACTGGCGCCGAACCTCCCCCCCTCCCGCCATGGTCGCGTTCGACGCCCCGCGCCGCGCCGTCTGCATCGCCCGCCGCGAGCGCACCGATTCACCCCTCCAGGCCCTGATCCTCCTGAACGGCGTCCAATATGTCGAAGCGGCCCGGACCCTCGGCGAATCCCTTTTCCGCGACAGCGGCGGCGATCTGGACGCCATGATCGACCAGGGGTTCCTCCGCTGCCTCAGCCGCACTCCGGATTCCAAGGAACGAAAAATCTGCCTCCAGCTTTACCGCGAGCAGCTCGCCCATTTCCAGGCCCGGCCCGGGGAGGCGGAAAAATTCCTGAAAATCGGCCGCGCCCCGCGCGCGTCGTCCATCTCGCCCGCCGAAGCCGCCGCCGCCACCGTCCTGGCCCAGGCCCTCCTGAACCACGACTCCTCGATTGTGAAACGTTGAACCCTTGAATTTCCTGTCGCATGAAAAATGAACTTGGACTCGCCGGCAGCCGTCGGCGGTTTTTGGGCCAGTTTGGCATGGGCCTTGGCGGCGTCGCCCTCGCCGAGCTCCTGGCCCCCATGGCCGCCGCCCAAACTGCCGGGCCCTCCGTCCCCGGCGCCCTCGGCCGCCTTCATTTCGCCCCGAAGGCCAAGCGCGTCATTTATCTCTTCATGTCCGGCGGCCCCTCCCAGCTCGACCTCTTCGACTACAAACCGCTCCTCAACCAGCGCCATGGCGAGCAGCTTCCCGATTCCGTCCGCGGCGCCCAGCGCCTCACCGGCATGTCCGGCAACCAGTCCTCCATTCCCCTCGTCGGCAGCCCCTTCAAATTCGCCCAGCACGGCAGGTCCGGCGCATGGATCAGCGAGCTGCTCCCCCACACCGCCCGCGTCGCCGACGACCTCTGCGTCGTCCGCTCCATGTTCACCGAGGCCATCAACCACGGCCCCGGCGTCACCTTTCTCCAAACCGGCAGCCAGATCGCCGGCCGGCCCAGCATGGGCGCCTGGCTCAGTTACGGCCTGGGCCAGGACAATTCCAACCTCCCCTCCTTTGTCGTCCTGATCACCAAGGACAAAGGCGGCCAGCCCATCGGCGCCCATCTCTGGGGCAGCGGCTTCCTCCCCACCCAACGCCAGGGCGTCCTCTTCCGCGCCTCCAAGGATCCGGTTCTTTACCTCGGCAACCCCGACGGCGTCAGCGCCGAAAGCCGCCGCCTCCTCCTCGACCGCCTCGGCGACCTGCACCGCCGCCAGTTCGCCAAAACCCCCGATTCGGAAATCCAGAGCCGCATCGAACATTATGAAATGGCCTTCCGCATGCAGTTCAGCGTGCCCGAGGTCACCGACCTCACGAAGGAATCCCCCGAGACGCTCGAAAAATACGGCCCCGACGCGAAGACCCCCGGCACATTCGCCGCCAACTGCGTCCTCGCCCGCCGCCTCGCCGAGCAGGGCGTCCGTTTCATCCAGCTTTACCATCAGGACTGGGACCACCATGGCGGCCTGCCCGGCGCTCTCCCCAAGCTCTGCCAGGAGACCGACCAGCCCGCCGCCGCCTTGCTCACCGACCTGAAACAGCGCGGCCTCCTCGACGAGACGCTCGTCATCTGGGGCGGCGAATTCGGCCGCACCAACTATTGCCAGGGCAAAATCCAAACCAACTTCGGGCGCGACCATCATCCCCGCTGCTTCACCATGAGGATGGCGGGCGGCGGCAACAAGCCCGGCCATGTCCACGGCGAAACCTGCGAGTTCGGCTACAATGTTGTCCGCGATGGCGTCCACATCCACGACCTGCACGCCACTCTCCTCCACCTCCTCGGCGTGGACCACGAGCGGTTGACCTATCATTTCCAGGGTCGCCGCTACCGGCTCACCGATGTCCATGGCGAAGTCGTCAAAGGAATCCTCGCCTGACCCGCATTCGTCGCCTTGGCGGTTGACACCCGCCCGCTGGATTCAATAATCGGCCCATGTCCAGCTCCCAACCGCATCCCGCCCTCCGCAATCCCCGCGGCCTTGTTCTATGAGCGGGCCATCGCCGGTTGAACGTCGCGGCCGGGCCCTGTTCGCGGCCTTCCTCGTGGCCCTGCTGCAGCCAAGCGCTGTCGCCGCCGTCAATTTTCAGAAGGACATCCGTCCCGCCCTCCGCCAGTTCTGCCTGGAGTGCCACTCCACCGAAAAGCACAAGGGCGACCTCGACTTGGAGCGGTTCGCCTCGTTGGCGGACGCGCGGAAAAGCCCCAAAATCTGGCAGGGCGTGGCCGAGCAACTCGCGCTCAACGAGATGCCTCCGAAGGACCACCCCCAGCCCACCCCCGCCCAGCGCAAAAAGCTCCTCGGCTCCGTCAACGCCATGCTCGACGGGATCGCCCTCGCGCAGGCGGGTGATCCCGGGCCCGTCGTCTTCCGCCGCTTGAGCAATGCCGAATACACCTACACCCTGCGCGACCTCACCGGCGTTGAATCCCTCGATCCCGCCCGCGAATTCCCCGCCGACGGCGCCGCCGGCGAAGGGTTCATGAACGTCGGCAACGCCCTCGTCATGTCCCCGTCCCTCTTCACCAAGTATCTCGACGCCGGCAAATCCGTCGCCGGCCACGCCGTGCTCCTGCCCGATGGCATCCGTTTCTCGCCCAAGGCGACCCGCCGGGATTGGACGGACGAATTGCTCGCCCAAATCCGTGAGTTTTATCGTCAATACACCGACCCGCGCGGCGGCGACCAAGTGAACCTCCAGGGCGTCATTTTCGAGACGAATGAAGGCGGCCGGATTCCCTTGGCCAAATATCTGGGAGCCTCCCTCCAGGTTCGCGCCGCGCGCGGCGACCGGAACAAGGCGGTCGAATCCGTCGCGAAGGAGCATGGCCTGAGCCCCCGTTATCTCGGCCAACTCGTCGGCGCGTTGACCACGAATTCCCCGTCGTTCCTCCTCGACCCCATCCGCGAAGAATGGCGCGCCGCCAAACCCGCGGACCTTCCCGCGCTCGCCGCCGCCATCGAGCAATGGCAGAAGCCGCTCTGGAAATTCAGCAGCATCGGCCACATCGGCCGCGCCGATGGGCCCAAGGGATGGATGGAACCCGCCACTCCCATCTCGGCCCGCCAGGAGGTCAAACTCAAGCTCGCCGCCCCCAAGGACGGCGACACCATTTCCTTGTTCCTGTTGGCTGGCGACGCGGGCGATGGCTCTGCCCACGATTTCACGGTCTGGCGGGAGCCGCGCTTCGTCGCGCCGGGGCGCGCCGATCTCTTGCTGCGCGACGTCCGCGCGGTCAACCATATCCTCACCCAACGCCGCCGGGCCATTTTTGCCCAAGCGACCAATTATCTCGCCGCCGCCGCCGAGGCTGGCGCCGCCCCCGGGCCCAGCAATCCCGCCGATCTCGCCGCCAAACACGGCGTCGAAGCGGACGCCCTCGAAGGCTGGCTCATTTATCTCGGCCTCGGCGCGGGCGACCCTGCCAAAATTGATTCGCACTTCAAGAACGTCCTCAACAATGCTTCCGGATACAATTTCATCAAGGGCTGGGGCAACTCCGAGACCCCGCTGTTCGTCGCCAACTCCTCCACCCAACAGGTCCGCATCCCTGGGACCATGGCTCCCCACAGCGTCGCGCTGCACCCCTCGCCAACCCTCCAGGCGGCGGTCGGGTGGCGCAGCCCCATCGCTGGAAAAGCGCGGGTCGAAGCGCGCGTCATACAGGCCCACCCCGAGTGCGGCAACGGCGTCACTTGGTCCCTGGAACTCCGCCGCGGCGGCATGCGCCGTCGCCTCGCCTCCGGCGTGGCCCAAGGCGGCAAAGAGGAGAAGCCGCCCGCCATCGAAGCCCTTTCCCTCCGCCCGGGCGACCTCATCTCCCTCTTCGTCGGCCCGCGCGACGGCAACCATTCCTGCGACTTGACCAGCGTGGACCTCGCGGTCACCGCCTTGGGCGAAGGGGGCCGCAAATGGAATCTGGCCGCCGATGTTTCCCCCAATGTCCTCGCGGGAAATCCCCATGCGGATCAATTTGGCAACGACGCCGTCTGGCATTTTTACACGGAGCCTGACAAAGGCGGCGCCGAGGCGGGCCCGGTCATTCCGCCCGGGTCGATCCTCGCCCAATGGGAATCGGCGTCCGACGACACGGAACGCGCCGCCCTCGCCTCCGGCCTCCAGACTCTTCTCGCCTCCGCGCCGCCCGCCGACAAGGAAAGCCCGGACGCCAGGCTCCACCGCCAAATGTCCTCGCTCGGTGGGCCCCTCTTCGCCGGCTTGCTCAAAAGCGCCACCCGCGCCGCCCTGACAAATTCCCCGGCCCCCGGCGCCGCTGGTGATTGGTCGCTCGATCCCGCTCTCTTCGGCCGCCATCCCGCCGGGTCGTCCATCGATCCCGCCAGCCTCTGCGTCCAGTCCCCGTCGGCCATCGAAATTCGCCTGCCCGCCGAATTGGTGGCGGGCTGCGAATTTGTCGCCACCGGCGAGCTCGACGCCCAATCCGGCTCCGAGGGAAGCGTGCAGCTCCAAGCCTTGGCCGCGCGGCCCGCTCCGGCCACCAACGCCCCGGGCGCCCTCTCCAATGTTCCCATCCTCGTGCGCGACGCCAGCGACTCCCGCCGCCGCGTCGAATCCGCCATGGACCAGTTCCGCCTGCTTTTCCCCGCCGCCCTTTGCTACACCAAAATTGTCCCGGTCGATGAAGTCATCACCCTCACTCTTTTCCACCGCGAGGACCACCAGCTTGTCCGCCTCATGCTCGATCCGGACCAGGCCGCCCAGCTCGACCGGCTTTGGGACCAACTGCGCTACATCAGCCGCGACGCCATCGCGCTCGTTGACGCCTACGAACAAATTGCCCAGTACGCCACCCAGGACGCACCCGAGATGGTGAAGGCCCTCGGTCCCATGCGCGCCCCCATCCTCGCCAACGCGGAGGCCTTGCGCCGCCGCCTCGTCGAGACGGAGCCGCACCACCTCCAAGCGGTCCTGGAATTCGCGGAGGGCGCCTATCGCCGTCCGGTTTCCGAGTCCGAAAAGGAAAGCCTCCGTGGCCTCTATCAAAAGCTCCGCGCCCAGGAATTGCCGCACGACGACGCCATCCGCCTGACCCTCGCCCGCATCCTCTCCTCCCCCGCCTTCCTCTACCACGCCGAAACCCCCGGCCCCGGCGTCGGCGCGGTCCCCGTCGATGACTGGGAACTCGCCAGCCGCCTCAGTTATTTCCTTTGGTCCACCGCCCCGGACGCCGAGCTCCGCCAAGCCGCCGCCACCGGCAAGCTTCGCCAACCCTCCGTCCTCGCCGCCCAGGCCAAACGCATGTTGCGCGACCCCCGCATGCGCCGGATGGCCAAGGAATTCGCCACCGCCTGGCTCCACATTTACGGCTTCGACGAGCTCGCCGAAAAAAGCGAACGTCATTTTCCCACCTTCACCGCCCTGCGCGGCGACATGTATGAGGAGTCCATCCGCTTTTTCGCCGACCTGTTCCAGCGCGACGGCTCGGTCCTCGAAATCATTGACGCCGACTTCACCTTCCTCAACGAGTCGCTTGCCGCGCATTACGGCATCCCCTCCGTCGCCGGTCCGGAATGGCGCCGCGTCGATGGCGTCCGGAAGTACGGCCGCGGCGGGGTCCTCGGCCAGGCCGCCACCCTCTCCCGGCAGTCCGGCGCCTCCCGCACCAGCCCCATCCTCCGCGGCAACTGGCTCAGCGAAGCCCTCCTCGGCGAGCGCCTCCCCCCCCCCCCCCAAGGCCGGCCCCCCCCCCCCCCGGGCCCAA
>CAZSXX010000291.1:0-5970 GCA_964611245.1 uncultured Verrucomicrobiota bacterium | reverse complement strand
GGCAAGGGAAGTATTGGGGGTCGCTGAAATATTGAAGCGCCATTTCAAGCCGCCGTCTCCTCGGACGGCGTAGAGAAACCTGTCGGCGCCCGCGAGGTAAATCGTCCCATCAACATCCACGGCCGGCCCGCCCACACCTCCGTTGGGCAGAGGGTAAGTCCAGTTTGTCGATCCGTCGGGCCGAAACGAAATCAGGCGCCGATCGAGATTCGAACAAATGTAAATCGAGCCATCGGACCCGATGGCCGGGCCGCCCGCCAACTCGCCGCGGAGATTGTACTCCCAAAGTTTGGTTCCGGTGGCCGTCAACGCATAGAACCGCCCGTTCGGCGCCCCAAAATAAACTGATCCATCCGCGCCGATGGCCGGGGGACTGAACGAGTCAAATCCAGCGAGAGAATTCGTGGGATATTGCCATTTTTTCGTGAGGTCCGGATTGAGCGCGTGCAGGCGCCCGCGCCCGGCCACATAGATTGTGCCGTCCGTGCTTTGCGCCGGCGCCGAGCTGGCATCAAAAACCGCCGCCATCTCCCCCACCTTTTCACCCAGCAGCGGCAAGCGGCGCCTCCCGCTCTCCGGCCCCACAAAAGCCGTGAAACCAAGATCATTTCCCGCCCGCAGCCAATAATGATAAGTCACCTCCGGTTCGGCCGAAAAATCGTCGATCGTGTTCGTGGCCGTGATCCTCCCCGCGAGCAACGCGGCGTCCGGCAGGGAAGGCGTCCGTCCCCGCCACAGTTCATAATTCCAGGCGTTCGGAGCGCTGTTCCATTTTACCTGGACCTTGTTGTTGAACTCATCGTCGCTTGCGAGCAGGCCGGCCGGTTGGACCGGCGCGGACACGCGCCGATCCGCGCGCGCCGTATGTCTTAGGTCCCGCTGATATTTCGGCCATGGGGTTTGCGCGAGCGCGCTGCCGCCATGAATGGCCCGGACTTTCCCATCCTGTCCACCGACATAAATTGTCCCGTCCGGCGCGACCGCCGGCGAAGAAACAATCGGCGTTCCGAATGCTGTTTCCCAAGCTTTCGATCCATCCGGATTCACCGCAAAGAATTTCCCCTCATAGGTGGCCACATAGGCCAATCCATTCTCGACCAGGGCAGCCGTCGCCCAGACCGGTCCCGCCGGGAAAACCCAGTTCGTCGCGCCATCGGGCTTCACAGAATACAATCCCGCCGAGCCGATGACGATATTTCCGGCCGCGTCGAGCACAGGCGAGGCCAGGAATCCCGCCGGCGAGGTCAAACGCCAGCGCTCGACCCCATCCGAATTAAAGGCCAGCAACGCACCCACGTCGCTTCCGACATAGATCGTTCCATCGGGGGCAATCGCGGGCGATGAGCAAAGCGGCGTTTGATTGGCAAAGACGCTTTTGGAACGCCAGCGTTCAGTCCCATCACGATTCAAGGCGTACAGAGAGTTCCCGCCGCGGAAATAAACCGCGCCGTCGCCGCCGATTGATGGCGCCGAGAAAATGCCCGCCGCCGCGGTGAAGGTCCAGCGCACCGTTCCATTGGATTCCACGCAGTAAAACTTTCCCGCCACCGTGCCGAAGTAAACTTCGCCCTCCTCGCCGATGGCCGGACTGTTGATCACAATGCCCCCCGGATCCATGCCCCACTTCACGCTTCCATCCGGATTGAGCGCAAGGAAGCTGCGATGGTAGCCGCCATAATAGATCGTTCCATCGGGGCCAATGGCCGCGGCCCCAAAAATCCAAGCCGTCCACGCGCGGGCCCATTTGGTGGTCCCATCCGGATTCAAGGCGTAGAGGGAAGAGGCGCCGACCGTGGCAGTTTGAGCTTGGACGCCAACATAAACTGTTCCATCGGGACCAATGGCGGGCGAGCCATGAATGATGCCCTGCAACGTCCATTCGTAGAGCAAATCTCCCGGCGCCGGGCGGCGGCGTGTGGCGCTCACCATCGAACTATGGTTCCCTGGACCGGCTGGGCTTCGGGCGCGCACCCAGTAATTGTAGAGGCTTTCTGGCGTTCCTGTCGTGTCGTTGTAGGTCAGCCGTCCGGAGACATCGGACGCAATCAGGTCAGCCGCGCCGGGATCGACGCCGGTCGAACGCAAGATGTCGTAGCCGGTGGCCCCCAAAACCGAAGCCCAGCGGATCTGCACATATGCGGGTGATAACGTGGCCGATGCCAGGACGCCCTGTGGGGTGGCCGGCAAGGGTGGTGTTTTTCGCGCCCGCCCGGTGCGTTGACCATCAGATTGGAAGGCCGGCCACGAAGTGTCCCCCAGCGGCGCCTCGGTTCGCAACGCATAGAGAGCCCCGTCGTTGGCCGCAAAATAAACCAGATTCTCGCCGCCCATCACCGGCGGCCCGATGTTCGTCCCGAGGCTGAAATCCCATTTCCGGGTTCCCCCCGGATTGTAGGCGTAAAAAGTGAAAACCGGCGCGAAGGGGTTGCTCAACGACGAAAAATAAACAGCCCCGTCCGCGCCGACGGCCACCGCGCCAGGCATTCCGCCCACGACAAATTCACTGATTTTCGCGCCGGTTTGATTAAGGACGCTCAACTTCCCGTCATTGCTGCCCAGGTAAATCCGACCGCTTGGCCCCACAGCCGCGGGCGACACGCCGGCGTCAGTGCCCGGAAACAACCCGCGCCGGACGCCATCTGGATTTACGACGAACAATTCATTGCCACTCACAAACAAAACGCCCGTTGCATCGATGGCGATGGCCCCGAGATAGCCCCCTCCGGAGCTCATCCTCCACCGGAACCGACCCTCCTTCGAGACCGAAAGGACCTGGCCGTCGCGTGTCCCCGCATACAATGCCCCATCCGCCCCCACGGCCAGATTGCTGATGATGTCGTCCTCATGCGCGAGCTCCCACCGCGTCGTGCCATCCGCATTCAAGGCCAGCCAATAGGCGACTCCGACGCCTTCGACTGTCGTCGCGCACAGCGTTCCGTCGTCGCCCAAGGCCATCGAGGGCGGGACCGTCCCCCTTCGGTCGTGCCGCCATTTTTTCCCTCCCTCTGGAGTCACCGCGAAAAACGACCATCCCTCGCGCGGTTGCGTGAGCGCATTCAGGCGCGTGCTCGCCGCAAAATAAATCGTGCCATCCGCGCCGACGGTGGGCGCCGTCGCCGCCGATCCCGCGTAGTCGAACTCCCATTTTTTGACCCCATCCGCCTGAATCGCGTGAAGCTTTCCATCGCTGCCGGTCGCGTAGGCGGTCCCGTCCGGGGCGAGCGCCGGCGTCCCCACAGCGCCATTGATCGCAAATTTCCAAACCAGCTCTCCCGGGTTCGCGATTCTCCGTGCGCCCGCCGCCGGGCCGCCGAGGCCACTCGCGCCGGCGGAATTAATGGATTTCACGAAGTAAAAATAAACCTGCCCCGGCACCGCGGACCGATCCTCGAACTCCAGCTTCCCAAAAATCGGCCCCAGCAATGTCGCCCCCCCGGGTTCCGCCGCATCGCCGCGCCAAATTTCATAACTCACCGCTCCAATGGCGCTTTGCCAGGTCACGCGGATTTTGTCGGTGAATTGATTGGTTGAAGCCGCGGTCGATTGCGGCGGCGGCGGCAGGGTGGGCGCCTCCGCATAACTGGCGCTGAACCGTGTGTCCCGCCGATGCATCGGCCAAGGCGCATTTGCGAGCCCGCTCCCCTCGCCTTCAATCGCAAAAAAACTTCCGGCGTCCGTCCCAACATAAATGGTTCCGTCCGGGCCGATCAACGGCGCCATGACCAGCCGCGCGCCTGTGGGAAAATCCCATTTGTGTTCGCCCGCCGCATTCAATGCGTGCACCCGTCCATCGAGGCTGCCCACGTAAATTGTCCCATTGGCCGCCAACGCCACACTGGACGGCGTCGTCCCCGGTTCAGCTGCGCCCGTGTTGTATTCCCAACGCTTCTGGCCATCCCGATCCACCGCGTAAACTATTCCGGCGTCCGTCCGGAAATAACTCGTTCCGTCGCTCCCAATCACCGGCGCGCCCAGAATGGTTCCCTCCGCCGTAAAGGTCCATTTGACCTGTCCATCGAAATGCAGGACGAACAAAGTCGCCGCAAACGAACCGTTCAGGGACCCCACATAGATTGTCCCTTCGGCGTCGAGGGCCGGCGCGGAATACATTGTTTGCCCACCCGGAAACGTCCATCGGTTCATGCCGTCCGGGTTCGTCGCAGAGAACCCGCCGATCAGCGCCCCATCCCGGGCGAGCACAAGTTCCCCTGGCGAACGCGGCGCGGGAACCTTCCATAAAACGGACCCGTCCGGCTTGAGGGCGTAGAGCGAACCGCCAGAACTCACCGAATATATTGTGCCGTCCGCCGCACCCACCGGCGTGTGAAAGAAAAGCTCGTTCGCGTCAAACTCCCACCGTTTGCTCCCGTCCGCATTGAACGCATAAAGCTTGTCCGACCCGACATAGATCAATCCGCCCGGCGTGACGCAAATTCCAGGGGAGCCCGCTGACATTTGGTTGGTCCATCGCGTTTCTCCGGACGGGTTGATGGCGAGCAATTTCCCCGCGCCGACCGCCACGATGATATTTCCGTCCGGCGCCAATGCGGGAGAGGACGCCGCTCCGATTAACAATTCCCATTTCTTGTCACCGGGCGCGGCCTGCGCGGCCCCCCAGAACCAAAAACACGCCAGAAAATGGAGCGCGATCGAACACGAAAAGTTCCGCGACAAGAGAACAAGCCGGTCAATATTCATGGGCAACAAGCGGCATCGAGCCTTTCAAGTTAGAATCTGATGATCATAAACAGCGTTGTCGCATTTTTGCAATATTTGCCTCGAAATCGCCGACAAATCTCAATGTCCCCGAATTTGGGGTCGAACGCCGGTGGTCAGGCGTCACCATCCCCAATCGTGTGACCACCATCGGTTGGTAGGCATTTCAGGATAGCGGCCTGACCAGAGGGACGATCCCGAACAGCGTGACCCGAAAGGGAGGGGCAGCCTTTCGGACCTGCCACAACTTGACCGGCATCGTCATCGGGGATGGCGTAACGGAGATTATGGACGAATCCTTTCTCGACTGCCCCATGCTGACCACCGTGACCATTGGGAAAAGCGTGACCCGCATTGACCAGGGCGCTTTCGCTGCCTGCCCCGCCGTGAGAAGCGTCTATTTTCTCGGCAACGCACCGAATGACCTTTCCCAATTCGACGGCACAAGCGCCACCGTTTTTTTTCTGGCCGGCACGACGGGATGGACGGAGACGTTCGGGGGCCGTCCGACGATGTTGTGGAATGCCACGGATGATCTGGACCAGGATGGGATGAATAATCAGGAGGAGATGCTGGCGGGCACCGATCCGCTGAACGCAAGTTCGTGGCTGGCATTTGAAAGCGCGCCGCAGCCTGGGGTTCTCGTGGAAGCGGATCGGACGGCCGTTCCCGCAGGCCGGCATGCGTTGTATTTCCAAAGCGTAACTGGCATGCGATATGAAATTCATTCGAGCGACATTTTTGGGCGGCGCATGGACCAGCGCCGCGGCGGTTGACGCCACCGCGCCGCAAAAACGCGTCCTGATGGATAAACCGGCCAGCGCGGCGTTTTACCGGGTACGGGTTTTGCCATGAGAATGAACGCGCTTCTCTGCGCTGGCGGAGTCGGAAGTTTTCAAAACCATTTGGCGCGGTTCATCGTGGAATCTCGCTCATAGGAGCAGGAACCAGAATATGAGAACTCAACACACCGGTTTGCGCCTGCTTTTGGCGACGATTTTCTTCGCGTTGACAGCGCACATGGCCCGCGCCGCACAGCATGGAGACTTCACCTATGAGGTTACGGGCGCGAACATTACGTCACCGGATACACTGGCGGACGGGAACCGGAACTTCTTTCGGCTGGAGAAACCCTAACCTCTTTTGCGCGTTTTTGGCGCGATTATTTCATCGCGCGCGCACGAGCCACATCCGCCGGGGAAGCGGCTTCCCAGATCACGACCAGGCCGCCGGCAGCCGCCACGATTCGTTGGA
>CAZSXX010000290.1:0-6001 GCA_964611245.1 uncultured Verrucomicrobiota bacterium | reverse complement strand
ATGGGTTTCGGAACGCATCCACACCGCGACATGGAGATCATCACCTACATCCTCGCCGGTTCCCTCGAGCACAAGGACTCCATGGGCAACGGCCGCGTCATCCGCGCGGGCGAGTTCCAATACATGGCCGCCGGCTCCGGCGTGACTCACAGCGAGTTCAACCCCTCCACCACCGACGAGGTTCACCTGCTCCAAATCTGGATCACCCCCGACCGGCGCGGTCTCAAGCCCCAATACGCGGAGCGATCCGCCGCCAATGTGTCGCCCGGCGAAATCGCTTGGATCGCCTCGAAGTCCGGCCGCAACGGCTCCCTTGCCATCAACCAGGACGCGAACCTCCTCCTGGCGCGGCTCAACGCCGGGCAATCCGCGGCTTACCCCCTCGCGCCCGGCCGCCATGCCTGGGTTCAGGTGGCCCAGGGCGATCTTACCGTCAACGGCGAACGCCTGCGGGCGGGCGACGCCTTGGCCTTGGCCGACGAGGAGTCTGTCGAGCTCGCCGCCACCACGGACACGCAGGCATTGCTCTTCGACCTCAATTGACGCCCCGGGGATGCGGCGGCATAATCGCCGCCGCGTCCTCCACGGATGAAATGAAAAACACTTTAAGGTTCATGGCCCTGGCCTTGGCGCTTGCCGCCGCCATTTTTTGGCTCGCCGCTGGACCCAATCTTGGCTGGACCAAAAACCGCGTCGAGAAAAGGGCCGTTGACGAAGTCACCGGCATTGAGGCAATCAGTTACGAGGACCGGTTTGTGCCGGGAGTTGATTTCCTGGGAGTGGCGTTGGCGGGCGCGGGCGCGCTCGTTGCCGCGTCCTTCCTGTTTCGGAAAAAGCGGAATCCCTGAATTTATGAAAAAACTACTGGCAATCATGGCCGCCCTCGCGGCGATGGCGGGCGGCGTCCACGCGGCGCCTCAAACATTCGATTTCAAAGATCCCAAAGGGGTCAACAACGCCGTGTTTAAGCTCGACGCCCCGCTCGAGGCCATCAACGGCAGCGCCTCCGGGATCAAGGGATCGGTCCAGTTCGACCCCGCCCATCCCGAAATGACGAAGGGAAAAATCATCGTCGAATCCAAGTCGCTCACCGTCCCCAACAAAATGATGAACGAGCATCTCCATGGCGCCATGTGGATGGATGTCGCCAAATTCCCGGAGATCTCCTTCGACGTCACCCAGCTCAAAAACGTCAAAACCACCGCCGACACCACCACCGCCGACGCGGTCGGCAGTTTCACCATGCGGGGCGTCACCAAGGAGCTCACGGTCCCCGTCAAGATCACCTTCCTAAAGGACAAACTGGGCGCCCGCGTCCAGAATCTCAAGGGCGACCTCCTCGTCATCCGCACCAACTTTCAGCTCAAGCGCTCCGATTTCAACGTCAACCCGGGAATGACCGACAAGGTCTCCGATGAAATCGACCTCAGCTTGAGCATCGCCGGCATGTCCCCCCGGTGACCGGACTGAATGGCCTCCGCCCGGCCCAGGCTCGCCAGCTTGGGCCGCGGGCGGCTATCGCTTCCACGCCGACTTCAGCTCCCAATTCTCGAGCCGGTTGATCACCGCCCCTTTCCCGCTCGAGATGACCATCTCGTGGCTCTCCGTTTTCGGGACAAATCCCATCGGCATGTAGACCGCCCCGTCATTGCCAAAAATGTCGATCGACGTGCGGTCCACCAATAGCCGCAGCCGAATCTTCCCATTCACCAGTGGAAGCGCCGCCTTTTTTCCAAGGCAACTGATTTCCTGCTTGGCCGCGTCGTAGGCCACCGTCACCCCGCGCAATTCGATCCGGATTTCAGACCCCGCCTCCGGCGTGATCTCAAGCTGCGATTCCCACAGGGCCGACTTGAAGGCCGACCGCGCCGCACGGCCCCCTCCGATCTTTTCGTTCTCAGCCACCTGCGGCGCTTGCCTTAATTTCTCGAGCTCCCGCACCGGTTCCGCCGTCAGTCGGACCCCCGGCCCGCTTGGTCGCAGCTTCAGTTCCACCGGCAGCCCCATCATCTGGTTGAACGGCATTCCCGGCAGGCTGATTTGTCCCCAGGGAATCAGGATCCGCCGGGGATTGTTCTTCGCGAGGTTGAATATTTGCGACGCGTAAAAGCAATTGCCCGAATTCAGCGCCAGCGGTCCGGCTTCCGGCGTGAACTGTTTCCCGTCGAAACTCCCCACCAAATAAAGCCCGTTTGCCCCATAAAGTATCCAACGCTTCTCCCCCGGCTTCCCTTCCACGCCAATCTCAAAAAACTCCGGGCATTCGTTCGAGCCCTTGATCGATATCCTCTGCAGCTCCCGCCACGCCTTCAAATCCGTCGAGTCGAACAGCGCAAAATCATCCTTGTCCAGGTAGAGCGCCATCACCCACTTGTTCTGCGGCGCGAACCAAATCACTTTCGGATCGCGGTTCTGCGCCACGATGTGCGGGAGAATCGGGTTCTTTTCGTATTTCGTCCAGGTCCGCCCCCGGTCGTTGCTGTAGGCCAGGCATTGCGTGAATTTCTTCCCTTTCGACATCGGATTCTCGCCCCCCGCCGCGGTGTAAAGCGCCACCAGCGTTTTCTCTATCCCCTTCTGCAGTCCAGCCGTGTTGTTCTCATCCACCACCGCCGAGCCCGAGAACATCGTCCCCATCTCGTCCGGATACAGCGCCTCCTCAATCTCCTCCCAATGCACCAAGTCACGGCTCACCGCGTGCCCCCAATGCATGTTCCCCCAATTCCACCCATACGGATTGTGCTGGAAAAACAAGTGGTACTCCCCGTCATGCTCCACCAGCCCGTTGGGGTCGTTCAGCCACCCGCGCCGCGCGCTGAAATGAAACTGCGGGCGCAGCTTTTCGCTGTAGAGGTTCTCCGCGTCCGGAACCTGGTCCGCCTGCGCGATCGACGTCAGTCCGGTGGAATCCTCCTTGAGGTGGTCGACCGTGATGGAAATCGGTTTGCCCCGGAAACCCGAAATGTCCAAAAACGCCCACCAATCCGCCGGCCCATCCGCCAGCTCAATCGTGAATTGCTGCGCCACACGCCCCTCGCTGGACACGGTCATCAGCCGCTTCGTCGCCCCATTCTTGACCGGCAGATGCAAATATTTCTTCGCGGCGGTCAGTTCCCTGGAAGGGTTGGCCAGGAGCCGCGGCAGCGCTTTGTCAGTCTGCAGGATGTGGTCGACATTGATGTGGCCCCAGCCCCCCTTCCGTTGGTCCACAATTTGAATGACCGCCTCCTGCCCGGCGAACTCCGCCACATCCCATTGCTGCCAATCCAGGTGCTCGCTGTCCGGCCCGGTGGTGGTGCGCACAATCTTTTCCTTGATCACCAGGTTGATGCAGGTCTCCTTCGGATGATTTCCCCCGCCGACCAGGAAGCGAATGTTCCGCCGTTGAATCTTGAACGCGGGCGACGTCAGCGTGCCCGTCGTGTCGTCGCCCCGCAGGAACGAGTTCACGAGCCCGTTTCCCTCGTGTCCGTCCACCGGCATCTGCCCAGGCAGTTGGCCTCGCGCCGGGCCATCCCCAAACGCCTCGCCCTCCGCCTTCCAATCCCCATAGCTGGCCGACTCAAAATCCGCGATCAGGATGTCCGGCTCGGCGGCCAGTGTTGTCCATCCCATCGCCAACAGTCCCATCGCGAGCAATCGTTTCATACAATGTCTTTATTTGAGGCCCAGCACATCCTGCATCGAGTAAAGTCCCGGCGGTTGCCTCACCACCCACTGCGCCGCGCGCAGCGCCCCGTTGGCGAACGTGTCGCGGCTCGACGCCTTGTGCGTCAACTCCAGGCGCTCCCCCACATTCGCGTAAATCACCGTGTGGTCCCCCACCACATCGCCGCCCCGCAGCGAGTGCATCCCAATTTCCCCTTTCGTGCGCTCCCCCACAATCCCCTCCCGCCCATGCCGCAGCGCCTCTTTCACCTGCAACCCGCGCGCCTCCGCCAGGATTTCCCCCAGCGTCGTCGCCGTCCCGCTCGGCGCGTCTTTCTTCAGCCGATGGTGCATCTCCACCACCTCAAGGTCAAAATCAGGCCCAAGGATTTCCGCCGCCTTCCGCGTCAGCCAAAACAGCGCGTTCACGCCCGTTGAATAATTCGACGCCCACACCACCGGTGTTTTGGCGATCGCCCGCGTGATCGCCGCCCGTTCCGATTCCGAGTGCCCCGTCGTTCCAATCACCAGCGATTTCCCCCGCGCCGCGCACAGCTCCGCCACGCCCGCCGTCGCGTCGTGAAAGCTGAAATCGATCACCGCGTCGCACCCATCCACGGCCGCGGTGAAGTCATCCCCCACGTCCACTTTCCCCGTGATTTCCAGGTCCGGAAAACTGCGCGCGCATTGGATCAACGCCTGCCCCATCCGCCCCTTGGCCCCCGTGATGACGATGCGTGTCATGTTACTTGATGATGCCGCACTGCCGCAGTGTCTCCCGCAGCAGTTCGTGGTTCTTCGGCTCCAATCCCACCAGCGGCAGCCGCAGCTCCGCCTCCATCATCCCCATCATCGCCAGCGCCGCCTTCACCGGCCCCGGGTTCGCCTCCACAAACAGGTTGCGGAACAGCGGGAAAAACTTCGCGTGGATCTTCAACGCCCCCCCCGCGTTGCCCTCCGCAAACGCCCTTACCATCTTGCTCACCTCTCGTGGGATGACATTCGACGCCACGCTGATCACCCCGTCCGCCCCCACCGCCATGAACGGCAGCGTCAGCGAATCATCCCCGCTCAGGATCGCGAACTTCGGCCCGCACGCCGCCCGGATCTGGCTCACCCGGTCCGGCACGCCCGCCGCCTCCTTGATGCCAACAATGTTTTTGCAGTCGTTCGCCAACCGCTTCACCGTCTCCAAGCCAATCTCGATCCCGCACCGTCCCGGAATGCTGTACAGCACAATCGGCAATTTAGTCGCCGCCGCGATCGCCCGGAAGTGCTGGTGAAGCCCCTCCTGCGTTGGCTTGTTGTAATACGGCGCCACCTGCAGCGAGCCATCGGCCCCGGCGCGCTCCGCCGCCTTCGTCAGGTAAATCGCCTCTTCCGTCGAATTCGCTCCCGTCCCCGCCAAAACCTTCACTTTCCCCCCGGCCGCCCGCACCGTGAACTCCACCACCGCGATGTGTTCCTCGTAGCTCAGCGTGGGCGATTCGCCCGTCGTCCCAACGGGGACAATTCCATCGACGCCCCCTTTGATCTGGGCCTTGATCAGCCGCGCCAGCGCGGGTTCATCCACTTTGCCGTTCTTGAACGGCGTCACGATTGCGGTGTATGTGCCGGTAAACATTCGAGCGTGGAAGTGTAATCAAGGCCCGCCCACGCGCCAGAACGAAGTGGCGGCCCCCGGCCCGCCGTCCCCAGCAGACCGGGTGAAGTGGCCTTCCCCGACCTTCCAGGGCGTCACGAGCCGGGCTCGACCGGTGCTTTCACCCGCGTCTCGGTTGTCTTTCGCAGGGAATGCCATGCCCCCGCCGCCAGCAGCGCGAACCCAAGCGTGATCGGCGCCACCCCCGACGGCGTCTTCGCCGCGGCCACCATTCCCCAGTGCACGGGATGGATGCACAGCACCACAATCGACGCCACCGGCGGAATCAGGCTCCCCGGCAGCCCCAGCGACGCGTTCCGCAACGCGAGGGTTGCGACCACGGTGGCCACAAAACAGGGCACCCGCGCCAATTCCCCGCCGCCGAACTCCAGCGTGACCGTGTGCGCCACCCATGCGATCGCGGCGCCCGCCAGCGCCAGCCGTTCCCCCGCCCCAATTTCCGTCCACCGGAGCTGGTGCAGGAAAAGGAACGCGACCATCGCGTTGAATGAAACAGTCTCCGAATACCCTCCGATATTGTGCATCGCAATCCCAATTCCAATCGCCGCGAGGGTCCCCGCCCTCGCGTCGCGCAACACCGCCAGCCCACCCAGCAACGCGGCTCCCGCCGTCAGCGCGACAAACTCAAGCCGGTCGCTGCGTGGAACCAACATTTGAATCCAGTCCAGCGGAATGCAGCAAATAAGGCCA
>CAZSXX010000289.1:2501-6016 GCA_964611245.1 uncultured Verrucomicrobiota bacterium | reverse complement strand
ACGCGCGCCGCCCGGCCGCTCGCGGCGTGCAGAAGGGTCTTGCGGAAGGCCGGCCAATCCAACGCGTTCGGATGGTCAAAATTGACTTCCCGCCGCTGGGCCGGGGTCAAATGGGAGAGGTCGCGATAAAAGGAATCCTGGCAAATCACTCCGGCGTGCTCGGGCCCCAGCGCCTGCGCCAGCTCCCTCGCCAGCCACGACTTGCCGCTGCCGCTGCCGCCGATGATCCCCACGACCACCGGCCCATCATTCATCAATTCCTGCTGCGCTGCGACCTTCATTTGCAATCCCGAGTTTAGATTGCTGGCCGTCGTGGACAATAAGGGCAACGCACGGTCCTTCGGGCCGAATCCATCCTAGCGACAATCGGGATACCTTGGCCCTCCATGGGGGGCAAACCCCTCCCATGAATCTCCGCTTTTCACTGCCTCACAAGGGGACGCCCCAAGTCGGTTGACAACACCACTGGCCAGACCCATTGATATGCAATGTCTTGGGTCCACCCCGCCCTCCGCCGGGCGCTGTTGCTTTTCTCATTGTTGCCGATGGCCTGCGCCGCGGAGGACCGCCTTTGGATTGAAACGAAATTCAACCATGCGCCCGCCAAAATCTTTCTCGACACCGGCGCGTCCGAATTTTACCTCTTCCGCCCCGCCGCCATCCGCCTCGGGTTCAAGGTGTCGCCGGAGTCCTCCGAACCGTGGCGGATGTACCGCGCCTCCAAACTCGGGCATGTCGAGTCCCTCCCCTTCACCGGAAAAGTCCGGCCGGTCATCGTCCACCTGCCCGACCATGTCCCTCCCCAGGAAATGGATGGTTTTGTCGGATGGAAAACGGTGCGGGACAACATCGTCGCCTTCGATGCCGCCCGGCTCCAAGTTAGTTTTCCAAAGGAACTCCCCCCAGGAATTGAGAGCTGGACTCGCCTGAAGGTCCGGAAGGGGCGGATTCTGGTCCTCGAACTGCCAAACCGCGACTGGATCATCGTGGACACCGGCTCATCGACCGGCCTCGGCATCCCGGCGGAAGCATGGAAAAAATGGGCCGAATCCCATCCAGATCAAAAAGCCACCAAAATCACGTCCTCGACCCCGGCCGCCGGGGTCATCAACCGGTTGCAAACGTTTGCTCCAGAATTCGCGCTTGGTCCATTGACGCTCAGCGATGTCCTGATCGAGGAAACGGATCCTTGGAGTGAATCCATGGCCCGGGGCCGCCACGCCGCCACGCTCGGGCTTGCCGCCCTGGCCCGCATCGACTTGGTCGTGGACGGAAAAAACGGCGCCGCGTACCTCCGCGCTAAACCTCCCTCCTCGACCGCGCCGGGCCGTTGAGGGTCGATCCCGTCACTTGCGCGGATCCCGGCGCGGAATCTTCCCTTTGAACGGGAGGGTGTCGGGGGTGACGCGGACTTCCGTCGTCAACTTCAAGGGCGCGGGCCCTCCGATATTGTATGTGAATTCGACGAAGTAGGCGGTCCATCCCTTCCCGGGCTTTTCCACCTGGCCCTTGTACGCCCCATCCGCGCCCGGAGTAAGGTCGCTCGCTCGGTAAGCCGGTCCCAGTGTTTCCAGCCGAAAATCCCGGGCATTCGGGTTGTTAGCCTGCCATAACTTCGCGGCGTCCGGCTTGATGGAGCTCTTCACCGAATAGTTCCCTTCGCCGTCCAGTTTCCACGTGACTTCCGGCAGGGCTTTGCCATTCACCTGTGCCCAATAGAACGCCAGCAAGCTCGCTTGGGCGTCCGAATTCTTCAGCGAGTGGTCCGCGTTGGGAACGTACCGGATCCATTTCGGCCCCTTCAAATCCGCCCAATAAAACTGCGCCGAGTCCGGCATGAAAAACTGGTCGCCCGCCGCGTTGATCATCATTTTCGGCAGCGTCAGCCGGTCGCGGTATTCGTAGGGCTCCTCGATCTCCATCAGCTTTTTGTATTCCGGCGATCCGCTCCAGTCCATGATCCGCATCGCTTGGTAATCGCCCACCGCCGGCGCCCAAAATCCATACGCCTCAAAATGATGCTCAAAGGACGGAACAATGTTCAGCATGTCGATGACGATTGGCACAATCGCCTTCACACGCTTGTCCACCACCGCCGTCGACCAAGTGGTCCAGCCCCTTTTGGAGCCGCCGGCCACCACGAATGAATCCACCCGCGTGCTTCCTCCTTCCTCGCTCGCGCAAAACGAGGTGATCGTGTCAAGCGCCCTCACTGCCGCCTTCGTCATCGGCAGGCGCGCCGGCCATTTTTCATCCCCCGTGCGCTGGAATTTGTCCAACGTGTAGGCGATCAACGCGTCCTCCACGCGCCCACTATTCTCGCCTTTGAACGTCAACGGCTGGTTCGGGACCATCCGCAGCTCCGTCACCACCGACTTCGTCGCCACCGCAATCTTGGCGATGTTGCCATCCGGGCTCGTCGGCGCCGGCCGCTCATTCGACCCGCCTCCGATGAACAGCAACCCGGTGCTGCTCGACACCTCGTTCGGCCGCGTGATCACCATCCAATGCTTCCAAATTGGGCGGTCCACCTCGTTGGTCGTCAGGTACTGCTGCGAGGTCATCTCCAGGATGAACACCGTCCCCCCCTCCGCCGGCAGCTTCTTGACTAGCTTGTAGCTGTAATTGGCGTCCGGGGCCGCCACATAACGATCCAGCGCCGTTTCGCGCGCGGCCAAGGCCGAGAACGAAAGCGACGCGGCCAGAATTATCCCCGCGAGAGTGTGATTCATATTAGCGATCTGACGAATGGACGTTAAGCAAGCTGCAACCGTTCATCTTTTTCAAGCATTTCGTTCAGATTCGCCCAGCCCGTTTCGTTCATGTTCCCAAATGCGTTCAAATAGATGATCACGATTTCCCTCGGATGCCGCTCCAACAGTCCGTCCACCGCCTTTTTCAGCGTCGCGTCCTCGAGCGAGGGCGGGAACTCCTCCACCACCCCATTCTTGTGCTTGAGTCCAAGGCCATCCAAAAAATCCACCAGCAACGCCGCTTGCTTCTTGATCAGCCAACCCCGCAGCAACGTCGCCCCCGCCTCCTCCAACCGCGGCCGCGACAGCATCCCGAGCATGTCCGCGTCGCGCTCCACGCGCGACTTCCTCTCATAGAAAGCCGGCCGCAGCTTCTTCGCGTTCGCCACCGCCGCCAGCGTCATTTTGTACAGCCCCTTGTCCTCGTTGTACGAGTCTTCCAAAATCCGTTTCGCCATCTCCGGCGACATAAATCCAAACAATTCGTGGTAGGTCATGCGTAATCTCCGTCCAGCGTCAATGCCCGCAGTCTCGCCAACCCGCCCCGCCCACGCAAGGCTGAAGCACCCAACGCGCTGAAGCATCCAATGCCGCAAGCGAGCGGCGCCCCTGGGGCGACATCCTGGTGGAAAGAGGAATCAATTACCCCCAAGTCTTGAGGAGCGCGCGAAGCTCCTGGCAATCAACCGTGATGTCGGCCTGTTGCGCAAACTTGAAAAAACCCGCTTGGACCGGTGGATCGCGGCTGATGAGCACATGATA
>CAZSXX010000289.1:0-2491 GCA_964611245.1 uncultured Verrucomicrobiota bacterium | reverse complement strand
CTGCGCGCAAAGGTCCCAAAAGTAGGAGGCGAGAAAGTCGGGGCGAAATATTTCGAGGACCTTGGCTCCTGCCGGGGCGAAGATCATGTTGGCGAGGCCGGCTCCGTTCAGGCTGACCAAGTGTGTGGCTCCCGAGAAAAGAGCCACCTGTTCCTCAAATGGCACATCCTCAAGGCAAAAGGTGGCGAAGCCAAACTCCTTCAATGCGGCTTCGAATTCCGGTCCGTTGCTGGCGCGCCGGTAGGCCGCGCGCTGCCGGGAAAGATAAATCCGCTTCGGATAATCCCGTTTCTCGTTCAGAAACCGGTTTTCCGCCCGCAACATCGAGCGCAATCCCAACAACCCTTCCGCGCGATTGGAATATTCGTCGGAGTTGTAACCGTAATTGATATATGAGCAGACCACCAGCCTTTCGGCGCGAACATGGAGGCGCGGCGTCGCGGCGATGATCCGCCCGGGATCAATCCCCAGATGCCGAAGGCAGGCCTCCTGGAACGGGAGGCGGTTCCAGCGAAGCAATATTCCGTCCGCCTCGGCAGGATTAATCCCCACCGAGCGCAGCCAGAAAATTCTGGGCATCAAATCCACCAACCAATGATAATAGTTGCCATGGGCCTCGGGCGTGACCAAGTTGACAATCGTTCCCCGCGTTTCGCGAATAGGAGGCAATTTGAAGGCTCCCAAGAGGTTGTGCCGTTCGGGGCCCCGGTTTCGCTTCGGCCGGGAGAGGTCGAAGACCAACGTGTCGTCGCGGGCTATCACAACGCCTTGCTCAAATCCGACGAACCGGCCGCCAAATAATTCGCCCACGAACACGGGCGGAACCTTCGCCTTTTGCCGCAGCTGGAATTGTCGCTCAAATGGAACACAGTGGTTGATGGGCCACGGCCTCAGGCAGGTGGCCGCCTCCCGCAATGGCCGGAATGCGCCTTCGAATGCAGCCGCCCGCCGTCCCCATTCCTCGAAGGTCGCCGCCAGCCGTCGCGGCGGCCCAAACTGCGCGGAATTCCCCGGCATCCTTCGCAGCGCGAGGGACGACCGGAAGCGAAACTCATTCCAAAAACGCGAGGCGCTGTGCCAAAGGAATGCCGCTCCCGGAATGCGCCGGGCTGCCCAAAGCCGCGCCTGGATTTTCCAGCCGCTCACCTCAGCCATCGCTAATCCTCACGAATTGTTCCAAGCGCCGAAAAATTCGGGTCGGCTCCCCGCCTAACCAGGAGGTAGTTTGAATTGCGGAAGTTCTCCAAGTCCGCGCGGTATCGGGTCACCCGCACAGCGTTATGCGGCGTAAGCTTGAACAAATCATATGGCAACGGCCTCAAATATTCGATTGCGTCCTTCAAAAATACGCGCGCATCAATCCATCCTTCCCCATACTCAAATTGCACGAAATCGATTTGGCCGGATTCCATCTTTTCCCGTGACCCCTCCAAGACTTTGGACTCAAATCCCTCCACGTCGATTTTCAAAAATCGTATTTTTCCGATCCCCTCTTCGCGGCAGTAGTCATCAATGGTCGTGATGGCGACCTCCTGCATCGGCGCGGCAGTCGAATCGCGGTCACCTCTCGCCAAAAGTGAGTTCAACTCGGACTCCGCCCCGTATACATGCATTTTTCCCACCGCCTTGGAGCTGCCCATCGCCATCTGGTTGACCTTCACCCGTGCGGCCGGAAATCTCCGCTCCTGAAGCTTCCGAAAACTTCCCGCGCACGGTTCAAAAGCGTGGATCGTCACGGTTGGACAAATGTTCAAAAGCGCGGCGGACCATTCCCCGGTGTTGGCGCCTACGTCCAGGACCACCGTGGGCTCCCCACCCTCCCCACAGGCGGCCCGAAGGATGCGCACCTCGCCATTGGTGTTCATGTCGGGGTTAAACTCACCCGAAAAATCGTCCGCATACCTTCGCGCGACCCGGTAAAGCGCTTTGCTCCTCGCGCTCTTGAGGATCAGGGCCCGAAGTGCTGCATTCAGAAGCGACCGCTTAATCACCATAAGCCGAAGTGTATCGCCTCCGGGAAACAAGTCTCCTTTTTTCCGAATTGTCCCGGGGAATTCACGCGCCCGACGAATCGTTAACCAGATCCCGCCGACTTAATGATGATCTCCCGCAGGGGCGTCCTTGGGCGAAAACCGGTCAGCCCAACCAGCTTTTGAATGGACGGCTTCCGGCGCAGCATATCCTCGAATCCCGGCGTGTAGGCTTGCGCATAGGGGACAAATTCCACCCTCGACTTCGAAACAGTCATCTCCACCACCAGGCGCGCCAGCGCCGCGATTGAAATCTCCTCCTCGCTGCCGACATTCACAACTTCCCCGTTTGCTTCCGGCAGGGAATGCAGCCGCATCAGCGCCTCGATCGTGTCGCCCACGTAGCAAAAACACCGGGTCTGCGATCCATCACCGAAAACCCGCAGCGGCTCCCCAGCCTTCGCGGAGGCGATGAACCGGGGCAGCACCATGCCGTAATGCCCGGTCTGCCGCGGCCCAAC
>CAZSXX010000288.1:0-6021 GCA_964611245.1 uncultured Verrucomicrobiota bacterium | reverse complement strand
CGTCTTCGTCGATATCGAGGAAACCACCTACAACCTCGACCCCGCCTTGCTGGAGAAAGCCATCACGCCGAAGACCAAGGCCATCATTCCCGTTCACCTTTTCGGCCAGACTGCCGATATGGATCCCATCATGGAAGTGGCGGGGAAACATGGGGTCCCAGTCGTTGAGGATGCGTGCCAGGCGCACGGCGCCGAATACAAGGGACGCAAGGCGGGCTCGCTCGGCGTCGCGGCGGCCTTCAGTTTCTATCCCGGCAAAAACCTCGGCGCTTTGGGCGAGGCCGGCGGCGTCACCACCAACGATCCGAAGCTGCGCGAGGCCGTCATGACCCTGCGCGACCACGGCCAGGCCAAGAAATATCATCACAGCATGATCGGTTGGAACGGCCGCATGGATGGCATCCAGGGCGCCGTCCTCCGCATCAAGCTCCGCCATCTGGCCGCCGGCAACGCCGCGCGCCGCGCCCATGCCGAGCGCTACCACCAACTTCTCGGCCACATCCCCGGCATCGTCCTCCCCAAGGCCGCCAAAGATCGGACCCACGTTTACCACATCTACCCGGTCCGCACCAAGGACCGCGACCGCCGCCTGTTAATGCTCGGCGAACGCGGCGTCGCCTGCGGAATTCATTATCCCATCCCAGTCCACCTCCAGGAGGCCTATCGTTTCCTCGGGCATGGCCCCGGCTCATTCCCCGTCGCCGAAAAATGCGCGGCGGAGTTTCTTTCCCTGCCCATGTTCCCGGAATTGACCGAGGAACAAATCTCGAAGGTCGCTGCCGAGGTTCGCAATGTTCACGCTGAAGGACAGATCCATGCCGCAGCCGTCTGACATTGCCAGAATCGACCGCCCAGCCATGGCGCCTGCGCCGACGGTTGGCTGTGCGGTTCAGGCGCTCGACCCCTTGGCGGTGTCGGATTGGGATGCCCAGGTCACCGCGTTGGCCGGCTCCTCCTTTTTCCACAGCGCCGCTTGGGCCCGCGTCTTGGAGGAGAGCTACGGATTCAAGCCCGTTTATTTCGCCAAAACTCAGGGCAGTCGGATCTGCGCGGTGCTGCCCATGATGGAGGTCAAAAGCTGGCTCACCGGCAAACGAGGCGTCTCCCTCCCGTTCACCGACTCCTGTGAACCGCTCGGGACCGCCACGGACGCCTTGGTCGAAGCCGCCAAAGTCCATGGTCGCGCCCACGGTTGGAAGTATTGCGAATTCCGCGGCCTCGCGGGTGGAGCATCCGCGGGCGTGGTTAAAAACCCGGAACTCATCCCTCATCCTTCATCCCTCAACCTTCCTCCTTCCTCCTTCTCCTCTTACTACGGCCACACCTTGGACCTGGGTCCGGACGAGGAAAAAGTTTTCGGCAAATTCGACAGCTCCGTCCGCCGCGCCATCCGCAAAGCGGAAAAGTCGGGGGTGACCGTCGAAATCCTGCGGACCATCGACGCGATGCGCGAGTTCTACGCCCTGCATTGCCTCACCCGCAAAAAGCACGGCGTCCCGCCGCAGCCCTTCCGCTTTTTCGAGGGTTTCCACCGGCATGTCATCGCCCACAACCTGGGCTTTGTCGCCGTCGCGCGTTTTGAGGGCAAGCCCATCGCGGCCAGTGTCTTTGTCCATCTCGGCGCGAAGGCGATCTATAAATACGGCGCCTCGGATGAAAATTCTCAGCATCTGCGGGGCGCGAATGTGGTTATGTGGCGCGCCATCCAATGGTATGCCCGCGCCGGCTACACGGAACTCGATTTTGGCCGCACCGACCCCTCCAACGAAGGATTGCGCCGATACAAACTCGGCTGGGGCGCGGCCGAGAAAACCCTCGCCTACCAGCGCTACGATTTCAGGGCCAACGCCTTCGTGGCCGGCCAGGAAAAGCCGCCCGGCGCTTGTTTTTCCATTTTCCAACGTCTCCCCCTGCCCATCTCTCGGTTGATCGGGGCCGCCCTCTACCGCCACGTCGCATAGCATGAACAACCCAATGCAAAACCGGCCTCTGGCTCCTCCGCCCCCGCCCCCCACGCAACTCACCGTCAGCGACATTTACTTCGTGCTCTTCAAGCACAAGTGGAAGATCATTTTCTTTTCTTTCTTGGGCTTGGCCACCGCCGCGGGATTTTATTTTCTGACGCCCGCCCCCTTCCAATCCGAGGCCAAACTCCTCGTCCGCTACGTCCAGGACAGCAAATCACTGATGGCCTCCGGCCCAGGCGCGGACGCCCAGGTCAAGCCCTTGGACCTTCGCGGCGAAAACATCATGAGTTCCGAGGCGGAGATTCTTTCAAGCCTCGATGTGGCCTCCGCTGTCGTGGACATCATCGGCGCCGAGAAGATCGTTGGCAAAGGTGGGATCACCAACCGGGAGGCCGCCGCTGTGGTCTTGTCAAAAAACCTCATCGTGCAGGTTCCAAAGAAGGGCAACGTCCTCAATGTCGCCTTCCAGCACACCGACCCCACCATCGTCCAGCCGGTCCTCCGCCAGGTGATCGACAGCTACTTCAAAAAACACGTCGAAATCCACCGCAACTTGGGCGTCCTTGATGAATTCCTGACCCAGCGCACCGACCAACTCCGGGCAAAGCTGGCGGAGACGGAGGAGGAGTTGCGCAAGCTGAAAACGAAATCCCGCATTGTCTCCCTCGATGAATCGCGGAAATATCTCTCCGAGCAAAACGCCAAGCTCCGCATGGATATCCTGTCGGCGGAGGTGGAGTTGGAGGAGCGCCAAGCCGCGCTGAAGGAGCTCGCCAGGGCCTATCCATCCTCCGGCATCACCATTCCAGCGCTTTCGACCAACGCCCCCATCGCGGCCGAAACAAATCTCGTCGCCGCCTCGGATTCGGCCGCCCCGGCCGGGACCAATGCGCTCACGGTGGACACCAACCTGGCGGCCGTGGCCCAAACAAAACCCAAATTGCCCTCCGATTTGATCAGCGGCTACAAGCGCCTGGGCTCCCGCCTCGACGCTTTCTTCAAAAAAGAGCAGGAGCTCCTCACCCAATTCACCGACGAAAGCGTCTTGGTCAAGGAGGTCCTGGCTTCCATCGCCGACCTCGAACGCCAAAAAAAGGAAATGGAATCCGAGAACCCCGGCCTCTTGATGGAGGAAACCGTCGTGGCCCAGGCTCCAAATGTCCAACGCCAGGAAATCAAGGCCGCTGCGCCCGATTTCTCCGCCGAACAGGCTCGCGTCGTCGCCATCGCAGCGAGGATTCGGATGCTCAATTCCCAGTTCGAGAAAATGCGGACCGAAGCCTCCGGCGTCGACGAGGTCGAAAACAGCCTCGTCCAGTTGCAGCGCAAGAAGGAGCTCGAGGAGTCCCAATATCGCTATTACTCCACCAGCCTCGAGCAGGCCCGCGTCGACACCACCTTGGGTAGCGGCAAGCTTTCCAACATCAGCGAAATTCAATCCCCCTCCCTCCCCCTCCGCGATTCCAAGGCCTTGAAGAAAAAAATGGCCATGGCCGCGGGCGGTGGCATCGGCTTTGGGCTCGGCTTGGCCTTCCTGCTCGAGCTCGTTCTTTCCCAGTCCATTCGCCGCGCCGGTGACCTGGAATCCAAATTCCAGCTCCCCGTCTTCCTCACCATCCCCGAACTCGCCACTCCCCGCCAACGCAAACGCCTCGGCGCCGGCAAGAACGGATCCGCCACCAACGGCCACGCCGAGGTCAATGGCGTTCCCGCCCTCGCCAACGGCGCCGAAACCCGTGAGGAAATCGCCCCGTGGGACGAGCAGCACCAACTGCACCCCTTTTCCGAGGCCCTCCGCGACCGCTTGGTCACCTTCTTCGAAATGAAGGGCATGACCCACAAGCCCAAGCTCATCGCCCTCACCTCCTGCTCCGAAGGCGCCGGCGTCACCACCCTTGCCGCCGGCCTCGCCGCCTCCCTCTCGGAGACCGGCGAAGGCAACGTCCTCCTCGTTGACATGAACCTCGAAAACGGCGCCGCCCACCCCTTCTACAAGGGCAAACCCGCCTGCGGCCTCGCCGACGTCCTAGAAATCGACAAACGCTCCGAGGCCATGGTCCACAAAAACCTCTACGTCGTGAACGGCGGTTCCCAGGACGACCGTCTTCCCCGCATCCTCCCCAAGCGGATCGCCCACCTCCTGCCCCAATTGCAGGCCAGCGATTACGACTACATCATTTTTGATATGCCACCCATCAACCAAACCAGCGTGACCCCGCGCTTGGCCGGATTCATGGACATGGTTTTCCTCGTGGTCGAGGCCGAAAAAACCAACAGCGAATGGATCGCCAAAGCCAGCGGCATGTTGCTGCAATCGAAGGCGAACATCGGGGCCGTCTTCAACAAACGCCGCACCTACACCCCCAGCTGGCTCCACCAGGAATTCTGACCTCGATTAGGGGTGGTTTTCGAACGAATCCACCATTCTAGGCGGATACAGGGCGGTTTTAAGAAGATTTACCCACTCCGCATGGGTGGGATGGTTTGGTGTAGCTCACCTGTTGTGAAGTGACCGGGACGAAGTCTGTCGAAGGGTTTTTAACATCGAGCACTGCTGCATGTTTGCCAATCGGCTCTATTATCGGCTTAAACCATTCCTCCCTTGGTCTTTGAGGCTGGTTGTGAGGCGTTGGATCGCCCATAAACGGCGTCAGCAATACGGCGCGGTGTGGCCCATCAAGAATTCAGCGGGAGACGCCCCCCCGGGATGGAATGGATGGCCGGCTGGAAAGAAGTTCGCGTTGGTTCTGACCCACGATGTTGAGGGTGTCAAAGGATTGGCGCAGTCCGAAGAACTGGCGCATTTGGAATCTTCCATGGGTTTCAAATCCTCCTTCAATTTCATTCCCGAGGGCTCCTACCGGCTCCCGGAATTGGTGCGCTGCGCCCTCCAAAAATCAGGTTTTGAAGTGGGTGTTCACGATCTTTATCACGACGGCAAGTTGTACGATTCACGGGAAGGATTTGAGGAACATGCTTCGAAGATAAACCAATACCTCAAGGAGTGGGGGGCGGTCGGATTCCGGTCGGGATTCATGTTGAGGAATCTCGATTGGATTAATTTGCTCGACATCAGATATGACTCCTCGACTTTCGACACAGACCCTTTTGAACCCCAACCTGATGGGGTGGATACCATCTTCCCATTTTTTGTTCAGGCCGAAAATGGAAGGGAATATGTGGAATTGCCCTACACGCTTCCGCAAGATTCGACGTTGTTTCTTGTCTTGAGGGAGACTTCAATCAATCTTTGGAAGACAAAGTTGGACTGGATTGCTTCCAAAGGGGGAATGGCCTTGCTGAATGTTCACCCGGATTATTTGTCCTTGAATGGCAGCCGGCCGGGAAAAGCCGCCTTTCCGGTCGCTTTCTACAAAGAGTTTTTGAGCTACGTGAGTTCGAAGTATGAAGGACAGTATTGGAACGCCCTGCCGCGGGAGGTTGCCGCCTTTACGGCTGGGAACCGGGGTCCTTCCGCGCCGGTTAAAACCCTCCGGAATGGGGGGAATACAAAAGGTCCCCTCGTCTGGATCGATCTCGACAACACCCCTCACGTCCCATTCTTCGAGCCAATCATAAAGGAGTTGACCAAGCGAGGGTTCCGCGTGCTTTTGACCGCGCGCGACGCATTCCAAGTTTGCGACTTGGCGGACAGAAAAGGGCTGGCTTACATCAAAGTCGGGCGGCACCACGGAAAAAACCGTGTCCGAAAAGTTCTCGGGTTGTTTTATCGGGCGTTGCAACTGGCTCCGGTCGTTCTCCGCGAAAAGCCCGCGCTCGCGGTTTCCCACGGTTCTCGCGCTCAGATTATTCTGTCAAACGCCCTTGGCGTTCCGAGCCTGCTCTTGGCGGACTATGAATTTGCAAGAACACTTCCATTGATGCGGCCGACTTGGGAAATGGTTCCTGAGGTGATCCCCAGTTCGGCCTTGTGTTGCCCTCCCGACCGTGTTCTGAAATACCCCGGCATCAAGGAGGATGTTTATGTTCCCGGATTCACCCCGGATCCTTCCCTGGGGACATTGCTTGATTTGCCCGATGGCCACATTGTGGT
>CAZSXX010000287.1:0-6060 GCA_964611245.1 uncultured Verrucomicrobiota bacterium | reverse complement strand
ACCACTGGCGACCGCAATGGTGACCTCGGAAATGTTGCGGACCTGGCCGGTGAGATTGCCGGCCATGAGGTTGACGTTGTCGGTGAGGTCTTTCCAGGTGCCGGCGACGCCCTTGACCTTGGCCTGGCCGCCGAGCTTGCCTTCGGTGCCGACCTCGCGGGCGACGCGGGTCACTTCGGCGGCGAAGGAGCCGAGCTGGGTGACCATGGTGTTGACGGTGGTGGCGGTGCGCTTGAACTCGCCGCGGAGGGGACGGCCGCTGATCTGCATGGCCATGGACTGGGACAAGTCGCCGTTGGCGACGGCGCCGATGACGCGGGCGGTTTCGCTGGTGGGCCAGAGGAGGTCGGAAATGAGGGTGTTGATGGAATCGACCATGCCGCCCCAGGCGCCGCGGACCTGGCCGAGGCCGGCGCGCTCGTTGATTTTGCCGTCGCGTCCGACGACTTTGGAGATGCGCCAGAGCTCGCGGGCCATTTTCTGGTTCACTTCGACGACACTGTTGAAGGCGTCGGCGATTTTGCCGTCGAGCCCTTTGGCGCGGGTGTTGAGGCGGACGCTGAAGTCGCCGCGCTTGAAGGCGAGAAGGACGTTGAGCAGTTCCTTCTTGTCGAGCTCGGCGGTGGAGCGGCCGCGGGCCGGGCTGACGGAGGTTGAAGAATCGAGGTCGAGGGCGGTGTCGTCACCGCCCAGGAGAGCTGCATCGGATGCCATAAAGTCAGGATTATTCGAGCGTTGACGCCAAACGAAGGGCCGCCCGTCATGGGCGAGGGGACCCCGCAAGGCGCGTCACAAATTCTCTTTGATGGAGCTTAGGATGCTGGGCCCGACCCGCAAGCGGGGCGACTCCCAGCGGCTGGATTGGTGGAAAAAACGGGGTGGGACACCGGGGGAAACACTAATGGCGGGCCCGGAAGAGGCGTTGTTGGCCGACGGCGGGGAGGTCGATGAGGATGGGTTCGCCCAGCGGGTTGGAGTTGGTTTGGAGTGAGGTCCAGCCGTTGAAGAGTTGGGTGAATTCGACGATGACTGGGTGGCCTGGGGAGGCGAGGACGCGGAGTTCGAGGGCCGTGGGGGATTTGAGGCGGGCGGAAAGGGTGGGCGGAGGGGGCGGAGTGGGCGGGGTTCCGGATGATGGGGTGACCGTGACGTTGGCGACGAGAGAGCCTTGGCCGAGGTTGAAGAAGGAGCCGCTGCCGTTGGAGTCGAGCCAGACTGGGCGGGCGAGGTAGGAGTAGGTTCCGGGGGAGGCCGCGTCGGCGTGGGAGGAGGCGGTGATGGGCTGGGATGTCAAGCGGGTGAAGGGGCCGTTGGGGGAGGAGCCGCGGTAGAGGTGGACGCCGGAGAATCCGGCGCCGCCCGGGGAAGTCCAGGAGAGGTTGGCCCGGCCGGCGGCGCCTTGGGCGGAGAAGCCGGGGAGGGGAGGGCGGTGGGACATGCGGAGGGTGGGATCGCCGAGCAGGGCTTGGTGAACCTCGTTCAGGCCCTGGCTGTCCGGGAAGTAATTGTCGCGGACGCGATTGTTTTGGGTGAGGACGAATGAATCGCCGATGGTTCCGCCGAGCGCCATGTTGTGGAGGAAGGAGTGGGGAATCCCGGAATAGAGGGAGACGAGGATTTTGCCGGAGCCAAGGGCGGCTTTGAGCCAGTTGCTCTCGTTGTTCCAGTCGCCGAAATAGCTGCCGAGCCAGAGGGAGAAGACGACGTTGACGTCGATGGTGGCGAAGTCGTCGGAGGTTCCGATGCCGGAGGAATAGTAGTAACTGCCGCCGCCGGCGCCCCAAGTCCAGAGGGCGCTTTCGGAGCGGAGGCGGGGGAAATAGGTGTTGAGGTCCAAACGGGAAACGTTTTGGGCGCCGAAGAAGGCGGCAAAATTGCGCCAGCCGCTGGCGGCGACGCCGTTGGTCTCGCGGAGGCCGAAATTGTCGAGGATGAGGCCGCGTTGGGAGAGTTGGATCTGGCCGGAACGGAACTGGTGGTTTTTGTTTAGGTACTGGCGGGTGAGGTCGATTTCAGACCGCGAAAGGGGCTTGTTGGCGTAGCAGGTCATCTCGAAGAAATCGACGCGGCCGAGGGCGAGGTCGACGTTGGAGGGGAAGGAGCTTTGGTCGTATTTGCCGTCGCCGGGGACATTCCAATTGATTTGGCGCTCGGAGACTTTTTTGTTCACGGAGGAATCGGTCCAAGTTCCGTCCATCTCGGCATAGAAGCCGTCGGCGGGCCATGCGCCATGGTGGTTGGTGTGGCCGTCGGGGGAGATGTCGCCGGAATAGGGGACAGGGAGGTGGCCGAGGAGGAGGACGGAGTTCAAGCGGCCCGCGCCGCCTTGCCAGACGGACTGGATGAGGGATTTGACCTGGGGCACGGTGGCGGAGGCGGCGACGTCCTGGCGTTGGACCTCCCAGCCTTCAAGGATGAGATCCTTGCGGAGTTGCTCGAGCTCCGCGCCGAGGGCGGCGGCGATGTTGTCGCGGACGAGGAGGAGGACTTTGGCATTGGGCTCGAGCGGTTCGGCGCGGACGCCCGCCGTGATGTAGGATTGGCCGATGTAGAGCCATGGGGTGGTTTTGACGACGCGGTATTCATAGCGCTGGCCGGGGACGATGGCGGAGTCGGTCCAATTGACGGCGTTGGCGGGGAGGGTGGCGACTTGGGGCCAGTTGGCGCCGGAGCGTTTGTAGATTTTGTAGCCGGTGGCGTCGGGAGGGGCGGGCCAGGTCAGGGTGATTTGCGGGGGGGAGGCCTGGACGAGGGCGGACACCTCGACGGCTTGAAGGCGGGATTCATCGGTTGTTTGGGCGACCGAATCGGCGAGGCGAGCCACGGCCAGAAGCCAGCAAACGAGAAATCGTATCATGCCGCGATTTTGGCGGCGGGCGGAAGGGCCGAAAATCAGGGCAGCCGTGGGACGGGTGCGCCGAGAAGCCCTTGGGGAAGGCTGATGAAAATCCCGAAGGCAGGGGTCATTCGGGCTTCAGGTAGCGGTCGAGCCATTCGAAAACGGTGTTGTAATAGAGGCGGCTGTTTTTGAGCTTGAGAATCCAGTGGCCCTCGTCGGGATAGATGAGGAGGCGGGAGGGGATGCCGCGGCGCTGGAGGACGGTGAAGACTTGGAGGCTTTGGTCGACGGGGACGCGGTAATCGAGTTCGCCGTGGGTGACGAGCATGGGGGTGCGGAAGTTGCCAGCGAAGCGGTGCGGGGAGAATTTTTGGTAGAGGGAGGGGTTTTCCCATGGGACGCCCTTGAATTCCCATTCGGGGAACCAGAGCTCCTCGGTCGCGCCGTATTTGCTCTCGAGATTGAAAACGCCGGCGTGGCAGACGAGCGTTTTGAAGCGGTCGGTGTGGCCGGCGATCCAGTTCATCATGTAACCGCCGTAGGAGGCTCCGGCGGCGGCGATGCGCTGTGGATCGATGAAGGGTTGGCTGGCGGCCCAATCGGCGGCCTTGATGACGTCCTCATAAACGGCGCCGCCCCAGTCGCCGGAAATTTGTTCGGTGAAGGCTTGGCCGAAGCCGGTGGAGCCGTGCGGGTTGGGGGCGACGACGACGTAGCCGTGCGCGGCGTAGGTCATGGTGTTCCAGCGGAACGAGAATGAGTCGTTGAAGGCGGTCTGGGGGCCGCCGTGGATCAGGAGGAGGCAGGGGTAGCGGCGGGAGGGATCAAAACCGGGGGGCTTGAGGATCCATGATTGGATGGAGGCGCCGAGCGCGCCGGGGTAACGGAAGGACTCGACGGTGGGTTGGGCGCGGGATTGGTAGACGGAGTCGTTGAGAGTGGTCAGTTGCTTCCAGGTGGCCTCCGGAGCGGGTAGGGAAAGGCGGCCGAGTTCCGGGGCGCGCAGGAGGGAGTCGAAGGAAAAGGCGATGAAACTGGCGTCGCGGGGAGCGGAGAGGCCGCCGAAATGGCTGCCGACAAAGAGGCGGGTGGCCTGGGCGTTGGCTTGGGGGGTGATGGAGTAGAGGGCGAAGCGGCCCTCCTCCTCGACGGTGAACCAGATGATTTTGCCGTCGGGGGACCAAAGGATTTCCTCGATGGAACGGTCGAGGGAATCGGCGAGATAGGTGGTTTGGCGGGTGGCGAGGTCCAGGAGGGCGAGGCGCATTTTGTCGGCTTCGTAACCGGCGCGGGATTGGGAGCGGTAGGCGATGGATTTGCCGTCCGGGGAGAAATGAGGGGAGCCGTCCCAGCCTTTGTTGGGGGCGGTGAGGTCCTCGATGGCCGCGTTGGGCCCGAGGCGGGTGATTGAAATGGAGGTGTCGGTGCTCCAGGCCTGGACGGAGCGGGCGGGGCCGCGGGTGAAGGCGAGGGATTTGCCGTCGGGGGAGAAATCGAACATGTGGGAGCCGCCGAGGGAGAAGGGAGGGGCCTCGAAATCGCCGGGGGTGACGTCCACGGGCGCGTTGGTGGAGATGGGGGTGACGAAGATGTGTGAGCGTTTTCCGCGGCGCCAATCGTTCCAATGGCGGTGGAGAAGGCTGTCGATGACGAGGGCCTTGACGCCGGAGGATTCCTGTTCGTCGGCGCGCTTTTTTTGGGCGGCGTCATCGGGAAGGTCGGGCCAGACCTCGCTGGTGAAGGCGATGGACTGGCCGTCGGGGGACCAGATTTGGTTGTCGGCCTCGGTGGAGAGGGAGGTGAGCTGGCGGGCCTCGCCGCCGTCGAGCGGCAGGAGCCAGATTTGCTGGGAGCCGCCGCGGGAGGAGAGGAAGGAGATGGTTTTGCCGTCCGGGGACCACTTGGGATTGCTTTCGCCCTTTTCATGGTTGGTGATTTGGCGGGGGGAGCCGCCGTCCGCGGGGATGAGCCAGATGTGGGAGATGAATTTGTTTTGTTCGAGCTGGGGCTCGCGGACGGTGTAGGCGATCCAGCGTCCGTCGGGGGAGACCTCGGAGCCGGAGAGGCGGCGGAGGGAAAGGAGGTCGTTGACGGAGAAAGGCTCGGCGGCGACCGAATGACCAAGAGTGAAAATCCATGCCGCGAGGAGGGCGCAGGTGATCCGTTGCATGGGGGCATTGAACAGGGTTGGCGGGGAAAAGAAAAGGGCGGTGTGGGGCGGGCGGGCGGGAAAAACGGGCTCGCCAGAGGCGGGTATTTTCCCGAAGCTACGGGTCAGAACTATGAGAATCCCGCTTACCGCCGTGGCGCTCCTGAGCGCGTCGGTCCTTGTTGGCGCCGAGCGCGCCGGAACGCCGCCAAAAGGGGCAGATGGCAAGCCGCTGAACTTTGATTTTGAAACTGGAACGCTGGCGGATTGGACGGCGACGGGGACGGCGTTCCAGGGCCAGCCGGTGAAGGGGGACACGGTGGCGGCGCGTCGGCGGGACATGAAAAGCCAGCACACGGGCCAGTACTGGATTGGATCCTTTGAGGCGGCGGGCGACGCGCCCCGGGGGACGCTGACGTCGGCGCCGTTCACGGTGACGGAGCCGTGGGCGAGTTTCCTGATGAACGGGGGATCGACCGAGAATTCGAGGGTGGAGCTGGCATTGGCGGAGAGCGGGAAGGCGTTCTTCAAGATGGTGGGTGTGGACGCGGAGGGGTTGCGGCCGGTGGTGGTGGACCTCAAGGAATATATTGGGAAGCGGATTGTGATCCGGCTGGTGGACGAGGGATCGGGGGGTTGGGGGCACATCAATTTCGACGATTTCCGGCTGCACGCAGCGAAGCCGGCGCTGGCGGATGAGTTGCCGCGCAAGGGGCCGATGCCGTCGGTGGACGACGTGAAGTTCGCGGGGTTGGAGCCGGAGGCGGCGGCGGCGGCGGCGACGGGCCCGGAGGGGTTCCGGACGATCCTGTTCGCGGGGGAGCCGGATGTGAAGCAGCCGATCGCGTTCGCGATCGATGACCGGGGGCGGCTGTGGGTGGCGGAGGCTTACACGTATCCGCGCCGGGCGCCGGAGGGGCAGGGGAAGGACCGAATCCTTATATTTGAGGACAGCAATGGCGACGGGAAATTCGACACGCGGACGGTGTTCGTGGAGGGGCTGACCCTGGTGAGCGGGATGGAAGTGGGCTTTGGGGGAGTGTGGGTGGGGGCGGCGCCGTATTTGATGTTT
>CAZSXX010000286.1:0-6102 GCA_964611245.1 uncultured Verrucomicrobiota bacterium | reverse complement strand
CGCTGGCCATGCGGCCGGCGGCGGCGAAGGAGTGGCCTTCGGCGAGGCCGACGGCAAGCGTGGCGGCGAAGGCATCCCCCGCGCCTGTGGCATCGACGCTCTTGACCTTGAAATGGTGCAGATACACTTCGCCGCCCGCCCAAAGAAAGAGGTCGCCGCCGGCGCCGGCCTGGAGGGCCACGGCGCCGACGCCGCGGCGGAGGAGAAATTGGGCGGCGCGCCGGGCATCGGCGCGGTTTTTGACGGCGACACCAGAGAGGAAGGCGGCTTCGGCGGCGTTGGGGCGAAGAACGTCGAGAAGGGGGAGGAGGGAGGCTGGGATTTCGCGCGGGGGGGCGGGGTCGAGGATGATTTTGGCGCCGGACTTTTTGGCGATTTTGGCCGCCGCGAGGAGGGCGGGGTTGGGGGCCTCGAATTGCATGAGGAGGACTTTGGAGCGGGAGAGGACCGCGCGCGCGGCCCGGACATGGGAGGGGGCGAGGTGGGAGTTGGCTCCGAGGGAGGCGCCGATGAGTTTTTCGCCGGAGTGATTGACGAGGATCAGGGCGACGCCGGTTTGGGCCTTGACGCGGGCGACGAACCGGGTGTCCACGTTTTCAGCCTGAAGATTGGCGAGGAGATCATCGCCCCGACTGTCGCGGCCGACGGCGCCGATGATGGCGACGCGGGCGCCCAGGCGGGCGGCGGCGACAGCTTGGTTGGCGCCTTTGCCGCCGGGGCCTTGGAAGAACTGGTCGAGGACCTGGGTCTCGCCCGGTTCGGGCAGGCGGGGGCCGCGCAGGACGAAATCGGAATTGATTCCGCCGACGACCACGACATCGAAAGCCGGGAGGGGCACGGGGAATAATTGTCAAAAAGGCGGGAAGTCCGCAACGCGGGGGTTTGATGGATTGGCACGGGACGGGATTTTTCCGAGCCTTGCGCCGGGAGGAAAAAATGGCGAAGGTGGGATGGGGATGATCACGAATTTGGACAACGCTTTGCGAAGGCGCACGCGCCGCCATTTTTTTGGCGAATGCGCGATGGGGCTGGGGTCGCTGGCGCTTGCCTCGTTGCTGGACGCGCGGGGGGCGGGGGCGCCGGGCGCGAATCCGCTGGCGGCGAAGCCGGGGCATTTTCCAGCCAAAGCGAAAAACGTGATTTTCCTGTTCATGGCCGGGGGGCCATCGCAACTGGACATGTTTGACTTCAAGCCGAAGCTGGTGGAGTTGAACGGGCAAAGCATCCCGGATTCCTATGTGGCGGGGAAGCGATTCGCGTTCATGGACAGCTCGTTCAAGGACAAGACCAAGCTGCTGGGGACTCGGCGGAATTTCAAGCAGCGCGGGCAGAGCGGGCTGTGGGTGTCGGACCTGATGCCGTACCACCGGGAAATCGTGGATGACGTGACGTTTGTGCAGTCGTGCGCGACGGATGTGTTCAACCATGCGCCGGCGAAGCTGTTCATGAATTCGGGATCGTCGCAGTTTGGGCGCCCGAGCATGGGGGCATGGGTGACGTACGGGATAGGGAGCGAGTCGAAGGATTTGCCGGCGTTCGTGGTGCTGCAGAGCGGGCCGCGCGGGCCGCGGGGCGGGTCGGCGAACTGGACGAGCGGTTTTTTGCCGACGACACACCAAGGGGTGCCGCTGCGTGCGCAGGGGGACCCGATCCTGAACTTGAGCAGCCCGGAGGGGATCACGCCGGAGAAGCAACGGCTAACGATCGACGCGATCCGGGATTTGAATTTGCAGCGGCTGGCGGCGACGGGAGATCCCGAGATCACGACGCGGATCAACGCGTACGAAATGGCGTACCGGATGCAGACGAGCGCGCCGGAGCTGATGGATTTGACCGGGGAGAGCGAGGCGACGCTGAAGCTGTACGGGGTGGACAAGGAAAAGCCATCGTATGGGCGGAATTGTTTGCTGGCGCGGCGGTTGGTGGAGCGAGGGGTGCGGTTTGTGCAGCTATACCACACGAATTGGGATTCGCACGGCGGACCCGGGGAGACGCTGGAGGGGGACTTGGAGAAAGTGTGCCGGGACGTGGACCAGGCGTCGGCGGCATTGGTGAAGGATTTGAAGGCGCGTGGGCTGTTGAAGGACACTCTGGTGGTGTGGGGCGGGGAATTTGGGCGGACGCCGATGGGGGAGAACCGGGAGAAAACGGGGCGGAACCATCACATTGACGCGTTCACGATGTGGATGGCGGGAGGGGGCGTCAAGGCGGGGGCCATTGTTGGGCAGAAGGATGAGTCGGGGTTCAGCCCGGGGGAGGACCGGGCGCATGTGCATGATTTGCACGCGACGATCCTGCATCTGTTGGGGCTGAACCATGAGAAACTGACGTTCCGTTTCCAGGGCCGGGATTTCCGGCTGACGGATGTGCATGGGGAAGTGATCAAGAAGCTGCTGGCGTAAGCAGCAGCGGCAATTTGGTTAAAGCTCTTTCAAAGAAGGGCGGCGGAGTCGTGGTCCAACAAAAGGACGGCTTGGGATTGGGTGCGGAGGGCGCTGGCGGGGCAGGAGGGGGAGATGTCGCCGCGGAGGGCGGATTTGATGGCGGCGGCCTTGCGGGTTTCGGGGGCGATGCAAAGGACTTTGGCGGCCTTGAAGAGGGCCGGGATGGTCAGGGTGTACGCGTAGGGGTTGACGGCTTCAAGGGAGGGGAAATGGCCTTCGCGGACCTGCTGCATTTTGCAGGCGTCATCAAGTTGCACGAGCTTGATGAGGTGCGGGTCGCGGAAGTTGGCGACGGGGGGATCGTTGAAGGCAAGATGGCCATTCTCGCCGACACCTAGGCAGCAAAGGTCGATCGGTTGGGCGTTGAGGAGGGAGGAATAGCGGTCGCATTCGTCGAGCGGGAGCGGGGCGTCGCCCTCGATATAATGGAAGGCGCCGGGTTGGACGAGGGATTCGACGCGCTCGCGGAGGTAGCGGCGGAAGCTGGCTTTGTGGGTGGGGCTGATGCCGAGATATTCGTCCATGTGGAAAAGGGTAACCTTCTTCCAGTCAATGCCGGGCATGGCGACGAGGCGCTTGAGGAATTCGATCTGCGAATTGCCCGTGGCGAGGATGGCGGCGGCGGCGCCGTTTTTTTGGAGGGCGGACTGGAGGCAGGCGTGGACCTCGTTGGCGGCGAACTGCGCGAGCGTGGGGCGGTCGGCGAAGACTTTGACGGGGAGGGCGTCAACAGTAAATTCCCGCGCGGGGACGGCAGGGACATATTGTTCAGCGGTCATGAGCGGCAAACCTTAGAATCACGGCGCACTCAGCGCAACCACTTCCGCGCCGTCAAACTGGGAGGGCGATGAAAAACGTCGCGCCACGGTCAAGGGCGGCGTCAGCCCAGACGCGGCCTCCGTGTTTTTCGACGATGCGTTTGACGATGGCCAAGCCGATGCCGTTGCCCGGGAACTCGGGGTCCTTTTGCAGCTTTTGGAAGACCTGAAACAGTTTGGGCGCGTACTGGTTGTCAAAGCCAATCCCGTTGTCCTTGATCCAGAAGATTTTTTCTGGGCCGCTGGAATTCGAGCCAATCTCAAGCGCTGGGCGGGGATTTTTGCGGGAGAATTTAAGGGCGTTGGCCAGGAGATGTTCCCAGGCGACGCGCAACAGGTCGGGGTCGGCCAGCACCGTGGGGAGAGAATGAACCTTGAATTCCGGGACTGGGCCAGGCTTTGGCAAAGCCGCGAGAAGCTCTTGGGTGAGGAGCGAAAGGTCAACCTCGGATTTGGCGGGACGCTTTTCCGTGAGGCGATGGTAGGCGAGGAGGTCATCCAGAAGGGAGGTCATCGTCTGGGCATTGGCGACAATATTTTCGAGGAAGCGGCGCCCTTCCTCGTCGAGAGCTTGGGCGTAATCCTCAATAAGAATGCGGCCGAACCCTTCCATGGCCCGAAGGGGGGCGCGGAGGTCATGGGACACGGAATGGGAAAAGGACCGCATTTCTTGGCGAGCCTTTTCCAACTCCGCGGTGAGTTCGGCGATCCGGACGTCCTTTTCATCCGGCGCGGCTGGGGTTTTGTGCGGTCCAACAAATGGTTTCATTACGGGTATACAATAGCAGTGTGGAGATGAACCGTAATCAGGCCAAGTCCGGGTTGCCTGATTGGTGTTTTGGAGTGTTGCGGGAAGTGGAGTAGGCTGATGGATGAGCGCCGCGGTTGATGAGAGGATGGCGCGGTGAATGCGGATTGGCCAAGATGGTGCGCGGCGGGCTTGGCGGCTTTGCTGGGAGGATGCGCCAGCGCAGGTGGAACCGGAAATGCGCCGGCCAGCGAAACGGGTGGCGGTCTATCGGCTACCGGTCCGGAGCCGTTGCGGACGGAAACGCTGGCGCCTGGAGTGGGGAGTGCCCTGTTTCCGGATCCTTGGTGGCGATAGCAATGCGGCTCTCTGTCTTTTTTGGCGCTGGCGGTTTCATATTGCGGCCCAGCCCTATGTTTTGCTAGGGTCCGGCTTCAATATGGCTGCAATTGGGCGGTTCCAAAAGGGTGATGAGATTTTTCACGCCAAATGTGTGGATGGCGAATTGTTCCGTTTGCAGGGGGATGTGTTCGGATCCCCCTCGTTCGAGAAGAAGCCATTTCCGGTCAAAGGGGTCAAGACTTTGACTCCGGTGGCGCCGTCAAAAATCATCGCGGTCGGGCTCAACTATGCGGACCACGCCCGTGAATCCGGCAAGCCCGTGCCAAAAGAGCCCCTGTTTTGGCTTAAAGCGACGACTTCCCTAATTCCCGACGGCTCGAAAATCGAAGTCCCCTTCCCGAGCCACCGCACCGATTTTGAGGCAGAGCTGGCGATTGTGATTGGGCGGAGGGTGCGGAACGTGACGCCGGCCGCCGCCGCGCGGTATATTTTCGGCTACACCGCGTCGCAGGACATTTCTGACCGGACCATCCAGAATTCCGAGAGCCAATGGGCACGGGCAAAGTCGTTCGACACATTCACACCCCTCGGGCCCTATGTGGAGACGAAAATCGACCCAAGCGACCTGACGATCCAACTTTTCCAGAATGGCCAACTGCGGCAGAATTCGAACACCAGCCAGTTGATTTTCAACTGCTACCAATTGGTGAGTTTCATTTCCACGAACATGACTCTGTTGCCAGGCGACGTAATCCTGACGGGCACGCCCTCCGGGGTGGGGCCGATTGAATCCGGGGACCGGTTGGAGGTCCGCATCCACGGGTTGGCTCCGTTGGTGAACACGGTGAAGTGATTTTTTCGCGGAGAGCGCGAATATCTTAAATAGAGCGGCTGGGGACGGCGTCGAATGGCCGTTCGAATGCCTGCCGCCACCCTGAAAAAACTGTTTCGCCAGTCGCACCGTGAGAGTCGGCTGCGATTCCTTCGACCCGGGCTGATGAGCGAGGAGGAAGTGCGCCCGCTCTCCTTGACGGCTCCGATGCGAAGCTTTATCACTGTCAGAGATTTCATTTCCCAGACACCGCATGAACAATCATTTGCTTTTGCCCACCACGCGCCGTCGGTTTCTTAAGTCCGGATCAATGGCCGCGATGGTCGGAGCTGTGGCTCCCTACATCAGAATCGCGCCGAAGGCGTTCGCGGCGAATTCGGACACCCTGAAGGTTGGATTGATTGGCTGTGGCGGGCGGGGGAGTGGGGCTGCGTCACAAGCGCTCGCGGCGGACTCGAACGTGATGCTGACTGCGGTCGGCGATGTTTATGAGGATCGGCTGCGGAACAGCGTCGCGAGCTTGCAAAAGGCCGCCGGGGACAAAGTCCAAGTCACGCCCGAGAAGAGTTTCATCGGCCTCGACGCGTACAAAAAGGTGATTGAGAGCGGCGTGGATGTCGTGATTTTGACGACGCCGCCGGGATTCCGGCCCCTGCACCTGCAGGCGGCAGTGGACGCCGGGAAGCATGTTTTCTGCGAGAAACCGATGGCGACCGACGCTCCGGGGGTCCGGTCGGTGCTGGAATCGGTGCGCAAGGCGAAGGAGAAAAAGCTGTCGTTGGTGGCGGGTTTTTGTTGGCGCTACAACGCGGGGGAGCGGGCAATCTTTCAGCGGATTCATGACGGGGCCATTGGGGAGATCCGCGGGCTGCACACGACTTACAACACGGGGCCGATCTGGGTTCACCCACGCAAGCC
>CAZSXX010000285.1:0-6139 GCA_964611245.1 uncultured Verrucomicrobiota bacterium | reverse complement strand
CACCACACCCCAAAACGATCCCATCCGCGACGGCACGCACGACTGGAGAATCTCGTCGGACACCGCGTAGGCCACCGACAACAACAGCGCCTTCCACGCCGCCCGCCCCTGCCACCCCCGCAGCCACGCCTCCCGCCGCAACCCCCGCAGGCACAAAATCCCCAGCGCCGCATACCCCGCCAAATGCCCGCCCTTCCGCGCCGCCACCTGCACGTCATGGATCGCCCCCTCCGAAATCCCCGGCCACACCCACCGCAATAGCGGCCCTATGAACCGCGAGGTCTGCCGCGTCGATCCCACATCCGTCGACATCACAAAAATCAACGCCATCCACCCCGCCACCGGCAGCCAGTACCGCGCTCGCCCACTCCAATTCACGCCCCATGGAACAGACCCCGCCCCGCCTCCGCAACGCAAAAGCCTGCCCCGCCTTCCATCCCGTCCGCCCAAAAAAAAGAGGCGCCAGCCCAGCCAGCGCCTCCAAAATTCCCGGCTCCGCCCGGCCTACTTCAGCCGGTCAAACGTCTTCTGCAAAATCTGCCAATCCTTCAGCCCCTTGACCTTCTCCTGCGACGCCTGGTTGATCTTCGCCTCGTTCGCGTTCTTCGTCGCGCGGTTCACCTGGTAAAAAATCCCGAAATGCCCCGGCCACGCCGCGTCCGCCAGCTTGTAAGCCGCGTGCTCATTCGTCACATCATGCTCCGCCGGCACCAGCTCAAACTTCCCGCCCTTGCGCGGGTTCGCCGCGTCGAACGCCCCCTCGTAAAACTCCACGCATTCGCTCAGGCACTCGATCACGCTGAACCCGTCATGGTCCATCGCCGCCTCCATCATCTGCAGCACATGGTTCGGGTTCGTGTGCGTCGTCCGCGCCACAAACGTCGCCCCCGCCGCCACCAACTGCTTCATCGGGTTGATCGGCTGGTCCATCGCCCCCCAAATGTCCGTCTTGCTCTTGAACCCAATCGGCGACGTCGGGCTCGTCTGCTTCTTCGTCAGCCCATACACAAAATTGTCCATGATCACATACGTCATCCGCACATTCTTGCGCGCCGTGTGGTTCACATGGTTCCCCCCGATCGAAAACGCGTCCCCGTCCCCGCCAAACACGAACACATGGATGTCCGGCCGGCTCAGCGACACCCCGGTCGCGAACGGCAGCGCCCGCCCATGGATGTAATGCGCCCCGTGCGCCTGCACAAAATACGGGAACCGGCTCGAGCACCCGATCCCCGCGATCGTCGTGATCTTCTCGTGCCACATCTTCCGCTTCTCGATCAGCTTGAAGTACAGGGCCAGCACCGAGAAATCCCCGCACCCCGGGCACCACGTCGGGTGGTCCGCGGCGATCTCCTTTTTGCTCAGCCCCTTCCGCTCCTCGCCCGGCAGCGCCGGCAGCGTTGGGATCACCGTCGGGGTCACGTTTCGGGGGGCGGCTTCGGGTAATGTTGCGCTCATTTTTCCAGTCCTAAATTCTTAAAGTTTCCTCACTTCCGTCGTCACCGTCTTCTTCGCCCGCTCCAGGATTTCCCTCACCTTCCACGTCAGCCCATCCGTCTTCGTGATCCCCCGGATCTTCGGGTCGCAATACCGCGCCCGCAGCAGCCCCCCAAGCTGACCAAAACCATACAGCCCCTCGTCGTTCATCTCCACCACGAACACATTGTTGAACCCCGCGAACACATTCTCCAGCCCCGGCGGCAGCGGATGGATATGCTTGATGTGGATCGACGACACGCTGTCCCCCGCCGCCCGCGCACGGTCCACCGCCTCCCGGATCGGCCCCTGCGTCGAGCCCCAGCCCACCAGCAGCACATTCCCCTCCGGCGGCCCATAAACCTTCGGCGTCTCCAGCGTCGCCGCCAGCGCCTGCAGCTTCCTCCGCCGCTTCGCCACCATCTGCGTGTGCAGCTTCGGCGACCCCGTCGGATGCCCCATTTCGTCATGCTCCAGCCCCGTCGCGATCGGGTACTTCCCGCTCATGATCCGTTGCCCCGGCACCACCCTGGGCGTCACCCCGTTCTCCGCCGCCAAATCGTACGGCTTGTGGTCCGCCACCGTCTCCAGGCTCGGCCGGATGTCCTGGCACACCTGCTCCAAATTCGGCTCCTCAAACGCCTCGATCCGCGTCGCGATCGCCTGGTCCGTCAAAATCACCACCGGCACATTGTAATTCCGCGCGATGTTCACCGCCTCAATCGCCGTGTAAAACGCGTCCTCCACGCTCGCCGGCGCCAACACCACCCGCGGCGAATCCCCGTGCCCGCCGTAAACCGCGATGTTCAAGTCCGACTGCTCCACGCTCGTCGGCATCCCCGTCGATGGCCCACCCCGCTGCACGTCCACAATCACCACCGGCACCTCCGCCATCACCGCCCAACCGATCGCCTCCGTCTTCAGCGAAATCCCCGGCCCGCTCGACCCCGTCACCGCAACGTTCCCCCCGTACGACGCCCCGATCGCCATCGACACCGCCGCGATCTCATCCTCCGTCTGAACGAACGTCCCCCCATACTTCGGCAACTCCCGCCGCAGCAGCTCCATGATGTCCGACCACGGCGTGATCGGGTAACCCGCCCCAAAACGCACCCCCGCCGCGATCAGCCCATACCCCAGCGACTCGTTCCCGTTCATCACCACCTGGTGCCCGCTCCGCTTCATCGGCTCCGTGAACTGGAACGTCTCCAGCACGTTCCCCAGCGCGTTCCCGTACCCCGCGTGGAACGCCATCAGCGCGTTCTTCACGATGCTCTCGTCCTTCCCCGCGAACCGCTCCCGGATCAGCTTCTCCAGCTTCTCCACATTCAGCCCAAAAATCTTCGCCAGCAGCCCCAGCGTGTAAATGTTCTTCCCCTTGTCCTTCGCCGTCCCCCCGATCGCCTCCACCGTCAACCCCGTGATGTGCACCCCAATGTGCCGGTACTCCTTCTCCCACTCCGCCTTCGGCGTCACATGGTCCGCGTCATACAGCACAATCCCCCCCGGCCGGCACGAATTGATGTGGTCCTCGTACGAATGCTGGTAAAACGCCACCAACATGTCCGCGTCGTCCCCCGCGCTCAACACCTCCCCCGACCCGATCCTCACCTGGAAAATCGATGGCCCCCCGGAGATCGTCGAAGGGATCGTCATGAACGTCATCACCTCCTGCTCGCTCCGCCCCGCCAGCCGCGCCAAAAACCCCCCAATCGCCTGGATGCCATCCTGCGAATTCCCCGCCAGCCGGATCACCGCCTCCGAAATCTTCGACTCCCTCCGCTCCTGCGCCGCCTGCTCCGGCCCCGGCGGCACTGCGTTTGTTCCCCCCGGCAACGGCGCCACCGTTGATTCCGAATTCGTTTCAAGAGCCATGCAAAATTCCTAATTAAAAAAAGGTTGAGGCCCCCGCCCAGAAAGCGCGGCGCATCAACCCAACCAAATCATGATCCTAAACACTACCATCGGCCGCCCAACTGTCAAAACTAAATCAAAACTTCAACACCCTCCATTCCAACAACTTACCCCCACCCCCACCAACCCTCCCTTGCCCTCCCCCAACCATCATTAGACCCTCTCATCCTCCTCCCCTCTTGGATTAGGCGACCCGCCCCTTGGTGCCTGCCCGGGATCAACTCACGTTTCCCAATCGGTAATTGCTTATGTCGATTTGCCTGCCGGTGGCGGGCAAGCCTAACTCTGGGTTAAGCAATCGTTCGTAATACCCGGCGAAATCCGACAGTTTGGTCGGCCTCTCAGTAGATTTCAGAAACAACCTACGTTAATGCAGGCCGGACTTGAAAGTGTGAATTTCTGCAAAAACGGCGTCCTCGCGTTCTTCATAAGGCACGATGGAATTCCCTTCGGAGGTCCGAAAAGAAACCGCCTACCCGATCATTTTCCGCCCGGAGATGAAGTTGACCAGGATCAGCACCACTGAAACGACCAGCAGGATGTGGATCAACCCGCCAATGGCGGATGCCGTCACCACGCCCAGCAGCCACAAAATCAGGAGAACGATGGCAATGTTATAAAGCATAAAAAACTTGGTTGGAGATTTGCGTGGAAAAAAAGGGGCGCGCCGACCGCGCCCCCCTTCATCCAATTTGGATTACTTCGCGACCACCGGGATGCCGACAACCATCTCATTCACCACGCTCTCCACGCCCGTGATGTCATTGACCAGTTTCGTCACCAGCGTCTTCTCCGCCTCGTTCTTCGCCATGCCGCTCACGGTCACGACGCCGCCCGTCGTCTTCACCGACGTCTTCATCGCGCTCGTTGACCGGTGCGACAACAGCGAAAACTTCACCTGCGCGGTGATCGACGCGTCGTCAATCTTCTCGCCAAGGGTCGTCGACGCCGTGCCCTCCGGTTTCTCCACCGTCATGTTGTTCTTCACGCCCTTGACCCCGTCGATGTCCTTCGCGTACTCCTCGGTCAGGTCCTTTTGCGCCCGGCTGTCCGCCTTCCCGGCCAGCGTCACCATCCCATCCTTCACCGTCACCTCCGTCTTCCCCGCCTGCACATGCCGGTGGAACAACAGCGCCGTTTTGATTTTCGCGGCCAATTCAAAATCACTCCGCTTCGTCGAGCTTTCCCCCTTCACGATCAGCTCATTCTTCACGCTCACCACCCCGGGCAGGCTCTCCACCGCGTTTTCCGCCAGCGCCTTGTGCGACGCCTCCGTCACCGTCCCGCTCAGGACCACCGCCCCGTTCTTGGATTTCATTTTGATCGAATCCTCCTTCAGGTGCGTTTTGAACACGTGCGAATTCTTGGCCGCCTCTTCGATCCGGTCATCCGTTTCCGAGGCCCGCAGCGCCCCGCCCGACAGGAAAATTGAGGAAACGAGCAACGCCAGCGTCACCGGCCGCATGGCCTTCTGGAGGCGGGACGCGGACTGGGACGAACGATTTAATAATGTCATGGCGTCCAGCATCCGCCACCCTCCCATCCGAGACCATACGGTCTAACCCTATCATGCCCCGCCCTGAGCCAATGAACCTCGAAGCCATGCGGAATAAAACAGAGAGGTTGACAAAAACATCCGTGATGATACCGTTAGACGAGCGGATCGGAAAACACAGCCCGATCCATCGGACTGAAGAGTCCTGCGCTCCGAATCATTCGCAGCGGAACGGTCAGCAGTTCGGCGGTCAACAAACAAGACCCTCGAACTCCTCCCCCTTCCAACGCCCGGCCCCGTTTGGCCGTGTCGCGTCCGCGCAGGCTCCCAGTCCACACCCAAACGACCCATCGCCATGCCAAACCAAAACATGCCATCCCGCGAAATCGCCCAGAAAGGGGAATCCCTCCCGCTTCCGTGCGTCCTCCCCATCCTGGCCATCGGATCCCTCCAATCCACCAACGTTGCCCTCCAAAACACCGGTTTCTTCCGCTTGGATTCGGGTGTTTCCTCCCAACTCACTTTCCTGCAAACACTTGCGGTCGGAAACGCAGACGCAACACGTGCGCAACAACACGCAACAAATGCGCAACAAAGCGCAACAAGCCCGCAACAACACGCAACAAGTCCGCAACGAAGCGCAACAAATCCCCAACAACGCGCAACACGCGTCCTTTCCTTTCTTTCCCATCCCTGCCAAGCTCGCGGGCACCCGCATGAACACCCGCCGCACCTTCCTCAAGACCGCCGCCGCCGCCCTGGCCGTGCCCCTCCTCCGCGCCGCCGATCCCGCCCCCATGCTCATCGGCTCCCAACTCTACGGCTGGGGCCAATTCTATGACCGCGAGAAAAAGCCCTTCAACGTCGCCGAAATCCTCTCCGCCCTCCGCGACGCGGGCTACGACTACGCCGAGGGCTCCACCGGCGTCTCCGAAGAAAGCCTCAAATTCGCCGACCAACTCCGCGCCAAAGGCCTCAAGCCCATCTCCATGTACACCGGCGGCCGCCTCCACGACGCCAAAGGGGAGGAAGTCGCCGCCAAGCTCGCCGCCGCCGCCAAAAACTACCGCGCCGCCGGCTTCACCATCCTCGTCTGCAATCCCGACCCCATCGGCCGCCTCAAAACTGACGACGAACTCGCCCTCCAGGTCCGGGCGCTTGCGCTGCGGATCCGGCAGCGCCTTGCGATCGGTCTTGCCGCTGGCGGTCAGCGGCATCTCCTTCAGCATCACGAAGATCGACGGCACCATCTGC
>CAZSXX010000284.1:0-6154 GCA_964611245.1 uncultured Verrucomicrobiota bacterium | reverse complement strand
CGGGCGATCCCGTGAACAAAATCCGGTTCGCAAATTCGTCGTTTGGCGGGAGGCTCAGGGTCAGGCTCAAAACCGCCGTCCCTCCCGCGCCATCCTGCCCATCCACCGCGATGTAAATCGTCTCCCCTTCCGTCACCGGCAATCGGGCCTCCCTGAACGTCCCCAAATCCACCACCGCCCCCGCCACAGGGACCAAATTGGCCAACTCCGTCCCCCGGTAAATCCCCAGCAACGTCGGAAATGTGCTCGTCTCCGTGCTGATGATCCCCCGCCCATTCGCCGGAACCTGCCATCGGAACCAAACCGATTTTCCACCGGCATTCCCGTTGTGCGCCGGTTCCCCGGCTTCCTTGCTGGCCCCCCCCGACTGCGCCAGCGTCGAGACCTCGGGGCCGCTCAGCGTCGTGGCGTTCGCAAAAGCGTCGTTGCCCAGCGGCGGCGTCCCATGGTCCAGCTTGATCAAAAACCCGTCCAAATCCTGGCTCGCGTTCACCCGCTGCGCCGCTCCGGCCGTCGTCGGAAAATCCGGCTGGATGTCCGCCCGCGTCGTGTAGCCGCCCACCACAAATCCCCCGTCCGGCGTCGCCGCCGCGTCCACCCCCCATTCCGCTCCCTGGCCGCCGAGGTAAGTCGAAAATGCCACCGTTCCATCCGGTTCGAACGCCGTCGCGATCGCGTCCAGATTGTACCAGGCGTTGGTCGTCCTCAACGGATTCACCAGCGGAAAATCCGCCCCCTGCGTCACCCCCGCCACCACCGCGCGGCCCCCCGGTGTCACCGCGATTCCCCCTTGGTCCAGGTAAATCTCCGCCGCCCCGAAGCCGTTCGGCCACGTCCGGTAGGCCTCGCTCAACGAGCTCCCAAGGTAGGTCGAGTAAACCAAATCCGACCCATCCGCCAGCAGCTTCGCCACGAAAAAATCATCCTCCCCCGCCAACGCCCCTTGGAACGCCGCCCGCGTCGGAAAATCCTCCGACCGTGTCAGCCCATGCACATGAACATTCCCGACCCCGTCCAATCCCACCGCCAGCGCGCTGTCCTCCCCGCCGCCCCCAAGGAATGTCGAAAACACCAGCGCCTGGCCCGACGCCTCGAACTTCGCGATGAACGCGTCCGCCCCCTCCGGCTTCACCGCTTGGAACGCGTTGCGCGTGGGAAACTGGCTGGACGACGTCACTCCGCAAACCACCGGCCGACCGCTCCCGTCAATCGCCAGTCCAGTCGCGAACGACGCCCCCTCCGCGCCCCCGAGGTAGGTCGAATGCTTCAGCGTCGAGCCGTCCGCCGACAGCCGCGCCAAGAACCCGTCGATCGTTCCCGCCCGTTCCCCCTGCAACGGGTTGCCCGCCGTCGGGAAATTCTCCGATGTGGTGATCCCGGCCACCCATATCCGCCCGTCGGCATCCAGCGCGATGGCCAGCGCCCCATCATCCCCGCTTCCCCCCAAGTGCGTCGAGAACAAGACCCCGTCCCCCGCCGCGTTCAGCTTCAAAACCACCGCCTCAAAAGCCCCTCCGCTCTCCGCCTGCATCGGGTTGACCAGCGGAAATCCGCTCCCGAACGTGTATCCCGCGAGATAAATCTCCCCCGCCGCGTTCACCGCGATCGCCCGCGGGAAAAATCCCGGCACCGTCGCCGCCTGCGTCACCGCCCCGCCATCGGGCCGCACCTTGGCAACATACGCAATCCCTCCGCCAAGGATCGGGACCGCGCCTGGGAAATCCTGCGACCCGGTCAGCCCCGTCACGTAAACGGAGCCATCCGCCCCCGCCGTGATGGCCGAGGGCACCTCGAAGTTCGTCCCGCCCAAGTAAGTGGCGTACCGGACCGCGGGCGCTTCCCCAAAGACCACGCCTTGAGCCAACGTTCCCGCCAAAAGTGCGCAAGGGAGTTTTTTGGAAAATGCATTCATAAGCCTAAGGATGATGATTTCAGGATGTGAACCGAACCGAGCGGCATTGGCGAGCTATTTCGGCGCCATTCCCAGCCCGGCGAATGGCCCCGCCTTGCCAGCCCCGGGACCCGGCGTTATCCTTTCGCCATGCTCTATCGGCTTCTCCTTGCCGCCGCGGTGTTTGGGTCATCCGCACTCGCCGCCGACGTCCTTGAACTCAAGGACAACGCCTCCATCACCGGCCGCATCCTCAGCGAGAAGCCCGACCAAGTCGCCATCGACGTCGGCTACACCGTCCTCGTCATCCCCCGCTCCAACATCCAAAAAATCTCCCCCGCCGAGAAAGCGGCTCCCGCCGATCCCCAAAATTCCACCCCCCCGGCCAATGCCCGGATCAAGCCCGGCTTCTATCAAGGCGGCTCCGCCGACGCCGTCGAGCGCTCCGTCCGCGAGTTGGTCGCCCAGCTCGGCGAAGCCGTCGTCCAAGTCCGCACGCCCGGCGGCCTCGGCTCCGGGTTTTTCATCAATGAGGATGGCTACCTCATCACCAATTTTCACGTCATCGAAGGCGAGACCCAGATCTCCGTCGAGGTCTACCACCAGAAAGACGGCCAACTCGACCGCCGCAGCTACAAACAGGTCCGCATCGTCGCCATGAACAAATTCGCCGATCTCGCCCTCCTCCGGGTCGAGGACAAGGACGCCCCCCTCTTCTCCTGGGTCCTCTTGGGCCAGTCCGATCCCATGGCTGTGGGCGAGCGCGTCTTCGCCATCGGCAGCCCCCTCGGCTTGGAGCGCACCGTCACCGAAGGCATCCTTTCCACCAAGACCCGCCAGATGCAGGGCGAGCTTTACCTCCAGACCACCGCCCAGATCAACCCCGGCAATTCCGGCGGCCCCCTCTTCAACCTGCGCGGCGAAGTCGTCGGCGTCACCAACATGAAAATCACCTTCGGCGAGGGCCTCGGCTTCGCCATCCCCATCGAGTCCGTCAAATTCTTCCTCAACCACCGCGACGCCTACGCCTACAACACCGAGAATCCCAGCAACGCCTACCGCTACCTTGACCCGCCCTCCCGCACCCGCAAAACTGACACTCAATGAGCGACGACCTTTCCCGCGCGGTGATCGAGGAGATCACGGCCACCCTCGAGGAATCCGGCCGCCCGGTTCCCCACATGGCTCCATCGACCTCCTTCACCGACGGCTCCCTTCCCCTGGATTCCCTCGACTTCGCCGTCGTCGTGGTCCGCCTTGAAAAACGCCTGGGTTGCGATCCCTTTAATTCCTCCACCCTCGAGCGCTTCCCCTCCAACATCGGCGAATTGGCGGAAGTGTACCGGCAGGCTCTCGCCACGCGCCCGGCCTGACCCCCCAATGCTTCACCGCGAGCTCACCGCCCAGGCGCAGGCCGCTGGCGGCGCCCCTTTCCTCTCCTCCCCTTCCCGCAAAATCACCTATTCCGAAGCCCTCCAATCCGTCGGCCAACTCGTCGCCTCCCTCCCTCCCTGCCAGTCACGGCGCGTCGGCGTCCGCATGGATGATTCCCCCGAGTCGATCCTCCTCCTCATCGCGCTCGACTGCCTCGGCGCTGACGTCTTCCTCATCGGCCGGGACGCCCCGGGAGGCGTGGTGGACGGACTCGGGCTGCACCTCACCATCATGGCTTCCGATTTCCCGGTGCCCCCCCCAAAATCGGCCTCGGCGGATTCCCCCACGCGCCACGACCCCGCCGCCTCCGGCTCCGGCCACGTCACCCTCTTCACCTCCGGCACCAGCGGCCCGCCCAAGGGCGCCCTGCACACCTGGGCCTCCCTCGCCGCCGGCATCAAGCGCGACCCCCGCTTCGCCAACTCCCGCTGGCTGCTCACCTACAGCATCGTCCGGTTCGCTGGCCTGCAAGTCTTTCTCCAGTGCCTGCTCAACCGTGGCTGCCTCGTCTTCCCCGGCGCCCGCGACCCCGCCACGCTCGCCGAACTCATGGCCACCGAACGCGTCCAATGCGTCTCCGGCACCCCCACCTTCTGGCGCAAGCTCCTCACCATGGCCCCGCGCGCGCTTCTCGCCCGCCTCAACCTCACTCAAATCACCCTCGGCGGCGAAATCGTTGGCCAATCCATCCTCAATTCCCTCCGCGCCGCCTTCCCCTCCGCCCGCCTCACTCACATCTACGCCTCCACCGAGATGGGCGTCTGCTTCGCCGTCCATGACGGCTTGGAAGGCTTCCCCACCAGCGTCATCACCCACGGCTCCGAGGCCGCCGATTTCCGCGTCGACAATGGCGAACTGCTCATCCGCTCCCGCCGCGCCATGTCCCGCTACCTGGACGGCCCGGCCCCGTCGGCCGAGTGGTTTCCCACCGGCGACCTCGTCGAAATCTCCGGCGACCGTGTCCGCTACCTCGGCCGCCGCTCCGAAATCATCAATGTCGGCGGCAACAAGGTTTGCCCCAGTGAAATCGAGGACCTAATTCGCCAAGTCCCCGGCGTGCAGGACTGCCGGGTTTTCGGAACCAGCAGCTCCTTCGCCGGCCAGCTCGTCAGCGCCGAAATTGTCCCCGCCCCCGGCGAGGACCAGTCGCTCGTGCGGGCCCGCGTCCTCCAAGCCTGCGGCCATTTGGCTTCACATAAACGCCCACGCCTGCTTACCTTCATCCCGTTTCTCAAGGAAAATGACTCCACCAAAATCGACCGCCGCCGGAACGTCCCCTGAGCGCAAAGTCGCCGTCATCTCCGGGGCCAGCCGGGGCCTCGGCATGGCCCTCGCGCGGCGCCTCCTCGCCCAGGGTTGGGTCGTCGCCGCCTTCAGCCGCAGCCCAACGCCCTTCACCGACGAAGCCTCCCAGGCCCCCGATTCCCGCTTCCATTTCGAGCCCATCGACGCCACCGACCATCCCCGCCTCAAAAAATTCGTCGCCGCCATCCATGATCGCCACGGCCGCATCGACGCCCTCATCAACAACGCCGCCGTCGCCTATGACGGCGCCCTGGCCACCTTCCCGGAGGACCGCATCGCCAGCCTCATCGCGGTCAACCTCACCAGCGTCCTCGTCCTCACCAAGGCCGTCTCCCGCCTCATGCTCCTGCGCTCCTCCGGCCGCATCATCAACATCAGCTCCATCATTGGCCTGCGCGGCTACAACGGCCTCTCCGTTTACTCCGCCTCCAAGGCCGGCCTCTTGGGCCTGACCCGCAGCCTCGCCCGCGAGCTCGGCCCCCGCAAAATCACCGTCAACGCCATCGCCCCCGGCTATCTTGAAACCGAGATGAGCCACGGCCTCACCCCTTCCCAAAAACAGCAGATCATCCGCCGCACCCCGCTCGGCCGCCTCGGCCAATCCGAGGACGTCGTCTCCCTGGCCGAATTCCTCCTCTCCGACAGCGCCGCCTTCATCACTGGCGAGACCATCACCGTGGACGGCGGCATCACCTGCTAGCGAAACGAATCGCATCCCTCCCTCCATCCCGCGCCATGCCTCCCCAAATCCTCCCCCTCCCGCGCGGGCACCTTCCCGGCCTCTCCCAGTTTCTCCGCCAAGGCTTCAGCGCGCACAGCTCCGGCGGCGCTGATTTCTCCTCCCCCGCCATCCTCAACTGGAAATATTTCTCCCCGCGCGGCCCATCCGTCCAACCCCGCAGCATGGTCCTCGCGGATGGTGACGCCCTCTTTAGCCACATCGGAATTTGCCCCACCGCCTTTTGCTCCACCGATCCTCAATTCCAGCCCGTCCCCGCCCTGCACATGATCGACTGGCTTTCCGGACCCGCCGCGGGCCCCGCCGCAGGCATGCTCCTCATGCGCGTCCTCAAAAGCGCCGAGGTTCAGTATGCGCTCGGCTGCACCCTCCAGGCCCGCCGCGTCCTCTTGGGTGTCGGATTTCGGGAGTTTCAAAACGTCCCCCAATTCCATTCCGTCCAACGCCCGCTTCATCCCCCGGTCTGGACGCTGCTGCATGGCCGCCAACCGCTCCCCCGCCGCCTCGCTCTGCTGGCCCTCGATTCCCTGCAAAGCCTGAAACGCCTTCGGCAACCTCCCCCGCGCGGACTTTCCCTCCAACCCGTTTCCACCTTCGGTCCGGAAATCACCTCCATCCCCGTCGCCTGCCGCGAAAAATTCCTCTTCACCTCGCGCGATCCTGCCCTCCTCAATTTCTTAGTCGCCCATCCCCACGGCGCCATTCGCGGCTGGCACCTCGTCCGCGCCGGCGCCCCCTGCGGCTTCGCCCTCACCTCCCGCGTCGACAACCACGGCGTCAAAGCC
>CAZSXX010000283.1:0-6166 GCA_964611245.1 uncultured Verrucomicrobiota bacterium | reverse complement strand
GCCAGCCACCAGCGTCAAGCCCGGCCAGGCGGCCGTGATTTATTTCACGCCGCTCGACGTCTCAGCCGCGGATCAGGCCGCTGACACCCATGCCGCAATCGGCGCCGCCGCCGATGGGCATGCCGCCGGGGGAGGGCATGGGGAGGGGAAGCACGAGGGATTGCCGCTTTACGCCACGGAAGTGTTCACCATTGGGCCGTTGAAGGTGACCAATTCGATGGTGGTGACGTGGGTGGTGGCGATTTTGTTGATTGTCGCGGCGCAGATGGCGACGCGGAACATCAAGGCGGTTCCCGAGGGGGCGCAGAATTTTTGGGAATGGCTGGTGGAGGGGCTTTACAACTTCCTGGAAGGGATCATTGGCGGTGAATTGGCCAAGAAGACATTCTGGTTCTTCGCCTCGATTTTCATCCTGATCCTGGCCTGCAATTGGTTTGGGCTGATTCCGGGGGTGGGTTCCATTGGATGGGGTCACCCAGGGCCGGATGGGGCGCTGCACCACATTGCCCGCCCGATCCTGCGCGGAGCCAACGCGGACCTGAACATGACGCTGGCGATGTCGATGGTGTTCTTTGTCATGTGGACGATTTGGGCGTTGCAGGCGAACGGTCCGGGAGGTTTCATCCTGCATTTGTTCGGGCCCAAGGGGGACACGACTGGGGCTTTGAAAGTCCTGATGATCCTGATTTTTGTGATCGTGGGCGTGCTGGAGGTCGTTTCAATCCTGTTCCGACCGGTGTCGCTGAGCTTCCGGTTATACGGGAATATTTTCGCGGGTGAGAACATGCTGGAGGCGATGGCGACCCTGGTTCCGGCGCCGCTCGGGTGGCTGGTGCCGATCCCGTTTTACGGGATGGAATTGATGGTCGGCCTGGTCCAGGCGCTGGTGTTCATGCTGTTGACGGCGGTGTTCACGCTGCTCATTTGCACGCACGACGAGGGCCACGCCAAGCACGAGCACACCCATTGACAATTTCGGCGGTCGGACCTGTGGCAAGTCCGCGGGGGCCGTTGAACGCAGTAAAAAAGAAAGCATAACTATGGTACCCATGTTAGCAGAACTGACGGGGAATTTTCACGTGGCCTTCGCCGCCCTTGGCGCCGCTATCGGCGTCGGGATGATCGGCAAAGGCGCTTCGGAAGCGGTGGGACGCAATCCCGGCGCCGCCACGAAGATTCTCGTGCAAGCGATCCTGAGCACCGCCTTCGCTGAAGGCATCGTGTTCTTCGCGATCTTCCTCGTCAAGTAATTGCCTGGCGCGGGGGCTTCGGCCTCCGCGCCAATGCTGTGTTTTTTGGATAGAGTGATATGAATTCCTTTGTGATGCTTGCGGCGGCCGGACTCGGCGACATTGCCGCCTCGACCGGCGAACAGTTCGGCTTTAACAAGGCCCTCTTTGTTTCCCAAGTCGTCAGCTTTTTGATCGTCGCGTTGGCGCTGCGCAAATGGGCGTACGGGCCGATCCTGAAGGTGCTCCTCGAACGCCGCGAGCGGATTGAGGAGGGGCTCAAGAACGCGGACAAGATCAAGGCCGAAGTGGCGCGCACCGAGGCGGCCCGGCAGGAAATCCTGGCCAAGGCGAACGCCCAAGCCAACAAGTTCATTGAGGAGGCCCGCGCCGCCGCCGCGAAGGTCCAGGAGACCGAAACGCAAAAAGCGATCGCCCAGGCCGAGCAAATCATCGTCAAAGCCCGCGAAGCCGCGGAGGCGGACCGGACCCGGATGATCGCGGAACTGCGCAAGGAGATTGGTTCGCTGGTGGTGAAGGCGACTTCGCAGGTCACCGGCAAGATCCTCAGCCTGGATGACCAGAAACGGCTGGTGGACGAGACGAACAAGCAGATCGCCGCCTAAAACAGAGCCGCCCCGAAATGAAGATTTCCAAACAGGCACGCCGCGACGCCAAGCAGCTTTTCCGGGCCTCCCTCCAAAATGGCGTTATGGACGAAGGCCGGGTGCGGAAAGCCGTCACTGAATTGCTGGCCCAGAAGCCGCGCGGGTATGTTGGAATTCTCGGGCACCTCCAGCGATTGGTCAAACTGGAGACGGCCCGCCGGAGCGCGAGGGTGGAGACGGCGACGGCATTGAGCGCGCCGGACCAGTCGGCCATTCTCAGCAACCTGGAGCGCCGGTATGGCAAGGGCCTGAACATCGCCTTCACGCAGAACCCGGCCTTAATCGGCGGGATGCGCGTTCAGGTGGGCAGCGACGTGTATGACGGAAGCGTGCAGGGCCGCTTGAACGCCCTGAAAGAAAGCTTTTAATCCCCTTTTTCCAACGACATGAGCACACTATTACAAGACATCGAAGCGCAAATTTCCGGCGCGAAGACGGCGGTCGCGCGGCAAAACGTCGGCGTCGTCCGTGAAATCGGCGACGGCGTGGCCAAGATCGAAGGGCTGACCGACGCGATGCTCAACGAGATGCTTGATTTCGGCAACGGCATCATCGGCATTGCCCTGAACCTTGAGGAGACGGAAGTCGGCGCGATCATCCTGGGTGATTACACCTCGATCCGCGAAGGGCAGGAAGTGAAGACCACGGGGCGGCTGTTGCAGGTTCCCGTGGGCAAGGGGTTGCTGGGGCGCATCGTGAACGCCGCCGGGCTGCCGGTTGACGGCAAGGGGCCGGTGAAGTCTGATGTTTCCTACCCGGTCGAGAAGATCGCCCCCGGCATCATCAAGCGGAAATCGGTGAGCCAGCCGGTGCAGACGGGCATCATGGCGATCGACGCGATGATCCCGATCGGCCGCGGCCAGCGCGAGTTGATCATTGGCGACCGTTCCACCGGCAAGACGACGATCGGCGTGGACACGATCATTTCGCAGGCGCGCCTGAACAAGGCGGCCGAGGCGGCCGGGGACAAGGATTACCGCCCGCTGTATTGCATTTACGTGGCGGTGGGCCAGAAGCAATCGAACGTGGCCCGCGTGATCGCGGTCCTGGAAGAAGCGGGCGCGATGCCCTACACGATTGTCGTGGCGGCGACCGCCGCGGATTCGGCGTCGAACCAGTACCTTGCGCCGTTCGCGGGCGCCGCGATGGGCGAATGGTTCATGGACAACAACATGGACGCGCTGATCATTTATGATGATCTTTCCAAGCACGCCGTCGCTTACCGCGAGGTGTCGCTGGTTTTGAAGCGCCCGTCGGGCCGTGAAGCGTATCCGGGCGACGTGTTCTATCTGCACAGCCGGTTGTTGGAGCGGTCGGCGCGGGTGAGCGAGAAGTTTGGTGGCGGGTCGTTGACGGCGCTGCCGATCATCGAGACCCAGGCGGGGGACGTCTCCGCCTACATCCCGACGAACGTGATTTCAATCACGGACGGCCAGATTTACCTCGAAACCGACTTGTTCTACCAAGGCATCCGGCCCGCTGTCTCCGTCGGTCTTTCCGTTTCCCGCGTCGGTTCCGCGGCGCAGATCAAGGCGATGAAGCAGGTCGCCGGGCGCATCAAGCTGGACCTCGCGCAGTTCCGGGAATTGGCCGCGTTCGCGCAATTCGGTTCGGACCTGGACGCGAAGACGCAGGCGCAGTTGGAGCGGGGCAAGCGCATTGTTGAAATCTTCAAGCAGCCGCAATACAACCCGATTCCGGTTGAACTGCAGGCGGCGATCCTGTGGACGGTCCAGAATGGGTTGTTCGACGATGTCGCGGTGGAAAAGGTGAAGGATTTCCAGTTCAAGCTGACCGATTACCTGACGAACCGCAAAGCCGCCGTCGTCGGCAAGATCGCCAAGGAAAAGGCGATCAGCGACGCGCTCGCGGCGGAGTTGAAGGCCGCGATCACGGAGTTCAAACAAACCTACCGCTAAGCGCCAATGCCCAGCACACGCGACATACGCCGCCGGATCAAGTCGGTCAAGAACACCGCGCAGATCACCAAGGCCATGCAGATGGTCGCGGCCAGCAAGATGCGCCGGGCGCAAATGGCCGCGTTGGCTGGGCGGCCGTACGCGGAGTTGATGAACAAGGTGCTGGCGCAGGTGACGGCCGGCGTGGCCGATTTCAAGCACCCGTTCATCGAGGTGCGCGGGGGCAAGAAGCGGGCGATCATCGTCATCAGCAGCGACAAGGGTTTGGCGGGGGCGCTGAACAGCAACCTGACCCGCGAGATCACCAAGTTCGACAAGGAAAACACGACGTTCATCGCGGCGGGGAAGAAAGGCGCGCAATTTGTGAGCCGGACCAAGCGGCCGATGGCGGCGGAGTTCACCTACAAGGACACGCCGCATTTCAGCGAGGCGCGGGCGATCTCAAAATTTGCGCAGGACCTTTACCTCAAGGGCGAAGTGGACCAGGTGGACATCCTGTTCACGAACTTTGTTTCCACCCTCGTGCAGAAGCCGGAAGTGCGTCCGTTTCTTCCTGTGGGCGAGATTCGCGGGGTGAGCGCCGGGTTGGACGGGGAGGAGCATGGCCAAGCGCTGACTTCCAGCGCGACGGAGTACATTTTTGAGCCGGGGCCGGATGTGGTCCTTGGTTCGCTGCTGCCGCATTACCTCAATTTCCAAGTCTACCAAATTCTGCTGGAGGCCAAGGCGTCGGAGCAGAGCGCGCGGATGGTGGCGATGAAGAACGCGACGGACAACGCCAAGCAGTTGATCAAGGATTTGACCTTGGAATACAACAAGCTGCGGCAGGCGAACATCACCAAGGAGCTCCTGGAAATCACGAGCGCCGCGATGGCGATGAGCTAGGGAACAATTTCGGAAACCAGATTTTTAAGATGAACAAAGGAAAGATCGTTCAAGTGATCGGCCCGGTGGTGGACGTGGAGTTCGCCGGAAATTTGCCGGGCATCTACAGCGCGTTGACCGTGGAGAACCCGGTCCAGAAATCGCGCCTGACGCTCGAGGTGCAGCAGCACTTGGGCGACAACTGGGTGCGGGCCGTGGCGATGTCCACGACCGAAGGCCTCAAGCGCGGCATGGAAGTCAGCGACACGGGCGCGCCAATCTCCGTCCCGGTGGGCGAAGGGGTGATGGGACGCGTGTTCGACGTGACCGGCCAGCCGGTGGACGAGCGCGGGCCGGTGAAGGCCGACAAATATTACCCGATCCACCGCCTCCCCCCGCCGTTGGTGGACCAAGCCACGTCGCCGCAGGTGCTCGTGACGGGCATCAAAGTGATTGACCTGATCTGCCCCTTCCTGAAGGGCGGCAAGGTCGGCGCGTTCGGCGGGGCCGGCGTCGGCAAAACGGTTGTGATCATGGAATTGATCAACAACATCGCCAAGCTGCACGGCGGTTACTCGGTGTTCGCCGGGGTCGGCGAGCGGACGCGTGAAGGGAATGACCTTTACCACGAAATGTCCGAAGCCGGGGTGATCAACCAGAACGACCTGATCAAGTCCAAGATCGCGCTGGTGTATGGGCAGATGAACGAACCCCCAGGGGCGCGTCTCCGCGTCGCGCTGTCGGGGTTGGCCATGACGGAGTACTTCCGCGACGTGAAGAACCAGGACGTGCTGCTGTTCGTGGACAACATTTTCCGCTTCTCGCAAGCGGGATCCGAAGTGTCCGCGCTGCTCGGCCGGACGCCGTCCGCGGTCGGTTACCAGCCGACGCTGGCCGCCGAAATGGGCAACCTCCAGGAACGGATCACGTCGACCAAGAAGGGCTCGATCACCTCCTTCCAGGCGGTCTATGTGCCCGCGGACGATTTGACGGACCCGGCTCCGGCCACGACGTTTGCGCATTTGGACGCGACGATCGTTTTGGAGCGTTCGATCGCCGAGTTGGGAATTTTCCCGGCGGTGGATCCGCTCGCCTCGAATTCCCGCGCGCTGACGCCGGACATCGTGGGGCAGGAACATTACGACGTCGCGCGAGGCGTGCAGAAGGTGCTCCAGCGGTACCGCGACTTGCAGGACATCATCGCGATCCTTGGCATGGACGAGCTTTCGGCCGACGACAAGCTGACGGTGCTGCGGGCCCGCAAAATTCAACGCTTCCTGAGCCAGCCGTTCACGGTCGCGGAAGTGTTCACGGGCCGCAAGGGCAAGCAGGTGCCGGTGGCGGACACCGTCAAGGCGTTCAAGGAAATCCTTGAGGGCAAGCATGACGACGTGGGCGAAGGCGACTTTTACATGAAGGGCGGCATCGAAGAAATCCGCCAGCAAGAGGCGAAATAACATGGCGGCCACCCTCAAGCTCGAAATCG
>CAZSXX010000282.1:5639-6167 GCA_964611245.1 uncultured Verrucomicrobiota bacterium | reverse complement strand
GTTCATTGGCCTGCAGCACGACATCGACGGCCTGGTGCACATCAGCCAGGTCAGCGAAGAGCGCGTGGACAAGATCAAGAACGTGCTCAAGGTGGACCAGGAAGTCACCGCGCGCGTCATCAAGATCGACAAGGGCGAGCGCCGCATCGGCCTGTCCATCAAAGCCGCGAACTACTCCCCGGAGCAGCTCAAGGCCGAACAGGCGGTCCTCGACTCCCTCAAGCCCGGCGAAGATCTCGTTGCCCTGCAACACGCCTTCGACCAAGCCGACGAGGGCGGCCGCTAAGCGGCCCGCCCAACAAAATTCCATTCACAAAAGCGGGCCTTCGGGCCCGCTTTTTTTTGGATGATTTTTGCGCCGCGTCTAACCGATTGGGAATCACGGCCCCCGCCAGGCCGGTGATGGTAATTCCCGGAGCTGATGCCACATAGGTCCTCCATCCAGCTTCTGATATCGCGGGGCCCCTCCCCTCACCACCAAGACTTCCTCGTGATGCGAAAATCGTAGCCCATTAGCCGCGCCTCAGC
>CAZSXX010000282.1:0-5629 GCA_964611245.1 uncultured Verrucomicrobiota bacterium | reverse complement strand
CGTGTGTCGGAAAACTCGTACACTGGCGTTTCCAAAGTTCGTTTGGGCGCCCGTCGCTCCTGGATAATTCCCTGTATCCGCGAAACCGTTTGGGGACTGAAAAGCTGCTCCCCCGTTTCGCGGCACACGCGCGCAGGCACATGCTCGATGATCACAAATTTGCCCTCCACCTCCTGGGTGTAGGTGATCAATTTTTCGTCAAATGTTTCCAGGGCATTCAGACAGTGCGCCTCTTTCTCAGCGTTTCATCCCATTCGGCGGGATTCGGTTCGTAAACGGTGATGATTTTGATCAAAGTCCGAGACGGATGACTGCACTGCACCTGCAGCGGTCGCCCGCCCTACGTCCGGCCAAACACCAAGCAACTGGAACCATACTTGTCTCCCGGATAATCTTCAATCACTTCGCCCTCCAGAATCGCCTGCACGACTTCCTCCGTGCTGACGTTCCGACTCACCATCCGGCGAACAGCGTGCAGCGAATACTCCAGTTCCCCGACCGCCACCTTGTGTCGCAGTTGATCGAACTCCTTCATTGTGTCGAAACCAATTCTTGCCTTTGCGTCGACAAGGTCAAGATCTCAACCTCAACAAACTGACGGGTGAGGACGGGTGCGCCCAAAAAATTACGAACCGCAATGCAGTCCCTCGAGCCGTCATCGTCGTTGGCCGGGCACCGACCCTAGTCCGACAATTTTTTCGGGCGCAGCTCGGGCCATTTTTCGAGGTGGCGGAGGAGCTTTTGGTGCGACATGCCAAGGCGGGCCGCCGTCCGCCGGATGGCGCCATGCTCCTCCTTGAGGACACTGCCGATCAGCGCATAGGCCTGGGCCTCGAGCGGCGGCAGGTCCCGGCGTGGCGCCTCCGCAGCCGCCGTCGAGTTGGAGGCCGGGCGCGCGTTCGCCCCGCGCATCCAGGCGGGATCCAGCTCCAGCCAAGCCGCCCCGGCGGGCGTCGCCAGCAGGGAGCGCTCGAGAAGGTTCCGCAATTCGCGCACATTGCCGGGGAAATCGTGCTTGGAAAGGGCGTCCAGTTTCTCGGGGCTGAGGTTGGGCTTCGACCGCCCATATTTCGCGGCGAGGTTCGCCAGGAGCAAATCGGCCAGAAATGGCAGGTCCTCCTTCCGTTCCCGCAGGGGCGGCAACTCGATGGAAATGACGTCGAGCCGGTACCAAAGATCCGCCCGGAAGCGCCCCTCCTTCACTTCGTCCTCGATGCGCCGGTTGGTGGCCGCGATGATCCGCCCCGCGAATTTGAACGTCTGCGAATGGCCCAGCCGTCGGAATTCCCGCGTCTCCAGGAATTGAAGGAACTTGCTCTGGACCGGCATGGGCAGCTCGCCAATTTCATCCAGGAACAGCGTCCCATTCTTCGCCGCCTCGGCCAGTCCAATCCGGAGTTGGTGCGAGCCGGTGTAGGAACCTTTTTCGGCTCCGAAAAGCTCCGCCTCGAACATCTCGGTTTGCAGGTTCGCGCAATTGAGGGAGACAAAGGGGGGCGGGGACTCCTGCCCCCGGAAGCTCAATTGGTGGATCAACCGGGCGGCCAAGTCCTTGCCCACACCGGTCTCCCCCGTGAGCAGCACGGTTGCCTCCCGGTTGAAGGCGGCCGTCTCCAAAGCCCACCGGACCTGCCGCGCTGCCGCGGTCACGCCCACAAAACTCCCGATCTCCTCGGCGCCGTCCCCGATCCGCCGCGCCGGCCTGCCCTGCTCGATCGCTGCTTCGAGCTCGTTGATGTCAAAGGGCTTGACCAGGTAAGTGAGCAGGCCGTTGCGGGTCAACTCGACCGCGGTTGGGAAATCGGGCTGGCCGGTGAGCATGATGCAGGGGGCGGTGATGCCCGCTTCACGCAGCTCGCGAAAGAAACAGGAGCCTTGGCCATCCGGCAGCCCTTGGTCGAGCAGGAACATTTCGAAGGAATTCCGATCCAAGGCGCGCCGGGCTTCCTCCAACGACCCGCAGATGACGCTTCGGCCCTTCTTGCGGTGGACCACCCGCGCGATCAAGTCGGCCACCACAGATTCGTCCTCGAGGATCATGGCCAAGAAATCGCAGGCCGTGCCCGCCGGTTCCGCATTCCGTTCGCCCGGCGCTTTCCAGGCGGCGGGTGAAGTCGGCTGGTCTGTGCCATCCGGCAGGTTCGATTTCTTCATGGGACGCTATTCACTGCCGCTTGCGGACCGCACTCTCCTGGCCGAACGCAAACTCTTTGGATCAGAATGGAGACTTTCAAAAAGAGCCAACCCCCGCAATCAATTTCGGACCAAATTCGGACCAACTCCGGACCAGATGTAGGGGATTCCCTGAGAACGGCACCATCCATTCTTTGGTATGGAAAAATAAAACCCTCGGCAAATCGTTGCAGGTGAGTGCCCTGGCTGCTTAAAGCTAAAACACTGGCAAGAGTGGCGCCGCTGTTGCTTAGGTGCTCCCAGAATTATCAGAAATAAAACTGGGATATGAAAACGAAAAAAGTCTGCGCTTGGTTCCTGACGTTTCTTTTGGTGGCCCTTGCCTCGACCACGGTTCGCGCCAGATCGATCACCCCTCCCGCCATCCTCGTTCAACCGCTGGACCTCCAGGTGATCCCTGGGACCGCCGCCCAACTGACGGTGGTGGCCACGGGGTCCACACCCCTCAATTACCAGTGGAAGTTTAACGGGGCGCCGATTGCGGGCGCCACAGGATCGCTGTTGTCGATTTTGGATTTCCAGGCATCCAAACAGGGACTTTACACCGTGGAGGTCTCCAACGACCTGGGGACGCAAGTCAGCCGGTCGGCCTCACTGACATTGGCCGAGTTTGTGAGAATCCTCAGAAGCCCGGCCCCGATCGAGGCGCCCACCTTGGCGCAAGTCATCCTTGAAGCCGACGCGGAAGGATTCCCCGCGCCGGAGCTGCAATGGCTTTTCAACGGGACGCCCATCCCTGGCGCGACCAGCCGCCAACACATCATTGGCGCTGTTGGACCGGAAGGTGAGGGCTACTACTCGGTGAGGGCTTCGAACCGGAGCAAAAGCGCCGTCAGCGCCGAGGCCTTGGTGCGCGTCCTTCAGCCGCTCCAAATCACTGCCCAACCAAAAAGCCAGATGGTCAGCTTGTTCTCCGACGTGACGTTGAGTGTGGTCGCGTCCGCGCGCCGGGGGCCTTGGAGCGCCCCCCTCTCCTATCAATGGTCCTACAATGGCGACCCGATCCCGGGCGCCACGGGCCCGTCCCTGAGTGTCATGGCGTTCGAGGAAAGCGACGCTGGGTATTATGCCGTGACGGTCTCAGACGCGTTCGAATCGGTGCAAAGCCGCCCGGCATTCGTCTCGTTTGTGAATCCCCAATGGATCAGTGAGGGCGTTCCGGCGATTTCATCCGCCCCGCAGCCGATCGTCGCGACGGTCGGCGGCACCAATCAGTTTCGGGCGGAAGCCGTGGGCCGCAACCTTTCCTATCAATGGCTCTTCAACGGGGTTCCCATTCCGGGCGCCACGCAAAACACCCTGCAGCTCAACGGAGTGCAGAGATTCCAAGCGGGCCGATACTCGCTTCGGGCGTTCAATGAATATGGAGAGGTGACCAGCGCGGAGGCCGAACTGGAGGTGCGGGCCCTGTTGATCACAGAATCCCCAGGGCCGGTTTCCGCGGGCCTTGGGGGGGCGGTGAAAATGAGTGTCAAGGTCAGCTCCACGGCGCCCGTGCAATATCGCTGGCGGCGGAACGGGGTCCCAATCCCGAATGAAAACAAAAGCGACCTTTACCTGAAGTACCTGAAGGACACGGATGCAGGCATCTACACCGTCGACGTGTTCAATGAGCACGGGATGGAGGTCAGCCCCGGCGCGGCGGTGAACATCAGTTCGTTTGTCATTCTCCAACAACCCGCGGATATGAGCGCCACCGTCGGGGGTCCAGCCTCGCTGACCGTGAAAGTCTCCGGGAAGGAGAAATACACTTACCAATGGTTCCAGAACGGGGCGCCGATCCCGCAAACGGGGAAGTCGATCAGCATCCTCGCGGCCAAAATGTCGGATATGGGCGAATATCGGGTGGAGGTGACGGGAAACGCCAACGTCATCATGAGCGACCCTGCGGTCCTCACGGTGAAGGCCTTGAAAATTCGGACGCACCCCACCGGACGGGCGGTTCGCAAGGGCAGCTCGGTCACGCTTTATTCCGAAGTGGATGGGCCCGGGCCGATTTCGTACCAATGGTTTCGCAATGGCGCGGCCATCGGAGGCGCCACCGGCCGGGAATTCAAGCTGGATCGGGCGGACTTGGCCAACGATGGGGTTTACACGGTCCGCGCCGCGAATGCGCATGGCTCCGAGCTGAGCCGCGAAGCCAAGCTCACGGTTTTTGAGCAGCCGGTGATCGTGCAGGCGCCGAAAGGAATCCTCGCTCCACTCGGGAGCGTCGTTACGTTGAACGCGGTGGCGACCGGGACACCAGCCCCGAAGTTCCGATGGTTGCTCAACGGGTTCCACGTTCCCGGCGCGACCGGGGCTTCCCTGGTTTTGGACAACATCCAACTGGCCAACGCCGGAAGCTACCAGGCGCTGGCTTACAATGATTTTGGTTCGGCCCAAAGCGCCGCGGCGAGCGTCCAGATTCAGGGTCCATCCATCCAGTTCCGCAATGATTTCAGCCAGCCAGGCTCGATCCACGGCGCCTCTGGATATGGAATCGGAGACAACGTCCGGGCCTCCCGCGAGTCGGGGGAGCCCCGGCATGCCGGTGTGGCGGGGGGCCGCTCTGTCTGGGTTTCCTGGGTGGCGCCGTTCAGTGGCATCGCCAGTTTCTCAACCGCTGGAAGCGGGTTCGACACGCTTCTGGCCGTTTACTTGGGCCAATCAGTCCATGCGCTCACCCCGATCGCCAGCGACGATGAAGCCGGCGGTTTTCACTGCAGCCGGGTTTCGTTCGTCGCGGTGGCGGGATTCCGCTACGAGATCGCGGTGGACGGATACGGTGGCCAATCGGGGAACATCGCCCTGTCCTGGCATTTGCAGCCGTCGAGCATTTCCCCATTTTTGATCACGCAACAGCCCCGGAACACCACCGTCGCCCCCGGGACTCCCGCCACGCTCTCCTTCGACTTCGTGTCGGTTGACGCCGGAGTTGGCGTTCAATGGTATTTTGAGAACCAGCCGCTGTCCGGCGCCAACCAGCGCAGCCTGAGCCTTCCCAGCGTGCAGGAGGCCAATGTCGGAACTTATTCCGCGAGCGTGTCCGTCGGTGGGTTCTCTCTGTTCACCATCCCCGTGCAGATTCAAATCAATTCCGAAGGGATCGCCGAGGCGTTCGCGGCCAACCGGTTCGAGGACGCGGGACTCATCTCCGGGTCGCTCGTCGCCGGCGACCGCCCAGACCCAGGGCTGGCGCGGAACATTACGGCAGTCCGGGGCTACTCGGGAACCCAAGTTTTCCAATCATACCCGGGAAAAGATCCGGATGAACCGAATGTGGCGGGCGTGCAGGGCGGCGCGTCCTCATGGCTGAGCTATGTTCCACCACAGACTGGAAAGCTTTCCCTGAACACCGATGGCAGCTCTTTTGACACCCTGCTGGGCGTCTACATGGATGACGGGCGCAACCTGGGCTATGAGAGCCTGATCTGCGTGGCCGCCGACAACAACA
>CAZSXX010000281.1:0-6198 GCA_964611245.1 uncultured Verrucomicrobiota bacterium | reverse complement strand
AGCGATTATGGCTCGGCCGACAACGCGGCGGATTTCAAGTGGCTGCACGCGTATTCGCCGATCCACAACCTCAAGCCCGCCCGGTATCCGGCCACGTTGGTGACGACGGCCGACCACGACGACCGCGTTGTGCCCGCGCACAGCTTCAAGTTCGCGGCCACGCTCCAGGAAATGCAACGCGGCCCCGCGCCCGTGTTGATCCGCATCGAAACCAAGGCGGGGCACGGCGCGGGCAAGCCGACCGCCAAGGTCATCGAGGAGGCGGCGGACCGGTTCGCCTTCCTGGTCAAGACCCTGGGCATGCCCACGCCATGAGCGCCGCAGGCAGCAAGCTGGCGCAGTCCGTGCTTGAGATTGTGCGGCGGACGCCGGTCCGCGACATCCACACGCACCTGTACGACCCCGCCTTCGGCCCGCTTTTGCTTTGGGGGATTGACGAGTTGTTGACATACCATTACCTCGTCGCCGAGGCGTTCCGTTATTTCGAGATGCCGGCGGACAAGTTCTGGTCCGCGCCGCAGGCCACCCAGGCGGAATGGATCTGGGAGAAACTTTTCCTTGAGCGCTCCCCGATTTCGGAGTCCTGCCGGGGCGTCCTGACCACGCTGAACCGCCTGGGCCTTGATGTCAAAAAACGGGACTTGCGCGGGTTGCGGAAGTGGTTTGCCGGCCAAAAAGCCGAGGATTTCACGACCCGCTGCATGGAGTTGGCGCGCGTGGAATCGATCTGCATGACCAATTCCCCGTTCGACGATCTTGAGCGGCCGGTATGGGAGCGGGGCTTCGCGAGGGACCCGCGCTTCGAGGCGGCGTTGCGGATTGATCCCCTCCTCGTTGATTGGAAGGCGACCTCAAAAAAGCTCGCCCGCCAGGGCTACAAAGTTTCCCCAGGGTTGACCGCCAATACGATTTCCGAAGTGCGCCGTTTTCTTGGGGATTGGACCCGCAAGATTGGCGCGCGCTATTTGATGGTCTCGTTGCCGCCGACGTTCGAGTTCCCGGCGCGGGGGGAATGCGCCCAGATCATTGAACGCGCGGTCCTGCCGCACTGCCGGGAGCATGGTTTGCCCTTCGCCCTGATGCTGGGGGTCAACCGGCAGGTGAATCCCGAGCTTCGGCTGGCGGGCGACGCGGGCCGGCGGTGCGACCTGCAGGCGCTGCAGAACCTGTGCGCCTCCCATCCGCGCAACAAGTTCCTGGTCACGGTCCTCTCGCGAGAGAACCAGCACGAACTTTGCGTCCTGGCGCGCAAATTCCGGAACCTGCATGTCTTCGGCTGCTGGTGGTTCACCAATGTCCCGTCCGTGATTGACGACATGACGCGCCTGCGCCTGGAGTTGCTTGGGCTGAGCGTCACGCCCCAGCACTCCGACGCCCGCGTGCTCGACCAGGTCATTTACAAATGGGACCACTCGCGGGAAATCATTGGCAAGGTCCTCGCCGAGAAGTACGAGGCGCTCGCGGCCACGGGATGGATCCCGTCCCGCGCGGAAATCCAGCGGGACGCCACGGCATTGTTCGGCGGCGAGTTCCAGCGCTTTTGCGCGTCGGAGGTTTAGCTTTGAATTCCGGCGGGATGGAATACTTTGTGAGGATGAAAAGCCCGCCGATCCGCCGCGCCTGGATTGCGCTGATCGTCGCGTGGGGCGTCATGGGAACGCGTGGCGCCGAACCCGGGGTTTCATTCCGCAACGACATCATGCCGCTGCTTTCCAGGGCCGGGTGCAACACCGGCCCCTGCCACGGCAACGCCAACGGGAAAGCCAGTTTCAAACTCTCGTTGCGCGGCGAAAGCGCCGAGCTCGATTTCCTCGCGCTGACCCGCGACCAACTCGCCCGCCGCGTCAATGTGCTCGAGCCCGCGGACAGCCTGATTCTCCAGAAGCCCGCCGGAATCCTTGCCCATGAAGGGGGCCAGCGCTTCAAGAAGGATTCGCCCGAATATGAGCTGTTGCGGCGATGGATCGAGCAAGGCGCCCGGGACGACGTGGCTTCCGCCCCGGCGCTGGACCGGATCGAAGTCTCCCCCACGGAGCGGGTGGTGGTCGAACCGGCGCGCCGCGTCCAATTGCGCCCGCGCGCCATTTTCAAGAATGGCGAGGAACGCGACCTGACGTCCCTCGCGGTGTACGAGCCTTCCAACCCCAGCGTCACGGTTTCGCAGGATGGCTTGGTGGAGAGCCTGGAGCCGGGCGAGACCACGGTGATCGTCCGGTTTCTGCAGGAGCAGGTTCCGGTGCGCCTCGCGTTCATTCCGGCCCGTCCGGATTTCCGCTGGAGCAACCCGGCGGCGGCGAATTTCATCGACCGCCATGTTTTCGCGAAGCTGCGCAGCCTGCGGATGAACCCTTCGGGATTGTGCGGCGACGAAGTGTTCGTCCGCCGCGTGCATCTTGACCTGCTCGGGCTGCTTCCGACCGCCGAGGAAGCCCGCGCGTTTGTGGCCAACCCAAGCCGGTCCAAGCGCGGCGAGCTCGCCGCCCAGCTTTTGGAGCGGCCGGAATTCGCGGATTTCTGGGCCCTAAAATGGTCCGACCTCCTCCGCAACGAGGAGCGCCTGATGGACCGCAAGGGAATCGAGGTTTTCCACGGCTGGGTCCGGCAAAGCATCCTGGAGAAAAAGCCGATGGACCTGTTCGCCCGGGAGTTGGTGGCGGCGCGCGGCAGCTCCTACCTCAACCCGGCGGCCAATTATTACCGCGCCAACCGCGATCCAGTCTCCCGGGGCGAGGCGGCGGCCATGGTTTTCCTGGGCGCGCGACTGCAATGCGCCCAATGCCACAGCCATCCCTTCGACCGCTGGACGCAGGATGACTATTATGACTGGGCGGCGGTCTTCGCCCGCGTTGACTACAAAGTGCTGGAAAACCGGCGGGGCGACGACAACGACAAGCATGAGTTCAAGGGCGAGCAGGTCATTTACCTCGCCGCCAAGTCGGACTTCAAGAACGCGCGCACGGGGCGGAAGGCGGAGCCTCGATTTCTTGGCGCGCCGGCGCCTGTCCCGGCGGGCGACGATGAACTGGATGCCCTCGCGGCCTGGCTCACGGACGCCAAGAACCCGTATTTCGCCCGCGCGCAGGCCAACCGGATTTGGTTCCATTTGATGGGCCGGGGCCTGGTGGACCCCATCGACGATTTTCGCGCGACCAACCCGGCCTCCCATCCGGAGCTGCTGGAGGAGCTGGCCCGGGAGTTCGCCAAACACAAATACGACCTGCGGTGGCTGATCCGCCTGATCGTCAACTCGAGGGCCTACCAGCTTTCCGCGGAGCCGAACGACACGAATCGCGCGGATGAAATCAACTACTCCCACGCTTTGGTCCGGCGTCTGTCCGCCGAGCAGCTTCTCGACGCCCAAGCCCATGTCACGGGCGCGCCGATCACGTTCCAGGGCTATCCAACCGGCACCCGCGCCACCCAGCTTCCCGGGGCGCTGGCCGAAAAGAAGCGCGACCAAAAGAAAACCGAAGCCGACCAGTTCCTCGCCGAGTTTGGCAAGCCGCCGCGCCTGCTCCCCTCGGAGTGCGAGCGCTCCTGCGAGCCCACCATGTCCCAGGCGTTCCAGATGATCAGCGGCCCCGCGGCCAACGAGTTGCTCACGCGCAAGAACAACCGGCTGGACCAGTTGCTGGCCTCCGGAAAGAGCGATGGGGAGATGGTGGAGGAGCTCTTTTGGACGGCGTTGACGCGGGCCCCGTCCGCGGTGGAGGCCGGCCGATTCACCGCCCTTCTGGGTGAGGCGAAGGATCGCCGGGCCACGCTGGAAGACCTGACCTGGAGCCTCACCAACTCGAAGGAATTTCTTTTCCGGCGCTGAGTATGAGCGAGGAGATTTTCGATGTGGTGGACGATTCCGACGCGGTCATCGGCCGGGAACGCCGCAGCGAGGTGCACCGCACCGGGCTTAAGCACCGGGCGGTCCATGTGCTTGTTTTCAACGCGGCGGGAAACGTGTTCCTGCAAAAACGGTCCATGTCCAAGGACACGCACCCCGGCGTCTGGGATTCATCCGCCTCCGGCCACCTGGATTGCGGCGAAGGGTACGACACGTGCGCGGTCCGGGAGGTGCGCGAGGAGTTGGGCGTGACGCTTCCGGTGGCGCCCCGGCGCCTGTTCAAGATCAACGCCTGCGACGAGACCGGCCAGGAGTTCGTCTGGATTTACCGCGCGGATTTTGAGGGCCCATTCCAACTGCATCCGGAGGAGATCTCCGATGGCCAATGGTTCACGGCCAAGCAGGTTTCGGATTGGATGGGCGCGAGGCCCGGCGATTTTGCGCCCGCCCTGCTGCTGATCTGGCGGAAGCTTTCGGCGGCGGGTCAATAGTCGTACAGACCCGCATCCTTCGTGTAGCCCGGCCCGCCCCCGCCGCCGCCCTCGGGATCCTCGCCCATAAACCCGGCCAGCGCCTCGCCCATGTCCTCTTCGATCTTCTCCGGATCCTCCCCCGCCTCCAGCCGCTTGATCGCGACCTCCAGCTCCTTGGGCACGCTGCCGGGCGGCATGATGTCCTTCATTTTCCGCATCATGTGCGCCATGTGCTTCGGGTTGTTCTCGTCCATGTGCTCGATGTCCCGCTCCATCTCGCCCATGGCGCGCGCCACCCTGGGATCGTCGAAATCGGGCATTGGCCCCGTTTCGTGGTCCGCGCCCTCCGCGGCCGTGGCCGGCTCCTTGGCGCCCCGGGTGAACGCGAAATTGCTGACCTGTTTGGACAGTTTTTTGTGGCCGCACTTTGGGCACACCGGCAGGCGGTCCGGCTGGATCCGCTTGGAGAGGAAGCTGAAAACCTTCCGGCATTTGGGACAGGCGAATTCGTAAATTGGCATGGTCGTGCGATAATTGTGTCAGGAGGCGAGCTCAACCACCGCTTCGGTCGAACTGTGGCGGATGATCCTCACCCGCGCCCCTTGTGGAATTAGCTCCCCTTGCGTGATCACGTCAAGCAGGTCCTCGCCGAACTGCGCCTTGCCCCCGGGCCGAAGCTGCGAGACGGCGACCCCGGTTTCCCCCACCTTGGAAGCCCGCGCGAGCTCGGCGGCCGCGGTGGACGCCTCCCCGCTGGCCCCGGTGGACACCAGGCGGCGGAAGATGGGCGCTTCGGGAAGGAATCGCGCCAGCATCAGCACCGCGAAGATCGATCCGACCGCGGCGATCGAGATGGTCCGGAGCGGGAGGGCCAATTGGGAGTAGGACGGGATGGTGGGCATGCCGGGATAGACGTCCACCAGCGCCATCACGAGCGCGATGAGCATCAATCCGGCGCCCGACACTCCGAGGAGAATGGTGCCGGGAAACACCAGCAGCTCCATCACCACCAAGGCGAGCCCGAGCAGGAAAATGACCAGCCATTCGATGCCCGAAAGCCCGGCCACATAGCCGCCCATGAAATAGACGGTGAAGGCGATGAGCCCCACGATCCCCGGCAGCCCGAAGCCCGGGGTTTTCATTTCGATGTAGACGCCAATCACGCCCACGATCAGGAGGATGGGGCTGATGTCCTGGAGGAAGATCGCGACCCGCTCCGCCCCGGTTGGCTGGACCTCCACCCGCTTGGCCTCCGCGTATCCCAAATGGGCCAGCAGGGCGTCCATCGACTCGAACGTGCCGCGGGACAGCAGCGGCTTGCCTGGTTCCCCGTACTTTTTCTCCGCCTGAACATTGGTGAGCGTCAGGATCTGGCCCTTTTCGTTCAGCGTATCCTCTCCAATCTTCAGTTCCCGCGTCTTGTCCACCATAGCCTCGATCACTTCAATATTATGCCCGTTCTTTTCGGCGCTGGTGCGGACGAGCGCTCGCACGCCCGAGGTCATTTTCGCCTCCACCGTCTCCGGCATCGCCTCCACCCCGCCGCCGGGCGCCATCATGATGGGTGCCGCCGCCCCGATGACGCTCTGGGGCGCCATGTAGATTTCCTGGGTCGCCACCGAGATGAAGGCGCCGGCCGAAAAGGCCCGCTTGTTGACGTAGGTGGCCGTCCGCCCCTTGAATTTGTTGATGATTTCGATGATTTCCTCCGTCACATCGACCCTTCCTCCCGGCGTCTCCATGTCCAGCACGAGCAGGTCCGCTTTGGCTTCCATCGCCTCCTTGACCCCGCGCCGCACCAGGTAGGTCAGCGGCGGCATGATGGTCTCCCGGATGGGGATGATGTAGGCGATCTTCCCTCCCGAGGTCGTTTCGGCGGCGTTCCCC
>CAZSXX010000280.1:0-6225 GCA_964611245.1 uncultured Verrucomicrobiota bacterium | reverse complement strand
GGGTGCGGCTTGCCATGCCGGTGGATTTTGGAAAGGCTTTGGGATGAACAATTGTGGCATCCGCTGGATGGCTGCGCTCGTCCTCGTGGCGGCGGCGCGGGGGGCTGATCCAGAGGTGAACCCCGGCGAATTTGTCCGTTTTCCGGCGTTGGACGCGGAGGCGGCGGCGAAGTCGTTCGTGGTGCGGGAAGGGTTCCGGGCCGAGTTGGCGGCCGATGAGCCGCATGTCGCGTCGCCGGTGGCGATGGCGTTCGACGAGGACGGGAGGCAGTATGTGGTGGAGATGCGGGATTACTCAGAACACCGGGAGGAGAAGCTCGGGCGCATCCGGCGGCTGGAGGACACGGATGGAGACGGGCGCTTTGACCGGAGCGTCGTTTTCGCGGAGGATCTGGCTTGGCCGACGGCGGTGATTTGCCATGGGGGCGGCATATTCGTGGGGGCGACCCCGGACATTTTGTTTTTGCGGGACACCGATGGGGATGGCAAGGCGGACGAGCGGCGGCTGATTTTCACGGGATTTGGATCGGGGCAGGAGCGGCTGAATGTGCAGCAGTTGATGAATTCGTTCACGTGGGGGCTGGACAACCGAATCCATGGAGCGACGGCGGGGAATGGGGGGACGATCCAGCAGGTTGCGTCGGGAGGGGCGCCGGCGCGGCTTGGGGGACGCGATTTTTCGTTTGATCCGCGCACGCTTTCGATGCGGGCGGAAACGGGCGGGGGGCAGCATGGGATGAGCTTCGACGATTTTGGGAGGAAGTTCACTTGCAGCAACAGCAGCCATATCCGGATGGCGGTTTATGAGGACCGTTACCTGGAGGGGGCGACGGGAGTTTTGCTGCCCGGGGGCGCGATCGACATCGCCAAGGAGGGGCCGGCGGCGGAGGTGTACCGGCTGAGCCCGGAGGAGCCGTGGCGGACGATCCGGACGCGGTGGCGGGTGTCCGGGGCGACGCCGGGGATCATTGAGGGAGGCGGGCGGGCGTCCGGATATTTCACGGGGGCGACGGGGGTGACACTTTACCGCGGGGACGCGTATCCGGCGGAGTTTTCCAACAACGCGTTCGTGGGCGACGCCGGGGGCAACCTTGCGCACCGGAAAATATTGAATCCCGCCGGGGTTGTTTTTGAGGCGAGCCGGCCGGCGGACGAGTTGAACCGGGAATTCCTGGCATCGAAAGACACATGGTTCCGGCCGGTGCAGTTCGCGAACGGGCCCGACGGGTGCCTGTATGTGATCGACATGCAGCGGGAGGTGATTGAGCACCCGTGGTCAATCCCGCCGAACTTGAAGAAACTGATCGACCTGGACAGCGGACGGGAGCGGGGGAGGATTTGGAGAATCGTTCCGGCGGGGTTTCAGAGACCGCCGCCAACGCGGCTGGGGAAGGCCACGGCGGTGGAGTTGGCGGAGGCGTTGCGGAGCGGGAATGGCTGGCGGCGGGACACCGCGGCCCGGCTCCTGCAGGAGAGGAATGACCGGGGGGCTGTGCCGGAGCTGGAGAGGACCATCAGCGGTCCGGGCGCATCGGACGCGGCGGTCGCGCAAACGCTGCATGCCCTGGCGGGACTGAAGGCGCTGAAGGGCGCGCACATCGTGGCGTCGATCCGGCGCCCGGCGCGGGGTGGCGAAGGGCTGCGGGAGGTTGCCATCCGGTTGATGGAGACGCTGCCGGCGACGGATGCCCTGGTGGCGCTGGAGGAGTTGGGGAGCGGTCGAAACCTGGGGCCGCGCGCGGCGCATCAATTGGCTTGGACGCTGGGAGTCTTGAATCCTTCAGACCGGCTGGAGCGGTTGGTGGAATTGGCGGGGCGGCCCGGGGACGGGGGGCCGTGGATCGAGGCCGCAATCCTTGTGTCCGCCGGGAAAGATTCCGGAAGGCTGTTCCAACGAATTTTGGAGGGCACGAACGCCGCGAGCCACGGGAGCTTGCTGGCGCAGTTGGCGGGAGCGGTTCCGGAAAGCGACTTGCAGGCGGCGCTGGCCAAGGTGGCGAGACTGGAGGACCGCGCGGCGGCCTTCAACCTTGCTTCCGCGATGATTGAAGCGAACAGCCGACGAGGGCGGGCGACGCCACCGGTGGCGCGGGAACTATTCGATGAAGCGGCGAAGGCCGTGGACCAAGCGCCCGGGAGCCTGCGATCCAGGGCAGGGCTGGCTTTGTTGCGCTTTGACGCCACGCCGGGGGCCAACGCGGTTCTTGAGCGGGCGATGCGCCGGGGAATTGAGGGCGAAATGGAGGGCGCGTTCCGCGGGCTGCTGCGAAATCCGCGAGGGGCGGCGGAGGAGCTGTGGGGCGTGTGGAAAAAGGCGCCGGTGGCATCCCGCGCCCGGTCCTTGGATCTTTTGCTGGGGCGCAATGAGGGGCCGGAATTGGTTTTGGGGGCGATCCGCGAGGGGAGGATTGCGCGGCTGGATTTGACGGCGGCGCAGGCGCAGGGACTGCGGCAACATTCGAACCCGGAGATTTCGCGGCCCGCGCTGGCGTTGCTGGGGCAGGCGGAGTCGGACCGTGCGGCGGTGATTGAAAAACTGAGGCCGTCGCTCGCCATGACGGGGGACATGAAGCGTGGCGAGCAAATCTACAACGAACGGTGCGCGACGTGCCATCGGGTCGCGGGGCGTGGGGTGGCGGTGGGGCCGGATTTGGAGAGCGTGCGCGGGAACGGGGTGGAATACATGCTGACGCATTTGATCGACCCGAACCGGGAGGTCAATGCCCGGTTTTTGGCCTACACAGCGGTGGCGAAGGATGGGGAAAGCGTGACGGGAGTTTTGGTGAGCGAAACGGAGGGGCGGGTGACGCTCCGGATGGCCGGGGCGGTTGAGAAAACGATCGAGCGGGGGGAGTTGCAGGAGTTGGCCGCGTCGCCGTCGTCGCTGATGCCGGTGGGGCTTGAAGAGGGGTTGGCGGCGGAGGATTTGGCGGCGCTGATCGAGTTCACGACAAAGGCGCAGGCGCGTTAGTTGGTCCGCGGGAGGTGGACGGTGAAATCGAGCTTCCCGTGGCGGCGGGGGTTGGCCATGATTTGAAATCCATGAGCGAACCGGAGAATTCAGCGGCGCTGCCCCGGGGGCTGGCGCAGTGGATTCGCCTTTTTGGGCCGGGGGCGATCTTGGCTTCGCTGACGATTGGGGTGGGGGAGCTGGTTTTTTCGACGCGGGCGGGGGCGTTGTTTGGATACAAGCTGCTGTGGTTTTTCGCGGTGGTGTTGTTTTTCAAGTGGCTGCTGGTGTTTTCGGCGGCGAGGCACATGGCGTTGACGGGGGCGCATCCGTTTGAGAGGTGGATGGAGCTGCCGGGGCCCCGGGGGTGGTTTCCGCTGATATTCCTGCTGTTGGCGGTGGCGTCGTTCCCGATTTGGGCGGCGTTCCACGCCGGGACGATCGGGACGTTGGCGGCGGGGCTGACGGGTTCGAAGGCGGCGGTGGGAGGCGGGGCGCATTTCGTTTGGGGCCTTGGGATTTTGGGGGCGGTGAGCGCGCTGACGTGGATGGGCGGTTACAAGTTGCTGGAGCGGGCGCAGGTGGCGATTGTGGCGGTGATGTTGGCGGCGGTGTTGGTGGCGTTTTTCATGTTGAAGCCGGACTGGGCCGAATTGTTGGGGGGACTTTTGCCGCAGAGCGTTGGATATCCGCCGTGGGCGCCGTCGATCCCGGAATTGAGAACGCGGCCGGTGTGGGTGGAGACGATCACATATGTGGGGGTGATTGGCGGCTCCGCCTACGATTATTTGGCGTATGTGTCGTATGTCCGGGAGAAGGGCTGGGTTGGAGGGAAAGATGGAAAGACGCTGCAGACGCAGTTCCTGTCGCCGCTGCTGCCCGGGCTGGAGCACCTTTATTTTGCGGGGGCGTTCCTGGCGGTGTTTGGAACGCTTTATGGGACGATCGAAGTGGCGCCGGCGATCGCGCGGGAGTGGGCGCGGGCCCGCAAGGCGGCGTTGGCCAGGGACCACGAGCGGACGATCCGGAGGTGGTCGATCGCCTGGGTTTGCGGCGGCGGGGCGGCGGCGTTGGCGGCGAGCCTGGCGCACGTGGCTTGGGGAAAGACCGGGACGCCGCCGGCATTGATTGCGATCCTGACGCCGGCCAACCTGTTCACGGGGGTGCTGGCCTGCGGGTTCGTTTGCTTTTTGTCGGTGTGGGCGGACCTGAAATTTCTGGATCGGCGGCGGAGGATGCCCGTGGCGCTGATGGCGTTGAACATCGTGGGCGGCTTCTTTTTTGTGATGCTGGGCCTGAAAAGCTATTGGGATTACGACGCGACGTTCGCGTGGGCCATCTTTGGGGTGACCGTGTGCGCGGGATGGGTGGGGGCGATTTTATTGGGGAGGAAAGCGCAGGCCTGATTCCTGGGCAAGGGCCTGAAGGCTGGCGACGACATCATCCGGGAGGTCGATGCCGTCGCGCAAGGCTTGGGCGCGGCGTGAGAATTCGATTTCGCCGGGGGCGTAGAGGCGCCCGGTCCCGGCGGGAGGTGCGGAATGGATTTCCGCGATGAGGTGATCCATGCGGGCCTTGAAATCGGCGACGTTGATGAAGGATTCGATGTTGATGGCCATGAAGGCGGCGCCGTGGCCGGTGGGGATTGAAGGCTCGGAAAAGGTCCAGCTTAGGACCTGGCGGGAAATGGCGGAGCCAGTGAGGACGGCGGAGAGGACTTCGATCATGAACGCGATGCAGAAGCCTTTGTAGCCACCAAGGGCGGTGAGGGAGGCGGCGTGGGAGAAGAGGGTGGCGTCGCGGGTGGGTTGGGCGTCGTTGTCGAGAAGCCAGCCATCGGGAATGGGCTTGCCGAGGGTGGCGGCAGCGAAGACTTTTCCGCCTGCGACGGTGCTGGTGGCCATGTCGAGCATGACTGGGAATTCCTGGCCGCTGGGGGCGGCGAAGGCGAAGGGGTTGCTGCCCAGGATGGAGCCTTTGGCGCCGGGGGCATTGACGGTGGGGATGTCGTTGGCCATGGAGAAGCCAATCATGTTCTCGGGGATGGCGAGGGAGGCGTAGTAACCGGCGGCGCCGTAGTGGCAGTTGTTGCGGAGACCGGTGAAGGCGATGCCGGTGGCGCGGGCCTTGTTGATGGCCGTTTTCATGGCGAAGGTGGAGCTGACCATGGCGAGGGAGGAATCACCGTCAATGAGGGCGAAGCTTGGGCCTTCGTTGATGATGCGGGGGGTGGCGCGGGATTTCAGGCCGCCTCCGCGCACGCGGCGGATGTAGGCGCGGAGGGCCTTGGTGCCGTGGGTGAACGTCCCCCAAGTGTCGGTTGTGACGAGGACATCCGCCGTGGTTTGGGCGTCCGTCGGGTCCACGCCGGCCTTGAGCAGGGCTTCAACGCAGAAGGAATGGAGGTGTTCGACAGAGATGGTCATGGGCGAAATGGAAGGGCCGGGGCGAGGGTGCGTCCAGCAATTAATTCAGGGCGCGGGCGCTGGATTCTCCGGGTAGGGGTTCGGGCGATGGATGGACATGTAACGGTGGGGGGACTCGATGGGCTCGAACCCAAACTTGGCATAAAGGGAGTGCGCGTCGTGGGTCGCGAGCAAAAAGCGGCGCAGGCCCTGAAGGCTCCGGTGGGCGAGGATCGCTTGGAGCAGGAGTTTGGAAATGCCTTTGCCGCGTTCGGACGGGATGACAAAGACGTCGGCCAAGTAGGCGAACGTGGCGAAGTCGGAAATGACGCGGGCGAAGGCGACTTGCCGTGGCCCATCGTAAACGCCGAAGGGCAGGGAATTTTGGATGGAGCGCTCGAGCAGGGCGCGGGGGATGTTTTTCGCCCAGTAGGAGTTGGCGAGGAAGTTGTGGATCAGCGCGAGGTCGAGCCGGGCTGGGTCGGTGGAGATGTCATAGGGATCGAGGTGGAGTTCTGGAGCGGGGCTGGAGAGGAGCGGGTTGGCGGTGGGTTCGGCGTGGAGGCGTTGCTGCCAGGAGGCGATGAAGGAGAGGGCGGCCGCGACGTTCAGGCCCTCGTGGTGGGAGGGGAATTTTTCGAGGTTGGCGCGGGCGAGGTTGAAGAGCGCGTTGGAGGGGCCGAGGCGGTTTTTCTGAAGATGAACGAACGCACCCGCGAGTTGGATGAGGCCTTTGTAGAAATGATCGTTGGGTTGGCCGCGGCTGGGAAGCCACATTTCTTCGAGGACATCGTGGGCCTCGTAGAAGAGGCCTTGATTGAAGCAGGCGAAATAGCCGAGGTAATGGGCTTTGCGCGCCTGCCCTTCGAA
>CAZSXX010000279.1:1704-6249 GCA_964611245.1 uncultured Verrucomicrobiota bacterium | reverse complement strand
GATCCGGCGCGGCGATGGGGTCGGAGGGTTGATTCATTTGGAATGGATTCGTCGCGCGCTCAGGCATCAATCGCTGCGTCGCCCCGCCGCCCGCAGGGCCAGGTCGATCCTGCTCGGCGCAAAGTGTCCCTCGCCCATGGCCATCTTCCTATCTCGCCGGCGGGCGGACAACCAGCAACGGGCGCTTGCTCTGCGCCATGACTTTTTGGGCCACCGAGCCGAGCAACGCTTTTGACCATCCAGACCATCCGTGCGTCCCCATGCAGATGACATCCGCCCCGATCCGCTCCGCCGCCTGCCCGATGGCCTCCGCCACCTGCCGGTGCTGCGACACTTCAACCTCGGTTCGGACCCCGCGCCGCGCCGCCTCCGCCGGGATCAGGCCGCGCAATTTCTCCGTGCACGCCAGGACATGCCGGGCATGCTGCGCGTCAAATCGCTTGTTGCGCGGCCCATTCAATCTCTCATTCTCCGGCAGTTCCTCGGGGTGCACCACATGAAGTAGGTGGACCGTCCCTCCATCATGCGCCAACGAGTAAGCGTGCGGGATCGCGTGGTTGGCCAAGTCCGAAAAATCGGTGGTGACAAGCGCGCGCCGGACCGGGGGCGCGATCGCGGTCGCGGGCTTTTCCCGGGTGGAAAGCGGCACCACCGCCACACTCATCGTCGCGTTGTGGAGCAGTCCGCTTGAAACCGAGGACTGCCAAAGCCGCTCGAAACCGTGATATTGGTGCGAGCCCACGGCAATCAGGTCCGCCCCTTCATCCTTGGCCATCTCCGCGAGCCTCACGTCGGGCCGGCCCCAGTTGGCCTCCACGCGCACCCGGAAGGGAGTCCCGCCCAGCAACTGTGCCGCCCGCGCCTCCACTTCATGCTCCAATACGGCCTGCACTTCCGGCCCGTTGCCGACCGAAGGCGGCGATCCACCGCCGCCCAGGCGCCTCCGTTGCTCCGGCGGCCAGTCCACATAACCCACCACCAACTCGCAGGGGCCGATGGCCACCAGTTCCTTGGCCCAAAGCAGCGCCGCCTCGGAAGTGGCGGTGAAATTGAATGCGGCGAAAACTTTCAAGGGCCGTTCGCCGGCGGTCCACGCCTCAAACGGGGCCGCGTCCCGCACCACCAACGTCGGCACGGTGGCCCGCTCCGCCGTGCGCTCCGATGTGCTCCCCAAAAACCACCGCCCCGCTCCCCGCCGGCCCACCGATGCGACCACCACCATGCGGGTTGATCCATCGGCGGCCAGTTCCACCAAGGCTTCATCCGCGCTTCCCATCGCCAATTTTGCCTCCATCCGGGAGGAAGTCTGGCCATGGCTCGCGGCCTCTTTTTTGAGCGCCTCTCGCCTGCTTGCGGAAACCATCCGGAAAACCTCGGCGGCCTTGTTCTTGGTGGCATAGCTCGGGAAGTCGAGGGCGTGGACCAGCAGCGTCTTTTCGCCCAACCGCTCCGCCATGCACGCCGCCACGCGGCAGGCGTGCCGCGCGTTTTCGGAGAAGTCCGTGCCGCAAATGATGCGGGCTTTTGCGCCGACGCGGACCGGCCTCGCCTTGGAAGGCTTGTTTTTGATATGCATGGTTGTCCTGTGATTAAACCGTCTCGAAAAGGCTTCTGCACGGCTTTTCACTTCAACACCGTAACCACGGAGGCCTCCCGGAGCTTCTTAATTCTTGCTCACCGTCCGACAATCTTTGGCCGCCCCCGTCCCTTTCCAGGGGACTGAGGGGTCATTCCTCCGATGGCGACGCCAGGTCGCCAGCGATTATTCGATCAGTCCGAATAATCCGTCCATTGATTCTATGAACTGGAATCGTCCGCGTCTCCGTGACGCCGGGCGGCTTTCGGCGGCTGCGATCTGCCCGACTCCTCGTCCGCGATCCGCCCGATCCTCGCCGCGAAATCCTCGTCCTCGCCCTTCAGCAGCTCCGGCAGCACCTCGCGGAAATCTTTCCGCCGGCACCATTCGCGCATGTAATCCTCCCAAGAAAGCCACAGGCGGCGGGTCTGCCGGTCCATCCTCTCCTCATAAACCAGGATGTAGGCACGCTCAAAAATCGAAACGAGGATGTTGAACAGCGCGTATTTGCGCTCGCGCTGCTCGTCGGTCAACTCCGGCTCCCGGCCCTGCTTGCGAAGCAGGTGCAAGTCCGCGTTGTCCAGCGCCAGTTTCAGGAAACTGGCGTATTCGTCCGACAGCCGCTGGTAAATCTCCTCCTGGTCATTCTCCCGCTGCCGCCGCTGCTCCCAGGCGAAGACAAGGATCGCCATCGGCAACCCGAAAATGGTCACCACGTAGCTGGCCGCCTCCAATCCTTCCAATGTCGTCATGCGTCGCGCCTCTGCGGAACAAGTTGGCCCGTGCGTTCCCCGCCTGCAAATCCACCAGCCCACCGAGCGAGCCGCCTTTCCGTCGAAAGCGGCGCAAGGCAGGCCCGAACTGCGGCTCCCCACGTCCTGGCCGGTCCACCCAGCGTGCCCGCCCGGGCCTTGCTGGGATGAACCCCGGCGCCCCCGGTGTGGCGCGCCACGCGTCGGTTACCGGTCCGCCAAGTCGAACCGGTCCAAGTTCATCACCTTGCCCCATGCCGCCGCAAAATCGTCGGCGAACTTCCTTCCCGCGTCTGAACTCCCGTAAACCTCCGCCAGGGCGCGCAGCTCGGAATGGGATCCGAAAATAAGGTCCACGCGGGTCCCGGTCCACTTGACCGCCCCCGTCTTGCGGTCGCGGCCTTCAAACAGGGCCGCGTCCTTCGAAACCGGGCTCCATTCCGTGCCCATGTCGAGCAGGTTCACGAAAAAGTCGTTCGTCAGCGTCCCCGGCCGCTGCGTGAACACGCCGTGCGGGGCCCCGCCCACGTTCGCCTTCAGGACCCGCAGTCCTCCCACGAGCGCCGTCATCTCCGGCGCCGTCAAGGTCAGCAACTGCGCCTTGTCGATCAACAACCACTCGGCGGGCACGCGGCATCCCCCCTTCACGTAATTGCGGAACCCGTCCGCGGTCGGTTCCAGTGCGGCGAACGACTCCACCTCCGTCTGCTCCTGCGCGGCGTCCATCCGCCCCGGTGCGAAGGGGACCGTGACCTCGTGGCCGCCGTCACGCGCGGCTTTCTCCACCCCGGCGTTCCCGCCAAGCACAATCAGGTCGGCCAACGAGACTTTCTTCCCGCCGGACGCGGCGGCGTTGAACGCGGCCTGGATCCCCTCGAGGGCCCGAAGGGTTTTGGCCAGTTGGGCCGGCTGGTTGGCCTCCCAGTCTTTTTGCGGCGCAAGCCGGACGCGGGCGCCATTCGCCCCGCCCCGCTTGTCGGACCCTCGGAAGGTGGACGCCGACGCCCACGCGGTGGAGACCAGGTCCGAAACCGATAGTCCGGCCGCGAGGATTTTCCCCTTCAGCGCCGCGATGTCCTGCGCGTCGATCAACGGATGATCCACCGCCGGAATCGGGTCCTGCCACAGCAATTCCTCGGCGGGAACCTCCGGCCCGAGATAGCGCCCCCGTGGCCCCATGTCACGGTGCGTCAGTTTGAACCACGCCCGCGCGAACGCCTCCGCGAACTGGTCCGGGTTCTCCAGGAAACGCCGCGAAATCTTTTCGTAAATCGGATCCGCCCTCAGCGCCAGGTCCGTCGTCAGCATCGCGGGGGCGATCCGTTTGGACGGGTCATGCGCGTGCGGCACCGTGCCGGCCCCGGCGCCGTTTTTCGGCCGCCACTGCTGCGCGCCACCGGGGCTCCGGGTCAGCTCCCATTCGTAACCGAACAGGCTCTCGAAAAATCCGTTGCTCCACTTCGTCGGCGTGGTGGTCCATGTCACCTCCAGCCCGCTGGTGATCGTGTCACTCCCCTTCCCGGTCCCGAAACTGTTCTTCCAGCCCAACCCCTGCGCCTCCAATCCGGCCGCCTCCGGTTCATGCGACACATGGCTCGAATCCGCCGCGCCATGCGTCTTGCCGAAGGTGTGGCCCCCGGCGATCAACGCCACCGTTTCCTCATCGTTCATCGCCATCCGCCCAAACGTCTCACGGATGTCATGCGCCGCCAGAAGCGGATCCGGATTCCCGTCCGGACCCTCCGGGTTCACGTAAATCAACCCCATCTGGACCGCCGCCAACGGATTTTCCAACTTGCGCCCATGCACCTGCCCATCCGCGTCGTCGTCGGACACCAGCGGCCCCCCGGCCGTCGCCACCCCGGGCGAACCGTGCGCGTAGCGGATGTCCCCGCCCAACCAGGTGGTCTCCGCGCCCCAATACACGTCATGATCCGGCTCCCAGGTGTCCTCACGCCCCCCGGCGAACCCAAACGTCTTGAAGCCCATGGTTTCCAAAGCCACGTTTCCGGCCAGAATCATCAGGTCGGCCCACGAAATTTTCCGTCCATATTTGCGCTTGATTGGCCAAAGCAAACGGCGCGCCTTGTCCAGGCTCACATTGTCCGGCCAGCTGTTGAGCGGCGCGAAGCGTTGCTGCCCACGGCCTCCCCCGCCCCCCCCCGACCCCAAACCCTTACTACCCCCCCCCGGCCCAAACAACACGAAGTAAAAAAC
>CAZSXX010000279.1:0-1694 GCA_964611245.1 uncultured Verrucomicrobiota bacterium | reverse complement strand
TGTGCCAAGCCATCCGGATGAACAATCCCCCATAATGGCCAAAATCCGCCGGCCACCACTCCTGCGAGTCCGTCATCAACGCCGCCAAATCCTTCTTCAACGCCGCCAAATCCAGGCTCTTGAACTCCTTCGCGTAATTGAACCCCTCCCCCATCGGATTCGACTTCGCCGAATGCTGGCGCAAAAGTTCAACTTTCAACTGTTTCGGCCACCAATCGCGGTTTGACGTGCCGCCTCCGGCCGCGTGGTGAAATGGGCATTTGGCTTCGGTTGACATAAATTAATTCCTCAGAATGTTGTAGTTTTGCTCGTCGTCAAATCGAAAGGCCCCGGATTGGTTCCCATGCCCTCCAGCGGCCTCATGCCGCCGCGGGCGCACGGACGGCGGCGTCCCCGACTCGGCTCGTCCACGCTGGCTGCGCCGGACTTGCGTTCCGGTCGCCAGCTTTCATCTCGTGTCAGATTCCTCAATCATGCGGTCGATTTCCCGAGTCGCCCGCGCACTTTACCCGCATCCCCTGATCCACGCAATTTTGTTTGGATCGCCCCCCGTCCCAATCCCTGCGTTCGCCGCCGGGCAATACATCCATCGGCTCCATGCCTGGGTTCCTCTCATGAATGGCCGTCCGGATCGTGTTCCCGGACCCATTTCCACGCGTAACGCAGCCAGTCATTGCGCGTGGTCTCCGGCTGCTGCGAGAACCACGTGATTTCGTCCCAGCCCCAGACCCAAAAACGCCCCTGCCTAGCCTCGCCCGGGCGCCGGCTCCGCCCGTAATTGTCAAACTCCACCAAATACGGAAGATGTTCGCAGTTCCACCCGCTCGGCGTGGTTCCCCCCGAACTGCGCCCATAAAGCGCGTCCGTGTGGCCCACCCGCAATTGCCCCTCTTTCGGCTTGTCCGGCAACTCCTCGATCCGCGGCGGAAACGAATGAAAATCAAAGAGCAATTCTTCCTCCCTCAGAAACCCGCCCCGCGGCGCACTGCAGGAAATGCCGCCACGCCTACTGCGCCGCGTGGCATCTCGCTGAACGCCATATATTGCAGCAAGTCTGCGTCATTTGCCGTTGAACACGACTTCGCGGTGTCGCGCCGTCCGGATGGCTTTGCATTTCTCCAATAGCCACCCTCTTGGAAGAATGTGCCCAACTCATCAGCGGATTCCTCCCTAAACCCAAGTCTGCGAACCCTGGCCCGCGGCCTCGCATATGCCGGCTGCATCAGTTCGCGGCCCCACAATTAATCAGGAATCCCTTCAAGAGACTCGAATTCGATTTGGGGGGCGAGCCTCGCCCCAAAACGATTGGGGAAATGCCAGGCTCGAGGCCTTCGAAAAAGCCGCTTCATGCATTGGCGAAGCCCCGGCAATGCCAAGTAAATCGCCAAGTGTGGATCCATTCTCAGCGGCACGCAGAAGCGCCCTACTCAACCTCAGGGCAGAATCTGAAGCCGATAAATGCGCGTGGCGTCGTGGCGTGTCGAGTCAAAATGCGACATGCTGGTTCCGTCGCCGAGGATGACGGCTCCGGCGTTCTGCCAAGCCGTGGGGGCCAGCGCGGTGGCATATTGCACTTGGTATTTTGTCCCAACCACGCTGTCCCAATGGAGTTCGACCGCCACAGCGATTTTGAGGATCGCCGCGGGTTGGGCGCGGACGGTCAGGGAGATGGAATCGAGGGCGATCTGCCCGGC
>CAZSXX010000278.1:0-6250 GCA_964611245.1 uncultured Verrucomicrobiota bacterium | reverse complement strand
GGATTTGCGCCACCAGATCGCCGTCGTCACGCAGGAAACGATCCTGTTCAACGACACGATCCGGAACAACATCGCGCTGGGCCGCCCGGGCGCGACGGAGGAGGAGATCGTCGCCGCCGCGCGGAATGCGTTCGCGCATGAGTTCATCCTGGAGAAGCCGCAGGGATACGACACGATCATTGGGGAGCGGGGAGTGTCGCTTTCGGGCGGGCAGCGGCAGCGGGTGGCGATCGCGCGGGCGATTTTGAAGAACGCGCCGATTTTGATCCTGGACGAGGCGACCAGCGCGCTGGACACGGAGTCGGAGCGGGCGGTGCAGGCGGCGCTGGAGCGGTTGATGGTGGGGCGGACGACCATCTGCATCGCGCACCGGCTTTCGACCATCCAGAAGGCGGACCTGATCGTGGCCATGCGGGACGGGGAGATCGCCGAGATGGGGACCCACGCCGAGTTGGTCGCGCATGACGGCGTTTACGCCAACCTGCACCGGCTGCAATTCAATAGCTGATCAGCGGCCGCGCGGGGTGAGCGGCGCGTTGAAGAGCAGGGTCCATGAGGGCTCCGGGGCGGCGAGGAATTTGCGGGCGAAGGCGCCAGGCGCCAAATGTTCGCGATAGTAGGCGAGGGCGGCGCGGCGGAGTTGGAGGATTTCCGGACGGTCCATCTTCAAGGCGCGCCGCATGGCTTCGAGCAGGCCTTCGGGGCCGACAAAGGCGAGGCAATTGACGCCGTCGCGCAGGGGTGGATCAAGGTATTCGGGGTATTCGAGGATGGGGATCGCGCCGACGGCCATGGCCTCGACGACGTTGTGGCAAATCGGCATGGCGCCGCCGGGGGCTGCGAGGAAGAAATCCCCCCGGGCGAGCGTGGGGAACCAATCGACGGCGGGGATGCGGACTGAGGCGCCGGCGAGCACGAACTTGGGAGACGAGATGGGATCATCCGTGGATTTAAGCGCGTGGAATTCGTCCGGGCGCAGGCCGTTCCGGAGGACGTCGAGGGTTTCGACGCGGGACATTTTGCCGAACAACAGGCGGAGGGCGGGGCGGGCGTAGCGCGGATTGACGGTGCCCGCAAAGAACGCGCGCCAGGGCCGAGGCTGGCCAAGGTTGATTGTCTCCACGGCGGCGAGGTGAGGATACAGGAGGGGGTAGGGCTTGAAGGGAAGGACGGCCTCGTTGGGAAGGCGGGGAAGGCGAAGGTCGTACGAAATCTGGAGTAATTTCGCAGCGGCGGAATGAACGGATTCGCGATCCGTCACGATGGCGGCGAGGGAACCGGGCGGCAACTCGGAGGGATCGGCCGCGACGCGGAATGGTTGGTCCAGAAGGAGGCTTTTGCAGCGCTTGTAGCGCATGTTGGAAAGGAATGGGAAATGGCGGCGATAACAACTGGTGAAGCCGTTCAGTTCAAACTCCCGGACGAGGGCGAAGACGTAGCGGCCCGCGTCGAGATCGACCTCGGGATTGGTGAAATCAAAGAATACAAATTTTCGCTGGTCATCGCCCGGGCACGGCGCGCCGAGGCGGAGAGCCTCGCGAAAGGCGCGGTGGTGGGAGGGGAGGAAATAGCCGCGATAAGCGCGCAGGAGGCGGTAGGCGAAGTTCATCCGTCACCGCCAATGCTCGGCGATCCACCGGGTGGGCTTGACATGGCGAATGACGCCTTTGCCGTGACCCGCCAATGCGTCGGCGGGGGTGGGCTTGCCGTGGAACACGACGATGCGGGCGTTGGGGGGAATTTTCGGGGTGAGCAGGAAATTCAGGGGGAAGCGGGGGATGCAACTGTATTTGAAGCTGACGCACCATTCGGAAGGCCAGTAGGCGAGCTTGCCCTGTTTGTGGATTTCGCGGGAGAGATATTCCTGCTCGTTGCGCACCTCCTTTTTCACCTGGTCAATCCGGGCGAGAAACTGGGCGAAGATGTCGGAATGCGCGTTGGCCTGGAAACGGTAGACGGAGGAGTTGCCGGTGACGCGCCAAGGGCGGGCCCAGTCTTTGATGATGCAGAAAGCGCCGGAGTGCTCGAAAAAGCCGTCGAGGGAGCCGACGATGACAATGTCGACATCGAGGAAAAGCGTGGGGCCGGCGAGGTCCGCGAGCGGAGCGGTGAAGGTGGACAGCTTGCGCCAGCCGCGCTCGGCGCCTTCGGGCAGATACATAGTGGGAAGCGGCAGCGCGCGGATTCCCGGATTGAGGCCATCCGGGTTGTCGGTGAAGCAAACGAAATGATGGGGAAGGGAGAGGTGGCGCGACACCATGGAATGCAGGCGGTTGACATACTCGGGGCCGAATTTCGTGCCCCATTTCATGCAAATGACGTTGACCACGCGGGCGCAGGATATTGCGGCGGGCTGGAAGCAAAAAGGATTTTCGAGCGCCTTCGCCGCGGAGGGCCGACGCGATGGAATTGGAACTGCTTGCTTCGGGCGCGAATTGGGGGGAAAAGATGGGCCATGATCCTGCGTGTTTTGATTTTGCTGGCGGCGCATTTGGTGGTGGGGATTGGGGCGGCGGAGCAGGGGCGGCGGCCAAACATCGTGGTGATCCTATCCGATGACGTGGGGTTCTCGGACATTGGGTGCTATGGGTCGGAGATCAAGACGCCCCACCTGGACTCGCTGGCCGCGAACGGGGTTCGATTCACGCAGTTCTACAACATGGCGCGGTGCTGCCCGACGCGGGCGGCGCTGTTGACCGGGCTGTATCCGCACCAAGCGGGGGTCGGGCACATGATGGAGGACCGCGGGGTGGAGGGTTACCGGGGGACGTTGAACAAGCAGTGCGCGACGATCCCGGAGGTGTTGAAACCGGCGGGATACCGGTCGTATGCGGTGGGAAAATGGCATGTGACGCCGGGGGCGGGCGCGAAGGCGCTGGAAAAGACCGGGAATTGGCCGCTGCAGCGTGGGTTCGACCGGTACTATGGGACGATCCATGGGGCGGGCAGTTTTTTTGACCCGAGTTCGCTGGTGCGGGACAACACGCTGATCACGGCGGCGAATGATCCGGAATACCAGCCGAAGGAGTATTATTACACGGACGCGATCGGCGAGCATGCGGCGCGGTTCCTGGGGGAGCACGCGCGGGAGCATGGCCAGCAGCCGTTTTTCATGTATGTGTCCTTCACGGCGGCGCATTGGCCGCTGCACGCGAAGGAGGCGGACATCGCCAAATACAAGGGCCGCTACGACGGCGGGTATGAGCCGGTCCGCAAGGCCCGCTGGGAGGCGCAAAAGCGGATGGGCTTGGTGAAGGAGAGCTGGGGCCATGCGCCGCCGTCCGACGATTGGACGGAGGTGAAGAACCGGGAGTTCGAAAGCCGCTGCATGGAGGTTTACGCCGCGCAGATCGATTCGATGGACCAAGCGATCGGGCGGATCGTCGGGGAATTGAAGGCGCGCGGGCAATTTGAGAACACGTTGATTTTATACCTGCAGGACAACGGGGGATGCGCGGAGGGGACGGGCCGAGGGGCGGAGGCCAAGCCGCGCGGAGACAAGCCCACGCTGCCGCCGATGGGGAAGGATGACCCGCAATACGGGAGCATTCCCAAGCAGACGCGTGACGGTTGGCCCGTGCGGGCAGGTTACGGCGTGATGCCGGGCGGGCCGGACACGTATGTCGCGTATGGGCGGGGATGGGCGAACGTGAGCAACACGCCATTCCGCGAGTACAAGCATTGGGTCCACGAAGGGGGCATCAGCACGCCGCTGATCGCGCATTGGCCTGGCGGGATCGCGGCGGCCCGGCGCAATCAATTGGTGGCGGAGCCCGCGCACCTGATCGACCTGATGGCCACGTTTGTGGACCTCGCGGGGGCGAACTATCCGACTGAACGGGGCGGGGAAAAAATCAAGCCGATGGAGGGAGTGAGCCTGCGCCCGGCGTTCACGGGCGGGACGTTGAAGCGGGCCGCGCCGATTTTCTGGGAACACGAGGGGAACCGCGCGGTGCGGGACGGGAAATGGAAACTGGTGGCGAAAGCCAACAAGGCATGGGAAATGTATGACATGGAGGCGGACCGGACGGAGGCGCGCGACCTCGCGGGCGAGCAACCGGAACGCGTCCAAGAGTTGGCCACGAAATGGGAGGCGTATGCGGCGCGGGCAAACGTAGTTCCGTCGGCCGCGCGTCCGCCTCGAACTGGCAGGAACTAGCGGCGGTTATTTGGCCGCCGCGGAGGGCAGGGGCCGGACGCTGATTTCCTTGAACCAGACAATGTCGCCGGGATCGTGGGTTTGCAGGCCGATGTAGCCGACTTGCGGGCGTTTGGGCCCGCGCTTGGGCTCGTGGTAAATTTTTTGCGGGGGCAAATCCTTGGCGGAGGAATCGAAGCTGGTGACGCGCTTGCCGTCGAGGTCAACGAAAACGCGGTCGCCATCGAGGGTGACGATCATGGTGCGCCAAGTGCCGTGCGGGGCGACCGACGAACCATTGGATGCGGCCAGGGAATAAATTGAGCCGGTGCCGTGCCTCGAATCGCCGGTGCCCGCGATCTGGACTTCAAAGCCGCGATGGACGGCGAACCATGGGCCTTCCTCGCGCTCGGCGGAGGCCATGACCTTTTTGGAGGATTCCTCAGTTGGCTTGACGGAGGCGTCGCGTTCAAAGGCGGCGCCGGGCTGGGTGATTTGGTCAAGGATGCCGTCGTCGATGCGGATATAAAATCCGGAGTTGGAGCGGGCGTCCTTGGTCTTGAAGACGAGCCGGACCTGGCAGTTGCCAATCTTCTCCTTTTTGTAGACGAGCAGGCCGAGGCCCTTGGCGTCGGGGTCTGTGCGGATGGAGGCATCCTCGATGGCCCAGCCGCCGTAACCGATGTGGATCCAGTTTGGGTCGACCTTGCCGTTGGCGATCAGGGGCAGGGAGCGCCACGGGGCTTCGGCGGCCGCGGCGGCGCTGACGCAAAGCGCGGCGAACAGGACAAGAAGTTTTCGCATGGCGGAGATTTTAGAATTTCGGGTGGCGGAGACAAGTGAATTGCATGGCCTGAGGGAATGCGGTCAATTGTCCGAGCTGGTGGACCAAATGCGGTTGACGATGCGGATGAGGATGGCGCCGCTCACGATCGAGATGGCCAACAGGACGAGGGCCGGGGTGTAGCGCCCGTAGAGGAAATTGCCGAGCATGAAGAGCAGGCTCCAAACGAGCGAGCAGCCGGCGGTCCAGCCCAGCAGGGCGCGGGGGATGTCGTCGACGGGGCCGTCGCCGAGCTCGCCCGCCTCGCGGCGGATGGGCTCCCAGCCGGGGCCGGCGGGACGGGTCTTGCGGTAAAACGCGATCAAGGTCTGGCGGTCGGTGGCGGGCGCGAGATAGGCCGTGAGGATCCAGCAGACACTGGTGAAGGCGACGGTGATCAGCAATTGCTTGTGGGTGGTGGTTTGGAAGACGCCGTTTTTCGCGAGGACCAGGAACAGGACGGAAATGCCGAAGGAACTGATCATGGCGACGACTTCGCACCAGGCGTTGACGCGCCACCAAAACCAGCGCACGAGGTAAAGCAGGCCCGTGCCGGCGCCAATCTGGAGCATGATGTCGAAGGTGTCGCGGGCGGTGTCCAGCAGGTAAACGACGCCGGCGGAGACGACGAACAGGAGGACGGTGACCACGCGGCCGGCGGTGACGTAGTGATGTTCGGACGCGTTCTTGCGCATGAAGCGGCGATAAAAATCGTGGACCAAGTAGGAGGCGCCCCAATTCAGGTGGGTCAGGATGGTGGAGGAGTTGGCCGCAATCAGGCCGCCGACCATCAAGCCGGCGAAGCCGACGGGGAGGAACTTGAGCATGGCCGGGTAGGCGATGTCGTGGCCGATCAGGGTCGGGTCGAGGTTCGGGAACGCTTTTTGAATGTCGCTCAAGTTTGGATAGACCAGGAGGGAGGCGAGGGCGACGAGGATCCAGGGCCATGGGCGGATGACGTAATGGGCGATGTTGAAAAAGAGGACGGCGGCCAGGGAGTCTTTCTCCGACTTGGACGCGAGCATGCGCTGGGCGATGTAGCTGCCGCCGCCGGGCTCGGCTCCGGGATACCAGACGGACCACCATTGGATGGCGATGGGCATGATGAATATGGCGATGGCCATGTCCCAGTTGTTCGAGAAGTCCGGGAGGACGGAGAGGTAATTGAGGCCACCCGGGCCCTTGAGCGCGCCGACTTTCTCGACGAGGCCGGCCAGGCCGCCGACCTCGGGCAACTGGAGGGCGAAATAGGCGGCGGCGACGACGGCGGTCATTTTGATGAAGAACTG
>CAZSXX010000277.1:0-6276 GCA_964611245.1 uncultured Verrucomicrobiota bacterium | reverse complement strand
AATTCCTGGGTCTGTTCAACTCCGAATCCCCGCGCCGGCCCGCCACACAGCTCCACTTTCCCGTCCAGCGCAACGATCATTCCTACGGCTTGGATGCGCAGGGCGCCTGGCGATACTTCCAGTCGCCAACGCCCCGGGCCGCCAACGGCTCCACAGCGATCGTCGGCCTGATTCCAAACCTGAAACCCAGCGTCAAGCGCGGGACATTTGACGCCGCCTTCACGCTGGCCATCACCAACGCCGTTCCCGCAGTCACGATCCGATACCCGCTCGACGGGAGCGAGCCCACACAAGGCAACGGCCAAGTGTACACCGGCCCCCTGAACATCACCAAAACCACAATCCTGCGCGCGGCCGCCTTCCGGACGGGCTACCTCCCCTCCGAAACGCTCACGGCATCCTACATTTTTTTGGACCAAGTCCTGGCCCAACCAAACAACCCGCCCGGCTTCCCCGTCGGGCCCACCGTCAACGCGGGATATCCATCCGATTACGAAATGGACCCCGAAATCGTCAACGCGCCCGCCTATCGCGGGGAGATGAAAGCCGCGTTGCAGGCCCTTCCGATCCTCTCCGTCGCCATCAAGATGGATGACATGTTTGGGCCCTCCAACGGAATCTACACCCATCCCCTCACGCGCGGCCCCTCGTGGGAACGGCCCTGCTCCGTGGAGTTCATCGCGCAGGACGGCGGGGGGTTCCAGGTGGACGCGGGCATCCAAGTCCAGGGAAACGCGGCGCGGGAGCCGGTCAAAACGGCGAAACACCCGCTCCGTGTGGTGTTCAAGGGGGACTATGGGCCCGCCAAGCTCCGCTACCAGATGTTCCCGGATTCCCCGCTCGAGGAATTCGACACCCTCGTGCTCCGCGCGGATTTCAACGTCTCATGGATGCATTGGAACCCGACGCAACGCCAGCGGGGCCAGCGCATCCGCGACGCCTGGATGAAGGATTCGATGCGCGCCATGGGTGGCCTGGCCAGCCACAATCGCTACGTCCACCTCTACATCAACGGCTTGTACTGGGGCATTTATGAACCCACCGAGCGGCCCGACGGGTCGTTCGGCGCGGGCTACCTCGGCGGCGAGAAAGAGGATTACGACGTCGTCAACGAAGGCTCCGTCGTCGATGGCTCGATGGCCGCGTACAACGCGATGCTCGGACTTTCCAACCTCGCGGACGCAAATCAGTACAACACCATGAAGGGCTACCTGGACATGCAGCAGTTCATCGACTACATGCTCCTTCACTTTTACGGCGGGCACGAGGATTGGGGCCTGAACAAGAATTGGTACACCCTCCGGCCCAAAAACGGGTCGTCCGGATTCAAGTATGTCCCGTGGGACGGCGAACTGATCCTGGGCGACGCGGGGATCAACCGGGTCGCCAACACGGACGTCCCGTCGGGCCTGCACACCAAGCTCCTGGCCAGCGCCGAATACAAGCTGGCCTTCGCGGACCGCGTGCAAAAACATTTCTTCCACAACGGGGCCCTGACCCCGTCGGCGGCGGCGGCGCGCTACGCCAACCGAACCCGCGCAATTGCCCTCCCAATCCTCGCCGAATCCGCCCGCTGGGGCGATTACCGCCGCGATGTCCACCAATATCAAACCGCCCCCTACGAACTGTACCAGCGCAATGTGCAATGGACCGCCGAACAGGCCCGGCTGACCAATTCCTACTTTCCCAACCGAACCGCGACAGTCCTGAACCAGCTTCGATCCGCCGGCCTCTATCCGTCCGTGAACGCTCCCGTCTTCAGCCAGCAAGGCGGGCCCATCGGCCCGGGTTTCCGGTTGGCCATAACGGGATCCGCCACGATCTATTTCACCACGAATGGCGTCGACCCGCGCGTCCCGGGCAACGGCGCGCCATCCACCGCAGCCCAAGCCTACGCTGGGCCAATATCCCTTGGCCGCGGCGCCGTGGTGAAGGCGCGAACGCTCGCGGGCGGGACTTGGAGTGCGCTGGCGGAATCGGTGTTCTCGGACAGCTCCCCGCGCATTCCCCTGCGGTTCACTGAGATCATGTACAACCCGGAGCCGCCGGGTGACGAATACGAGTTCTTGGAATTGCGGAACCTTTCCGACCTCCCGGTCGACGTGGGCGGGTTTTACATCACCGGCGTCGATTACATTTTTCCGCCCCAAACCACACTGGCCCCCGGCCAAATCATCGTCCTCGCGTCCTCTCAAAATCCGGCGAGCTGGCGTGCCCGCTACGGCGGCGTGACGCCCTTCGCCCACTTTGGTGGACAACTCGTGAATCGAGGGGAACGTCTTGCCTTGGTTCGCCCGGATGGACGCACGATCACGTCGGTTTCCTACGACGACGAAGCCGGGTGGCCGGTGGAAGCCGATGGCGGCGGCCGTTCCCTGGTCGTTGTCAACCCGTTGGATGACCCTTCCGACCCGGCCAACTGGCAGGCCAGCGCCGCGACCCACGGGACGCCGGGCCAGCCCAATCCTCCGCCACCGCCTCCCCCCGTCGTCATCAATGAAATCTACGCCTCCTCCCCCAACAGCGCCGATTTCATTGAACTCCGCTCCACCACGGAAACGACGGTCGACCTCGGCGGCTGGACACTCTGGAAAGTCGGAAACTCCAACCGCTTCATTTTCCCGGCGGGCCTGCAACTGGCGCCGCAGGCATTCCTTGTGGTTTTCTGCGACAAGCAGGTCAACGCCCCCGGCCTCCACGCCTCCTTCGCCTTGGATTCCGACGGGGATTCCTACGTGCTGAGCGATGCCAGCAAAAGTCGAGTTGATGCCCGCTCAACGGGGCCGCAGGCGGCTGGCTATTCCTTCGGCCGGGTCGGCTCGGACTGGAGCTTGGCTTGGCCAACGCCCGGCGGCGAAAACTCCCCCGCCGAAACCGGCCCGGTCTCCAGCCTGGTCGTGAACGAATGGCTCGCCCGGGCTCCCGCGGACGGCGCGGACTGGCTCGAATTGCACAACACGCACACTGGATTGCCGGTGGATTTGCGCGGCTTGTTCCTCGGCGTGTCCTCTCAAATTTTTGAAGTCACCCGCCCCACGTTTCTCGCCCCAGGCGGACATTTGCGTCTCTTCGCGGATGAATCCCCGGGGGAACTCGACTTCAAGCTGCCGGCGGACGGCGGCGCCATCTCGATTTACGACGCCGCTGGCGCACGCCTTCATTCCGTCAGCTACCCCTCGCAACTGGAAGGCGTCTCCGCCGGCCGTTTCCCGGACGGGACCTCGAGCATCGTCACATTCCCCTTCCCAACCCCCGGGGCGCCCAACACGCTGAATTTCCCGGTGGCCTTCACCCTCGACCAAGCTTCCCTGCGCCTGTCATGGCCCGCGCAACCAGGGGCGTCATTCCAAATCCAGTCCACCCTGGACCTCGCCCAACCCACGACCTGGCAAAACGCCGGCGAAATCACCGCGCAAGATAACCAACCGGCCGTCTCAATCCCCATCGAGGCCGGCAACCGTTTTTACCGCATCATCCGCCAGCCATAAACCCAGTCCGGCGGCCAAATTGAGCGCGATGAAAAAAGATCGAATTCGGGGAACCTCGGGCGTAAATTGCCGGGCGATGCACATCGTTCCGACCCTCGTTGCCTGCGCCCTGCTCGCGCCTGCGCTGCGGGCGGCGGCGCCGGATTTTGCCTCGGAGGTGCGCCCCCTGCTCGAGCGGCATTGTTTCAAATGCCATGGGCCCGAAAAACAAAAAGGCGGGCTGCGGTTCGACTCGAAAGAAGGCGCTTTCGCAACAGGCGACTCCGGCGAAAAGGCGATCATTCCCGGGCACGCCTCCAAAAGTCGGCTCATCAAACTGGTCACCTCCAGCGACAGCGATGCGCGGATGCCCCCGAAAGGGGATGGCCTCCCCACCGCGCAGATTGAGCTTTTGAAACGATGGATCGATGCGGGGGCGAACTGGGCGGGCCCGGCCACCGCCGCCCGCTCCGAGATGTCCGTCACCGATGACGACCGCAACCACTGGGCCTACCGGCCCTTGGCCAATCCCACGCCGCCCAAAGTCAAAAACGCGCGGGCCGTCCGGACCCCGGTCGACCGCTTCATCCTCGAACGCCTCGAAAAAGCGCGCCTTTCACCCGCCCCGCCAGCCCCCGGGCGGGTGCTGGTCCGGCGCATTTATTTCGGCCTCGCCGGCCTGCCGCCAACCCCGGCGCAAGCCGCCCAGTTCACGGACGCCCACGCGCGGGATCCAAAAACAGCCGTCGCCTCCTTGGTGGACGACCTCTTGGCCAGCCCGCATTACGGGGAACGTTGGGCCCGCCATTGGCTCGATGTGGCCCGCTATGCCGACAGCGACGGCCAGGAGGGCGACGCGGACCGCCCCACCGCGCATCACTACCGCGATTTCGTCATTCAGAGCCTCAACGAGGACATTCCATTCAACACCTTCGCCAAATGGCAACTGGCCGGGGACGAGTTGGACGCGGAGAATCCCCGCGCCATCGCCGCCACCGGTTTCATCGCCGCCGGCACCCACGCGGCCCTCCCCAACAACCTCATGGAGGAGGAGCGAACCCGGACCCGCTTCAACGAGCTCGACGACATGATCGCCACCACGGGCTCGGCCATGCTGGGGCTCACGCTCGCCTGCTCCCGCTGCCATGACCACAAATACGACCCCATTCCCCGCCGCGATTACTACCGGATGCTCAGCGCCTTCAACAGCGGCGACCGCGCCGAAATCGCCCTGGCCCCGCTGGACGAGGCCCGGCGGAACCGGGACGCCTTGGCGAAGTGGAAAGGGGAGCTGGACGCCGCAAAAAAGGCGAAGGACACCAATGAAATCAAGGCGGTCGAGGCCCGCAAGCCAAAGGCTCTGCCCACCGCGTTTGGCTTCGCCGATTTCAGCGGCCAGCCTCGCGAAAACTTCCTCCTCGCGCGCGGGGACTTTCGGTCCAAGGGGGAACCCGCGCCCCTCGGCTTCTTGACCGCCCTCACGCGCGGCAAATCGCCCGAGGAATACTGGGCCAGCGCCCAGGCCCACGCCCGCCGGCCTGATTCGACGCACCAGCGCTCCGCCCTCGCCGCCTGGCTGGCCGACACCGAGCATGGCGCGGGCAACCTCCTCGCCCGCGTGATCGTCAACCGCGTCTGGCAGCATCACTTCGGCGAGGGCTTGGTGCGGACGGTCAACGATTTTGGCGTCCGGGCCGACCCGCCCACGCACCCTGCATTGTTGGAATATTTGGCCTCAGAATTCGTGAAAGGCGGCTGGAAGCTCAAGCCCCTGCACCGGCTGATCATGAACAGCGCCGCCTACCTCCAGGATGGCTCCTTCGACGAAAAGAAATCCGCCGTGGATCCCGACAATCGCCTCCTTTGGCGCAAGCGCCCTCAGCGGATCGAGGCGGAAATCTTGCGCGACTCCATGCTCGCCACCAGCGGCGCGCTCAACCTCGAAATGTTCGGGCCCGCCGTCAAGGCCCCCATCCCCGCCGAGGCGATCCAAGCCCGCAACATGAAGGATCCCTACCCAAAAAACCTCAAGGAAAACAATGCCTCCCGGCGGCGCAGCATTTACCTCTTCCACAAACGTGTGGTCCAGCAGCCCTTCATGCAGGCGTTCGACGGGCCGGACGCACAGGCCAGCTGCGGGCGCCGCGACAACACCACCGTGGCCCCGCAGGCCCTCGCGCTCCTGAACGACCGCTTCGTCCGGGCCCGCGCCATCGATTTTGCGGGGCGAATCTCCAAGTCGGAGGAGCCAATCAGGGAAGCGTGGCGGCTGGCGCTCGCGCGGGATCCGAGCGGCCGCGAACTTGAATCGGCCACCGCCTTTGTCGCGGCCCAGGTCCAACGTCGGGGCGGCGAGCCGGATCTCGCCTTGGCGGACCTCTGCCAAGTCATCTTCGCCATGAACGAGTTTATTTACGTGGATTGAAATGCAAACCCCATCCCACCACTGCGGCCGGTTCGAACCCTTCTCCAACCGCCGCGATTTCCTGAAGAAAGCCGGGGCCGGCTGCGGCATGCTCGCCTTGGCCGATCTCCTCGCCGCCGCCGACGCGCCCTCCGCCCGCGCGGTCGATCCAATGGCCCCGCTCGCCCCGCATTACGCCCCCAAGGCGAAATCGATCATCTGGCTGTTCATGGAGGGCGCCCCCAGCTCCGTTGATCTTTTCGACCCCAAGCCCGAGTTGACCAAACGGGATGGCCAAAAAATCCAGATCGATGTCTTCAACGGGAACCCCGGACCCCTGATGAAATCGCCCTTCAGCTTCAAGCAATACGGGCAGAGCGGCGCGTGGTTCAGCGAGTTGCTTCC
>CAZSXX010000276.1:0-6287 GCA_964611245.1 uncultured Verrucomicrobiota bacterium | reverse complement strand
GATGGAGTTCAAGCGCAACCAGACGCGCTACCAGTTCCTGAAGTGGGGCATGCAGGCGTTTGACAGCTTCAAAGTGGTGCCGCCCGGGATCGGGATTGTGCACCAGGTGAACCTGGAGTACCTGGCCAAAGGGGTGCTGGAAAAGGGGGGCGTGTTTTATCCGGACACCTTGGTGGGGACCGATTCGCACACGACGATGATCAAGGGGTTGGGGATTGTTGGCTGGGGGGTGGGCGGCATCGAGGCGGAGGCGGGGATGCTGGGGCAGCCGGTTTACTTCCTGACGCCGGACGTGGTGGGCGTTCACCTGACGGGCGCGCTGAACGAAGGGGTGACGGCGACGGACCTGGCGCTGACGATCACGCAAATGCTGCGGAAGGCGAAGGTGGTGGGGAAATTTGTGGAGTTCTTCGGTCCGGGCGCGGCGGCGCTGCCGGTGGTGGACCGCGCGACCATCGCGAACATGGCGCCGGAGTACGGGGCCACGATGGGTTTCTTCCCGATCGACGAGGAGACCTGCCAGTACCTGCTGCACACGGGGCGCAGCAAGGAGCATGTGGACACGTTCCGCAATTATTTCAAGGCGCAGGGGATGTTCGGCATGCCGGAGCGCAATGACCTGGTGTATTCGGAGGTTTTGGACCTGAACCTGGGCGACGTGAATCCAAGCGTGGCCGGGCCGAAACGCCCGCAGGACCGCATCGAGCTGCCGAACCTGAAGAGCCGCTTCACGGAGCTGTTCCAAAAGCCGGTGAACGAGAGCGGATACAACAAGCCCGCCGAGGAGATGGGCAAGCGGGTCCACCTGGCGACGGGGTGGGACCGGCAGCAGGTCCAGGTGGCGGGCGGCGGAGCCCAGGCGCCGGAATCGACGCCCGGCGCGCAGCCGAAGCAGTCCGAACAGTCCACCAGCCCGCAGACGGAGGTGGAGATGATGAACAACCGGCCCACGCCGGACCGGGTGGCGAAAACGCCGGACAAGCCGCTGGGCGGCCGGTCGATTGACCTGGGCCATGGCGATGTGCTGATCGCGGCCATCACGAGCTGCACCAACACGTCCAACCCCAGCGTGATGCTGGCGGCCGGCTTGCTGGCCAAGAAAGCGGTGGACAAGGGGCTGACCGTGCGGCCGACGGTGAAGACCTCGCTGGCGCCGGGCTCGCGGGTGGTGACGGAATATCTGGCCCAAGCCGGGTTGCAGACCTACCTGGACCGGCTGGGATTCCAGACGGTGGGGTACGGCTGCACCACGTGCATTGGGAACTCCGGCCCGCTGGACCCGCGCATTGAGGAGGTGGTGGTGTCCAACGACCTGATCGCGGCGAGCGTGCTGTCGGGCAACCGGAATTTCGAGGCCCGGGTGCACCAGAGCGTGAAGGCCAATTTCCTGATGAGCCCGCCGCTGGTGGTGGCGTTCGCCCTGGCGGGGCGGGTGGACATCGACCTGACGAAGGACGCGCTGGGGACGGACAGCGAAGGGCAGCCAGTGTTCCTGCGGGACATCTGGCCCACCCTGCAGGAGGTGCGCGACCTGATGAAGACGGCGTTCAACCCGGAGACGTTCCGGAGGATGTATTCGGATTTCGCGGCGCAGAACCCGATGTGGAACGACGTGCCGGCCTCCAAGGGCAATCTCTACAAGTGGGACGAGACGTCCACCTACATCCAGGAGCCGCCGTTTTTCACCAGCTTCACGATGAAATCCGGGACGATCGGGGAGATCCGCGGGGCGCGCCCGATGGCGATCTTCGGGGACTCGGTGACGACGGACCACATCAGCCCGGCCGGGGCAATCAAGGCCTCCTCGCCGGCGGGAATTTACCTGCAGAAGGAAGGGGTGAAAGTGGAGGACTTCAACAGCTATGGGGCGCGGCGGGGCAATGACCGCGTGATGGTGCGGGGCACCTTCGCCAATGTGCGGATCAAGAACCTGATGGTGCCCGGCGTGGAAGGCGGGGTGACGGTGCACCAGCCGAGCGGGGAGCGCATGTCGATTTACGAGGCGTGCGAGAAGTACCAGGCGGCGGAGACGCCGCTGATCGTGTTCGCCGGGCAGGAATATGGGACTGGCAGCTCGCGGGATTGGGCGGCCAAGGGGACGGCGCTGCTGGGCGTGCGCGCGGTGGTGGCGCAAAGTTTCGAGCGGATCCACCGCTCGAACTTGGTCGGCATGGGGGTGCTGCCGCTGCAGTTCCACGAGGGGATCACCGCCCAGACGCTGGGGCTCATCGGGACCGAGACGTATGACATCGCCGGGCTGGACGACACGCTGCGCCCGCAGCAGGAGCTCGCCCTGCAGATCAACCGCGCGGATGGGCGCGTGGAAAAGGTGCCGGTCCGGTGCCGGATCGACACCCCGATCGAGATCGAATATTACCGGCATGGCGGGATTTTGCCGTACGTGCTGCGGCAGATCATTGGCCAGGGTTAGCCCCGGCAAACAAACATTGTGGAAAAGCCAAATAAAGCCCGGGCGTCAGCGCCCCGCACCGCGCCCGCGCGCCCGGCCTTCGGCCCCGCCGGGATAGGCGGGTTCACGCGGCCCGGATCCCGCAAGCCCGCGTTTGCGCAAACGAGCCCGGCCCGGCAAAGCGGGCCGCCGCGGCTGGATCCGCACGGGGTGCGAATCCACCGGCAGGTCCTGACGGTGGCGTCGGAGATCATCGCGTCGGTGACCGAGGAGAACGCGGCGGACGACGCGCTGCGGCTCCGATTCGCGAAGGACCGGCCGACGCCGGAGGGGCGGCGCGACGTGACGCGGTGCGTGTTCGCGTATTACCGGTGGCATGGATGGCTGACGCGCACGAGCTCGATCGTGCGGCAAATCCAGCAGGCGGTGGACCTGGACGCCGAGTACCAGGCGACGCCGCAAAAATTCACGGAGCAGGAGTTGGCGCCCCGCGCGGTCCCCGGCTGGACGCGCGGGCACATGGAGCGGCCGGCGGCGTGGCTGCGGGAATTGCAGGCGCACCCGAAGCTCTGGCTGCGCGCGCGCGTGGGCGAGGGCGCGGCCTTGGCGGACGCGCTGGGGGACTGCTCGCCGGGGCCGCTGCCCGATTCGCTGGAATACTCCGGGACGCGGGACCTGTTCAACACGCCGCTGTTCAAGGAGGGGCGTTTTGAAATCCAGGACATCGCCTCCCAGGCGGTGGCCCACCTGTGCGCGCCCAAGGAGGGCGAGACCTGGTGGGACGCCTGCGCGGGGGAAGGGGGCAAGACGCTGCACCTCAGCGGCCTGATGCGGAACACGGGGCTGATCTGGGCGAGCGACCGCGCGGAGTGGCGGCTGGCGCAACTGAAGAAACGGGCCGCGCGCGCGGGTGTGTTCAATTACCGGGAACGGCTCTGGGACGGCTCGGAACGGCTGCCGACCAAGACGTTGTTCGACGGAATCCTGGTCGACGCCCCATGCACCGGGATCGGCACGTGGGGGCGGAACCCGCACGCGCGCTGGACGACGACGGTGGAGGACCTGCATGAACTGGCGCAGATTCAGCTCACGCTGCTGATCAACGCCTCGGCGGTGCTGAAGGCCGGGGGGAAGCTGGTTTACGCGGTGTGCTCTCTGGCCCGGCGCGAAACGACGGAGCTGGCGGAGAAGTTCTCGAAAATCTTCCCGCAGATGCGCCCGCTGCCCATGGTTCTTGAGCCGATCCTGCCCAAGCGGGCGCCCACGGTGACACTCTGGCCACAGGACCTCCACGGCAACGGGATGTTCGTCGCCGCGTGGACCCGGATCGCCTGAGGCGTCAGGCGATGGCCAGGCGTTTGCGGTCCTCGGCCGCGACGCCGGAATCCGCGTCGAGGCGGGTCCGCGCGACGCTGACGGCGTTGGCGGCGGTGAGGCCGTACTTCTCGCGCAGGTAATCGACGCTGGAGGCGTGCTCGATGAATTGGTCGGGCCAGCCGATGCGGACAACCGGGGTGGCGATGCCCTGGTCGGTGAGATGCTCGACGACCAAACTGCCGTAGCCGCCGGGCAGGACGTGGTCCTCCATGGTGATGACGAGGTCGGCCCCGCGCGCGAAGAATTCGTGAGTCTCGCCGTCAATCGGCTTGAAGAAGCGGGGGTTGACCTGGGCCACATCGAAACCGAACGCGGCCAGTTCCTTCGCGGCTTTGCGGGCGACGCTGTTCATGTTGCCGAGGGCGAAAAACACGATGCGCTTGCCGCCGTTGTTCGAGAAGTTCTGGACGACCTCGGCTTTGCCGATGTCGAGGACCTTGGGCATGTCCTTGACCGGGACGCCTTCGGCGGCGCCGCGGGGGTAGCGGATGAAGGTCGCGCGCTTTTGCAGGGTGGCGGTGAACATCATGTCGCACAGTTCGTCCTCGTCCTTGGGCGCCATGCCGATGATGTTGGGCACGCAGCGGAGATAGGAGACGTCGAAAAGGCCATGGTGGGTCGGGCCGTCATTGGCGGAAAGGCCGGCGCGGTCCATGCAGAAAATGACCGGGAGATCCTGGAGGGCGACATCGTGGATGATGCAGTCGTAGGCGCGTTGGAGGAAGGTGGAGTAAATGGCGACGACGGGATGGAACCCCATGGTGGCCATGCCGGCGGCGAAGATGACCGCGTGCTCCTCGGCGATGCCGACGTCGTAATAGCGCGAGGGCATCGCTTTTTCGAGGGCTTTCAGGCCGGTGCCCGTGGGCATGGCGGCGGTGATGCCGACGACGGTGGAGTCCTTCTGGCAGAGGCGCACCATCATTTGGCCGAAGACATCCTGGTACATGGGCGCGGAGCCTGCCTTGGCGGCGGGGGAATTGCCGGTGACGACGTCGTACGGGCCGGTGCCGTGGAATTTCTCTGGGGATTGCAGGGCGGCGTCATACCCCTTGCCCTTTTTGGTGAGGACGTGGAGGACGACGGGCATGTCGCAGGATTTGGCGTATTCCAGCGAGGTGATGAGCAGGGGGAGGTCATGGCCGTCAATCGGCCCAAGGTAACGGAGGCCCATCTCCTCGAAGATCAGGCTGCTGCCGAATCCGCCGCGGCCGTCCGCGCCCATTTGCGAGGGGCTGTGCTGGAGGGACACCTCGGAGACGGCGCCCTTGAGGGCTTCCTCGGCCTTGTGGCCGATCTTGAGGGCGAGCTCGCCTTTGGGAATCTTGCGGATCCAGCGGTCAAAATCCTTCTGAAGCTGGTTGTAGCGGGGGTGGGTGATGAGCTTGTTGAGATAGGCGGCGATGGCTCCGACGTTCTTGGCGATGCTCCACTCGTTGTCGTTGAGGATGCCGATGAAGCGCTTGGTGGTGTGCGCGATGTTGTTGAGCGCCTCGAAGGAGATGCCGTTGGTGAGGGCGGCGTCGCCGAAAATGGAGATGACGTTCTCATTGCTGCCACGCTGGTCGCGGGCGGCGGCCATGCCGAGGGCCGCGGACAGCGCCGTGCCGGCGTGCCCGGCGCCGTAGCAGTCGTGCTCGCTTTCCGTGCGCAGCGAAAAACCATTGAGGCCATCGGTGGTGCGGATGGTGTGGAAGCGGTTTTTGCGCCCGGTGAGCAGCTTGTGCACGTAGGACTGGTGGCTCACATCCCAGACAAATTTGTCCGCCGGGGTGGAGAACACGTAATGGAGGGCGAGGGTCAGCTCGACGACGCCCAGGTTGGGGCCGAGGTGGCCGCCATGCTTCGAGAGTTTTGTGATCAGCTCGACGCGCAGCTCCTCGGCGAGCTGCAACAATTGCGGAGGCGTCAGTTTTTTGACGTGCGAGGGGCTGTCCACCATTTCCAGGAATCGGCTCATATTTGGGAATTCGTCTCGGGCAAATCGATTGGGCGCGCGGTCATCCGTCCGGCGGCGTCCTTCTCGATCTGCTGGATGCGCAACTCCGCCGCGGCCAAACGGCCCTGGCATTGCTGGTGCAACCGCATCCCCTCCTCGTACTGGGCGAGGAGTTTTTCGAGGGGCAACTCATCATTCTCCATCGCTTCCACGATCGAGTTGAGCTTGCCCAACGCTTCTTCAAACGGAATTTCGGCGGGCGCCGGGCTTTCCGCCCCAGCGCCCTTCACCGGTTTCGACATTGGGCCAAAACCTACGGGATGCGCCCCGCCCCGTAAAGGCCCGTTTTCTCGGGGTTGGACCGTCCACCTGCGCCTAAACTTCGACGCTGAGGCCGGGTTCGGGCTGGATGACTTTGATTTTGGGATGGAGGCGGCGGATCTGCTGTTCGAACCAGACGCGGGACTCGAGCTCGCCGTGGCCGAGCAGGACGGTGCGCGGGTTGACCTTGCCGACGAAGTCCAGCAGGTCCTCGCGGTTGGCGTGGGCGGTAAGGTCGAA
>CAZSXX010000275.1:0-6292 GCA_964611245.1 uncultured Verrucomicrobiota bacterium | reverse complement strand
GAGAAACCCGCCCTCGCCGAGATCGCCGACCAACTCCGCGCCACCGCCGGATCCAGCGAAGCCGACCTCGTCCGCGCGGTGGAGCGCCATTTCGCCCAAAACTTCACCTATTCGCTTTACCAAAAAGCGCCCGCCGTCCGCGAGGGCACCGTCCTGAGCCGCTTCCTCCGGACAACCCGCTCGGGCCACTGCGAATATTTCGCCAGCGCCACCGTCCTGCTCCTGCGCCAGTTGGGCATCCCCGCCCGCTACGCCGTCGGTTTCTCCGTCCAGGAGGCCAAGGGCGACACATGGATCATCCGCGAACGCCACGGCCATGCCTGGGCCCTCGCGTGGCTGGACGGCGCCTGGCGCGAAGTCGACACCACCCCCGGGACTTGGGCCCAAGCCGAGCGCGAGCAGGCCTCCCGCTTCGAGCCCATCGCCGATTTCTTCTCCGACCTCTGGTTCCGCTTTTCCCTTTGGCGCTGGCTCGGCCAAAAAGGCGTCATCAGCCAGGTCGCCCCCTTCCTCGTCCTGCCCTTGGTCGCCATCCTCGTTTGGCGCATCTTCGTCCGCAAAAAGCGGGTGGACGCCCGTCGCGCCGCTCCGGCGAAATTCAACTGGCCCGGCTTGGACAGCGAATATTACACCCTCGAAGCCCGCCTCGCAGTCTCCGGGCATGAGCGCCACCCGCACGAGACTCCGCAACAATGGCTCGCCCGCCTCCGCCGGGATGGCGCGGACCCAGACGGCCTCTCCACGCTGGTCGACCTCCATTACCGCTACCGCTTCGACCCACGCGGTCTGCCTGACCTCGATCGCCGCCGCCTCCGCGAGCTCGCCCGTCCCCAAAAACCAACCTGATGCCTCAATCGGGCCTTGCCCTGATGGCGCTGTTATTGCTATTTGTCTTGCCAGCGCCGGAACAGCAACGCCTTGTCCGCCTTCGGTAAGGCATTGGGCGCCAATGATTGAGCGGGTCCTTATTTTCCATCCTCCTCGCCATCGTTTGCTTCGCGGTGGGCTTCGGCCCGATCGCGTCCGCCGCCGTCCCTCTCGACATTCCGGTCGCCATTGACGATCCAACCTCCGGCTACGGCCTCGTCGACGCGTATGGACCAACGATTTTCAAGGAGCCTCTGGGCTTGGTTTCCGCGCCCGGCGAGACCCACCGAATTTTCGTCCTCGAGCGCAAAGGCTCCATCTGCGTCATCACCAACTTGCAGTCCCCCAGCCGCACCGTTTTCCTCGACCTCACCGCCAGCACCTCCGCCTCCGGCGGTGAGGATGGCCTTCTCGGCATGGCCTTCCACCCCGGCTTCGCCACCAACGGACAGTTTTTTGTCTATCGAACCATGTTCCGCGGCGTCTTTTCCGACGTCCTCTCCCGCTTCACGGTCTCCGCCACGGACCCAAACGCGGGCGATCCCGATTCCGAGATAATATTCATCTCCCAGCCCGACGCCGACAACACCCACAACGGTGGCGACCTCCACTTCGGCCCCGACGGCTACCTCTACCTCGGCTTGGGTGACAATGGTCTGGTATTCGCCGACCGCACCGACCAGCCCCAGCAGATCGACCGCGGCCTATTTGGCGGACTCATCCGCATCGACGTGGACCAGCGGCCCGGCAACCTCCCGCCCAATCCCCACTCCGCCTCCTCCACCAATTATTTCATCCCCGCCGACAACCCTTGGATCGGCGCCACCAATTTCCTCAACCTGCCCGTCGACCCCGCGCAGGTGCGGACTGAATTCTACGCCATCGGCTTCCGCAACCCCTGGAAATTCACCTTCGATTCCCTCAATGGCGACCTCTACTTGGCCGACGTCGGCAACGGCGTGGCCGAAGAGATCGACCGCGTCGTCAAGGGCGGCAACTACGGTTGGCCGTTCGAGGAGGGGGAATTCCCGGGCGCCAAGCCCACGCCCGAAGGGGTTGAACTGCTCCGTCCATTTTACAACTACCTGCACGACCGCTCCGTTGGCACCGTGATTATTGGCGGCGTCGTTTCCCGGGGCGTCCAGTTCCCCGAGCTGGAGGGCGCCTATATCTACGCCGACGAGCGCAGTGGCAACATTTGGAAAATTCCCGTCGCCTCCCCCGAGCCCAAACCGGAATGGCTCGCCGCCGAGCGCGGCATCGTCGCCTTTGGGCGCGACCCGCGCAACGGCGATGTCCTCATGGTCAACTACGTCCTCGGCAAAATCCGCCGCCTCGTCTGGGTGGACCCCTCCGAAAACCAGATTCCCGCCCTCCTTTCCCAGGCCAACCTCTTCTCCAATCTCGCCACTTTGGCGCCCGTCGGGGGCCTGGTCCCCTATTCCATCAACGCCCCCTTTTGGTCCGACAACGCCATCAAGTCGCGCTGGTTTGGCCTCATCGACCCCGCCCAAAAAATCGGCTTCCGCGCCGATGAAAACTGGATCTTCCCCCGCGGCGCCGTCTGGGTGAAACATTTTGACCTCGAGATGGAGAAGGGCGTGCCGTCCACCGCCCGCCGTGTCGAGACGCGCGTCCTCGTCAAAGGCGCCGACGACATCAACGGCTTCACCTACCGCTGGGACGAATCCGGCGTCGAGGCCCGGCTCGTTCCATCGATTGGCGATTCCGAATCGTTCCTCGTCACCGAGGGCGGGATGGTCCGGACGCAGCTCTGGCAATACCCCTCGCGCGGCGATTGCCATGCCTGCCATTCGCCCGTGGCTGGATACGCCCTCGGCTTCAACACCCCGCAACTCAACCGCGAAAATCCCCATGGCGTGAACCAACTCGATTGGCTTGCCGCCGCCGGCTACCTCGACGTCCCGGAGGTGCGATCCCGCGAAAAACGGCAGTCCTCTGCGATCGACGACGAATCACAGCCACTCGAGCACCGCGTCCGTTCCTACCTCGCCTCCAATTGCTCCCAATGCCACCAATCCGGCGGCTCGGCCCGCGTCCAATGGGATGCCCGCCTCAACACCCCGCTCGCCGCCGCCGGAATCATCGACGCCATCGCCGTCGGCCCGCTCAACGGCCCGGAGTCCCGCGTCATCGCCCCCCACAACCTCACCAATTCGATGATCCTCGCCCGCATTTCCGACCCTGGCCATTTTCGCATGCCGCCCATCGGCTCCACTCTTCTCGACGAGGCCGCCCGCGCGCTGCTCACGGAATGGATCAGCGGGATGCCCGGGCCCGAATGGACCCGTTCCCAGCTCGGCCTCTCACCTTTGGAAGGATCAATGACCTGCCGCGGCGAGTCGTTGATTCTGAGTGGCGCCGGCCACGGCCTCAACCCTTTGGACGAATCGTTCTATTTCGCGCGCCAGTCCGTCACCAACAATTTCCAGGTCGTCGCGCGCGTGGACTCCCTTTCCGGCCCGGCCTCCAGCCCGAGCGCGGGCCTGCTCATCCGCGCACGGGGCGACTCCACCGCGCCGCATGTCGCGGCCCTGAGGAACGCCTCCGGCGAAAACCTGTTCGCCTCGCGCGTTGGCGCGGCCGCCGATCCCCAAGTTCTCCCCGGGAATGCCACCGGCGCCCCCTGGCAGCGCGTGGTTCGCGACGGCGATTCCTTTTCGGCCTGGGAAAGCGCCGACGGCGCCAATTGGAGCCATCTCGGCACGCTGGAATGCCCCATGGGCGTGGAGGCGGAGGCCGGTCTGGCCGTCGCCTCGGGCGAGTCATGGCGCTTCGCCACCGCTTCCTTCAGCCATTTTTCCACCCTCTCCATCGCGCTCGATCCTCCTCCGGTCGCGCCCGGCGCCGTCCTGCCCCTCGCCATCCCACTTTCCGCCCAGGTTGCCGCCAGCGGCGCCTCCGTTCGGAGGGTTGATTTCCTCGCCGACGGCCGGGTCGTCGGCAGCGCCACCGGGCCCCCTTGGCAGTATTCTTGGACCAATGCCCTGGCGGGCGCGCATCAACTTGCCGCGGCCGCTTTTGATTCAGGCGGGCTGGCCGTCACCTCCGCGCCCGTCACGATCACCCTGACCCGTGGCCCATCCCTCGGCCGGTTCCTGGCCAATGTCCCGTCGGCGGACCAGCCTTGGCAGGGCCTTCTCGGGACCGTCGGATTCGCCATCCCCAGGCTCGCCACCAACCTGCCCCCGGTCGGTTCCCTCTCCGCCCAGGCCGTGGAAACGCTCTGGTCCCAGGGCCCGGACTCCCCGGGCTTCCGCGATTTTTCCGGCGGCCGCATCGCCAGCGCATGGACCGACCCTCATTCCTTCTCCTTTTCCCTCGCGCCCGGTTTCGAGGAGGCCTCCCGGCTGACTCTCGCCTTCGCCGATTACTCGGCTTCGGGCCTTGACCTGCGGATTGAACTGCTCTCCGGCCAGGACCACGAACTGCTCGACACCCGCCAAGTTTCCGGCCTTTCCACCCCCCGCTGGCTCACATGGACCGTGCGCGGTCCCGTCACCATTCGCGTCACCAGTTTGAACGCCCAGCCTGCCGTTCTCAACGGCCTCTTCCTCGACCCATTGGCCCCGCCCGAAGTCGCCTTCCTGGAGCCCGCGCCGGGCTCCCATTTCCTCCTTCCCACTCCCATCCTGCTCCGCGCCGGCGCCCGCGCCGTGGACCGCGCCGTGCGCGTGGTCGAATTCTATTGCGACAACGTCCTGATCGGCTCCGCCACCAATGCCCCCCACGAATTCCTCTGGACCAACGCCCTCGCCGGGGAGCGCATCCTGACCGCCCGCGCCGTGGGCGAATTCGGTTTCGCCGTGGACACCCCGCCGCTCCCCATTTTCTGTGATTTGCCCCCCGCCTCGGTGGATTTCACCGGCGTGGACGCCGACACCCAGGGCCAGTGGTGGAAATCCTACGGCGCGGATGGCTATGCCATCGCCTTCAGCCCGCCCGCCTTCCGTCCCTTCGCGCGGGTCACCATCCCGCCCGCCACCTTCCCGCTCGTCTTTTCCTACATCGAGCAGGACCCCCGCAGCGTCACCCTTTTTGGCGCGTGGCCCGCCGCCGGCTCATGGCATGCGTACCAGGACCTCGAGTTCTCCATCGAATTCCTCGACGGCCACACCCATCCCGTCGCGATGTATTTCCTCGATTTTCCCCGCTACGGCATCAGCCAAACCGTTTCCCTGCGCGACCTCGACACCGGGGCCGAGTTGGACGCCCATGCCATCGGCGATTTCGGCGAGGGCCTCTATTACACCTGGGCCATGCGCGGCCGAGTCGGCGTCAAGATCGTGAAGCAGAACGACTGGGTCTCCCTGATGGGCGCGCTGTTTGTCGGCGGCCGCGTCAGCCCGGCGGTCTTCTGGTCGCTCTCCAAACTCGGCGGAACGCTCCCCGCCAATCCTCGCTGGGACGACGACCCGGACCACGACGGCCGGGCCAACCTCATCGAGTATGCGCTCCAAAGCGACCCATTTGAGCCGGATGAGCCCGTCGCCCTCTTTTGGTCCGAGGCTGGCGGCCGTCTCACCATCACCACTCCCGCCCTCGATCTGCCGGAAGATGTCCGCGTTCTGCTCGAGTCCTCCTCCAACCTAATACAATGGGCTCCCTCCTCCATCGCCCCTGCCGCCCTCGATTCGGTGTTGGAATTCACCGTCCCGCTCTCCTCCCCCGGCCCCAACTTTTACCGCCTCCGTTTCGAGCTCATTCCCTGATCCTTTCGCCCGCGGCACCCGAATTCGCCGAAAGAAAGATTGCCACGCGCGTTTTGTTCCTGACATGATGTTGGGATGGTATCCGTCCCAACCCCGACCGACCTTGAGCCGCAAAAGGTTGCATTGAGCCCCGCCCAACCGGCGGAGGCGGACCGTCCTGTGGGCCCGGTCGTCCGGCCAAGGAAGAGCGCCTGGAAATTGCTCGGCGAGGTCCTCGAACACGGCGGCCCCGGCTACCTCCAGTTCGCCATCACCAACATCTGCAACGCCAAGTGCGATTTCTGCGGCTTCGCGGTCGACCGCTTCGATCCCAAGGCCCGCAAAAGCGTCACCCTCAAGGAGGCGAAGGACGTCATCGACATCGCCGTGCGCAACCACATCGGCTATCTCCTCTTCGTCGGCGGCGAGCCGCTGGTCCACAAGGAGTTGCGCGCCATGGTCCGCTACTGCGCCGAATCCGGCATCCACCCCATGATCTGCACCAATGGCTCCCTCTGGACCAAGCAGAACATGCGCGACCTAGCCAGCGACGGCCTGAGCAGCGTGATCATGTCCATCGACGCCCACGACGTCGCCAAGCACGAAAAAAACCGCGGCTTGAACGATGTCTGCCGCAAGATCAAGGAGGCCAACGCCGTCTTCAAGGAGCTCGGCATCCAGACCACCGCCAGCGTCACCGCCAGCAAGCTCAT
>CAZSXX010000274.1:0-6320 GCA_964611245.1 uncultured Verrucomicrobiota bacterium | reverse complement strand
GTTAAATCCTGGTTCTGGCGCTCAAAACGATGCGGTTTTTCGGGATTTCCAACCATACCCCCCCGCCCGCCCCCCGCAAGCAATCATTCCTCGCCCCCCGGCCCAAAAAAGCGCGCCCCCGGCCCGCCGCGGCCACCGCGTGATCGAAATTTGACCCCTTGTTTTTTGAAGGCGCCAACCCTATCGTGGCCCGCTGACAAATCGAAACAAACGAACAATGTATGGCTCTAAGACTTGGTGACCTGGCTCCGGATTTTGCGGCGGAAACAACGGAAGGGACCATTCGGTTCCACGAGTGGCTCGGCAATTCCTGGGGCATCCTGTTTTCCCATCCCAAGGATTACACCCCCGTCTGCACGACGGAACTCGGCGCCGTGGCCAAAATGAAGCAGGAGTTCGACAAGCGGAACGTCAAAGTGGTCGCGGTCAGCGTCGACGCCCTGCAGGACCACAAGGGGTGGATCTGCGACATCAATGAAACGCAGAACACCACGATGAATTTCCCGATCATCGCCGACCCCAAGCGCGAGGTGGCGTCCCTTTATGACATGATCCATCCCAATGCGGACGACACCTTCACCGTCCGCTCGGTCTTCATCGTCGGGCCCGACAAAAAAATCAAGCTGACGCTGACCTACCCCGCCTCCACCGGCCGCAATTTCCTGGAACTGCTCCGCGTGGTCGACTCCCTGCAACTCACCGCCGGCCACCGCGTCGCGACCCCCGCCAACTGGCAGGATGGCCAGGACTGCATCATTTCCCCCGCCGTGAAGGACGAGGAAATTCCGGCCGCGTTCCCCAAAGGCCACACCCGCGTCAAGCCCTACCTGCGCTACACCCCCCAGCCGAACAAGTGATCATCCGCTCACTTCATCACCGAAGTGATCGTGCTCGGGGCTGAATAGATCGGCTCCCCTTTGGCCGGGACATGCCGCGCCACGACCGTGATGTGCCCTTTCGCTGGCATTTGGTTCCAGCGAAGGGTCAAGACGTAGCCGTCACCCAGGGCGCTCTTTTCCCGGAATGGCGCCAACTCCTTCGCGTCAAACTTCCACCGTTGCGTTGGATCGCTGCGGGCGATCACCTCATGGCTGGCGACGCCATCAAACATCAGGATTTCGATGGCCCCGCCGCTGATCACGGCGCCTTTGGCCGCGCCCGCTTTGGTCGCGAATATCCGGACGGCGAAGCCATCCATGCCCGGCTTTCCATCCAGGTTCAACGTCACCGGGAGGCCAAACAGGTGCACCTGTTTCACTCCGTCGCCGCCGCCCGGAACGGTGCCGCAACCCAGCAGCGCCGCCGCGCACATGGCTCCACAGATCAGCCGTCGCATCAAAGGATCGTTTCCTGTTTTTTCGCCGGGCCATTCGGGCTCGCGCCTTCCTCCGCTCCCTTCGGCGGCGGCGGCGGGCCCTCCCGCATTTCCGGATACAGCGGCTCCAGAATCTCCTTTTGCAGCACATCGCGCTTGCGGTCCTTGATGTGCGAGCGGTCGAGATTCTCGCGCGTGATCTCCTCGATCGTTTTGAACGGCAGGATTTCGGGATTGTTGGCCAGGACCTGCGGCGTCAGCAAGATCAGCAGCTCCTTCCGGCCCCGGGTGGAGGACGATGTGCGGAACAGCGCTCCAATCCCCGGGATGTTGCCGAGCACGGGAACCTTCTTGATGCGCTTGTCGTCGGTCGTCTCGATCAACCCGCCGATGATGATCGTCTGCCCGCTTTGCACACTGACGGTCGTGTTCGCGCGCCGCTGGTTGATGATCGGCACCCGCGCGTTCTTGTTGATCTCGATCTCCTGGCTGCTCAACGCGCTGTTGGTCGTGCTGATCTCGATTCTCACAAACCCATCCGGGCTGATTTTCGGGGTCACTGTCATGTTGACCCCCACGTCCTCGTAGCGGAAGGAGTTGACGGTGTCATTCTGCGGCGTGACCCGGCTGTCGGTGATCAGCGGGATGCGTTTGCCAATGTTGACGGTCGCCGGCTTGTTGTCCGCCGTCACAATCTGCGGACGGCTCAAAACCTCCAGCCGGCCATCCTCCTGCAACGCGCGGAGCAGGAAATTGAAATCCCCGCCGCTCACCGCGCTCGAAAACCCGCCGGAGGCCAGCGACTTGGCGACCCCGAAATCGGTCCCCATTCCGTAGGTGACATCGCCGCTCCGCCCGGTGTAATTCCATTCCACTCCCAGGTCAAAGGTCCCATCCAGCGTCACCTCCGCCAGCACCACCTGGATCATCACCTGCGACTGTGGCTTGTCCAACTCGTCGATCAACGTCCGCATCTCCTTGAAATAGCGCGGGCTCGCCGAAACCAGCAGCGTGTTGCTGATCGGCTCCGCCACCACGGCGACCTCCCGCTCCAGCACCCGCTGCGCCGTGTCCACCGCCTCCGACCCAAGGACGGTGTTGACGCGCATCCGCTCCTGGTCCAGGAACGTGCGGATGGCAGTCGAGACCTCCCCCGCCTGCGAGTTCTTCAGCCGCACCACCTCCGTCTTCCGCTCGTTGGCCTCCGTGGCGTCCAGCTTCTCGATGATCTGCGAAACCAGCGCGACATAATGGTCGGTGCCGCCAACCAGCAGGCTGTTCGTGCGAAGGTCCACCGTCACCGTCAGCGCCGCCTGCTCCGCCGTCCCCACCGTGGCCGAGGCGACCGCCTCCTCGCCCTCCAACCCCTCGTGCATCAGCGTGTATTGAATGGACCGCTGCGCCCCGGCCGCAGCCGTCGCGGGTGTCATGCGGAAGAGCTGCATCAGCAACTGGGCCATGTTTTGCGAGTCCGCGTTGTGCAGCGGGAACACCTTGATTTTCGCCATCTGCGGCGAGCTTTGGTCCAGCCGCTCGACGATCTGCTCCAGCAAGCCCATGTAATCGATCGGCCCGCTCACAATGAGCGAATTCATCCGCGCGTCCGGCGTGATGAGGACCGCCTCCTTGAGCGCCGCCGTCACCAATTCCTTGCCCTCCGTCGTGCGCGTGATGAACTGCAGGACCGACTGCGCGTTGGGGCTCTGCTCGGTCAGGGCGGCCGGCCTCGTGTTCAGCGCGGTGTTCAGCATCGTCGAAAGCGTCTCCGCGCGGGCGAACCGCAGCGGAAAAACCCGGATTTCGCTCACGCGCGCCACCTGTTCGGTGTCCAGTTTCCGCACCAGCTCCGCGATCCGCTTGGCGTCGTTCTCCCCGCACGAAACCACAATGGCGTTGATCCGCTCGTCGGCGTTCGCCACCACGGGAAGGTTGGCCCCCGGCGCGGTGCTGTTCTCCCGGAACAGCGTCTGGATGGTCTGGGCGACTCGCCGCGCGTCCGCCTTGGCCAGCGGAAACACATGGACGGCGATGCCGGTGTCGGTGGGCTCGGCGTCGAGCTTTTCGATCAACCCCTCGACCGTGCCAAGGTCATCCACGCTGGCCGCCACCAGCAACGCGTTCACCCACGAGTCCGCCACGATGGAGATCGGGTCCAGGGCCTCCCCTTTCACGCGGTTGGGCCGGTTGGCGACGATCTGCTGCAGGGTCCGCTGCAACGTCGCCGCCGTCGCCCTCTTGAGGGGGAACACACGGAAATTCAGCCGCGAAAACATGCTTTCCCCGTCCAGTTGCGCGATCACCCGCTCCGCCGCCTCGAACGCGTCCCGCGTGCCCGTCACCAACAGCGCGTTGCTCCGGTCATCCGCGATCACGCTCACCGGGATGCTCCGCTCCGCCGCGTTGATCGCCACCGCGTCGGCGCGGTCCTTGGCCCGGAAAAATTGCTCAAGCGTGGCCGCCAGCGAGCTGGCCCGGGCGAATTTCAACGTGTAAACCCGCACGTTGGTCGCGTCGGTGTAATCCTTCGTGTCCACCCGCCGGACGATCTCCCGCACCAATTCAAGGTTCTCCGGGCTGGCGCTGATCAGCAGCGTGTTGCTGCGGGCGTCGACCATGACCGCCAGCGCGTCGCGGTTGGATTGCCGCCCCCCCGCCCCGCCGCCGCCGTTCCCCATCGGACGGCCCGGCCGGTAAACCCCTTGCTGGATCAGCGAGCGGAGGATCGTCGAGACGCGCTGCGCGTCCGCGAATTGCAGGGTGAACGTCTGGAGCAGCCCGTTCTCCGACGACGGCTCAACATCGACCTTCTCCAGGAGTTCCTTGATCTGCGCGAGGTTCTCCTTGCTCGCCGAAACGATGAGCGCGTTGTTCAGGCTGTCCGGCTGCACCTCGATCTGGTCGGAGGGCAGCGGCGTCTGGCCCGGGATCGTTTGGGCGCGGGTCCGCGCCGCGAAGATCGATTCGAGCATCGCCGAAATCCGCGTCGAATCATGGTGCTTGATCGGGATCACCGCCAGCTCCAGGGCCGGGTTGGTTGTTTTCGCGTCCAGCTTCTTGAGCAGGTCGTCGATCGACCCGTTGTCCTCCTGGTTGGCGGTGACCAACAGGCTGTTGCTCCGCGGGTCGGCCAGGATGATCGGGTGCTGCCGCGCGACCTCGGGGGTCCGGGCCGCCGCGTACCGCTGTGTGAAAAGGCTCGTCAGCGTGCTCGCGATCACCCGCGCGTCGGCGAACTCCATCGGGATCAGCCGGATTTTTCCGCTCAACGCCGGGCCCGATTTGTCCAATTGCCGGGCCAGCGACTCGACCATCTCAAACGCGTCCCGCGAGCCCGCCACCAGCAGCGAGTTGCTGCGCTGGTCCGCGATGATCGTCACCTTGAGGGAGTCCGTCGCCCCCTTGTTCAGCGCCGCCCGCTGCGTGATGCGCGCGTCCATCAGCCGCTGGATGCTCCCCGCCACCGTCGCCGCGTCCGTGTTCTCCAACGCGACAATCTTCACGTCCCGCAGCTCGAACGGCAGCTTCTGGTCCAACTGTTGCAGCAGCGCCTCGACGATCGAAAACGCCTTGCTGTTCCCCGCCACAATCAGCGCGTTCGTTCGCTCATCCACGCTGATCACCGGCCGGTCGTCGGGCCGTATCGTCGCCGCGCGGACGCCCGTGTACATCTCAAGGAGAATCCGCTGCACGGTGGCCGGGTCGGAATGGACCAACGGATAAATGCGCACGGTCTCGAGCCCGGACGCGGCGGGGATGTCGAGCTGCTCAATGATCTCCTGGATCACCGGCAGCGCGTCGCTCCGGGCCGCGATGATCAGCGTGTTCGACGGGTCGTCCGCCTGGATGGACAGCGATGCCCGCAGCTTTGGCGCCTCGGTCGTCGTCACCACGTTGGTGTCGCGCAAGGCACGCAGCCGCGTCACCTGCATGCTCAGCCCTTCCGTGCCCGGCACCGGCGGCCCCTCCGCGAACACCGATTGCAGCATCGGCATCATCCGCTGCGCGGAGGCGTGCTTGAGCCGGAACAATTTCACCTCCGTGACAAATCGGTCCAGCGCCTTGTCCAGGTCGCCCACAATTTTCGCCGCCAAATCCAGCGTCTCCGCCTGGCCGCTTAGCACCAGCGAATTGGACCGGGCGTCCACCGCGATGGAGATCGGGTTGGAAAGCGCCTCGCCCACCGGCGAATCAGGCTGGGCCGGCCCGGCCGGTCCAGCCGCCAGTTGCTTGCCCTGCGTGAAGATCGAAATCAGCGTCTGGCTGACCGTCGCCGCGTCCGCGTGTTTCAGCGGCAGGAATTTCACCTCCACCCCTTCCACCAGCGACACGCTGTCCATCATCGCCACCACCGCCGTCAGCGCCTTCAAATTGTCCGCCGTCGAAGTGAGGATCAGCCGGTTGCCGCCGCCCGCGCCGCTCAACGGGTCCGCCGCGATCTTGATCGGCTTCGTCAAGTCAAGCAGCGCCTCCGCCCCGCTGTCGCTCTGCACCTTGAGCCGCCGCACCTGCTCCTGCAGCTCCCGCGCCTCCGGCGTCCATTCCCCCGCCGTCCCCGGCTTCAGCATGTTCTGCAGCACCGCCGCCAACTGGGAGGCGTTCGCCTTTTTCAGGCTGATCACCGCGACGTTGGCCTCCACATAGGCCGACTGCGAGTCCAGCGAACGGATCATTTTCTCGACCTGGTTCAGCGTCGCCTCGCGGGCGATGACCATGATCGACCGGCCTCGCGCGTCCAACGTCACCGTCAGCGGCTCCCCCGGGCGCGAGGTGTTCAACTGCGTGACCATCTGCTGGACAAGCGGCAACACCTTCTCTGGCGGCGCGTTGGTCAGCGGCACCAGGCGGAATTCAATCTGCGCGTTCTGCCCCCCCACGTCGAGCTGCCGGATGATCGATTCGATCAGCGTGAAGTCGGTGGGCCGGGCGCGCACAATGATGCTCCGCGTGCGCGGCTCGGAGACAATCGTGATCTTTGGCGCCTGCTGCACCAGGCGCGGCCCCTGCC
>CAZSXX010000273.1:0-6328 GCA_964611245.1 uncultured Verrucomicrobiota bacterium | reverse complement strand
ACAATTACATTTCGCGGACGTCGCTCGGGGAACAGACGGGCGAGATTTTCATCAATGAGGCGCTGGCCCTGGTCAATTCCGGGACGGCGCGATAACACCCGCATTATGCGCCTGCTGTCCCGAATCCTGCTGTTGCTCCCCATCGCCTGGGCCGCACACGCCGCCGCGCCGCCCAACATCCTTTTGATTTACGCGGACGACGTGGGCTACGGAGACGTGAGTTGCTATGGGGCGACGCGCCTGAAAACGCCGGCGATTGACCGCCTGGCCCGGCAGGGCCTCCGTTTCACGGACGCGCACAGCGCCGCCGCCACCTGCACGCCGTCGCGCTACACTATGCTCACCGGGGAGTACGCGTTCCGCAGGCGCGGCACCGGGGTGTTGCCCGGGGATGCGGCCCTCATCATCGAGCCCGGGCGGACGACGATTGCGTCGGTCCTCCAGCGGGCGGGGTTCCGCACGGGCGTGGTTGGGAAATGGCATTTGGGCCTGGGCCGCGCGGGGATGGACTGGAATGGCGACCTGGCGCCGGGACCGAAGGAGCTGGGGTTTGACTATTCGTTCCTGATGCCCGCCACGGGGGACCGTGTTCCGTGCGTCTATGTCGAGAACCAGCGGGTGGTGAACTTGACGGCGGACGACCCGATCCGCGTCCAGTTCGGCCAACCGATTGGGCCAGAGCCGACGGGCCAGAAGAATCCGGAGATGCTAAGGGTGCGGCCCAGCCATGGCCATGACCAGGCGATCGTCAATGGCGTCTCCCGGATTGGCTACATGACGGGGGGGAAATCCGCGCTGTGGTCGGACGAAGACATGGCCGACGTTTTTGTCCAGAAGGCGTCGGCGTTCATCTCCCAGACCAATGGCCGCCCGTTCTTTTTATATTTCGCGACGCATGACATCCATGTTCCCCGCCTGCCGCATGCGCGGTTCGCCGGGAAGAGTGGGATGGGACCGCGGGGCGACGCGATGCTGGAATTCGATTGGGCGGTGGGGGCGCTGCTGGACCTCCTCGACAAACATAAGCTGAACGAGAACACGCTGGTCATCCTCACGAGCGACAACGGGCCGGTGGTGGACGACGGGTACCAGGACGACGCGGTGGAGAAACTGGGCGACCACAAGCCGGCCGGGCCGTTCCGGGGGGGCAAATACAGCAACTTTGAGGGGGGCACCCGCGTGCCGATGATTGTGCGGTGGCCGGGGAAAGTTAAGCCGGGGGTGTCCACCGCGCTGATGTCGCAGGTTGATTTTTTGGCGAGTTTCGCCGCGCTGGTGGGCCAGCCATTGGACCTGAAAACCGCGCCGGACACGCAGCCGGCGTTGGCGGCGCTGCTGGGGGAGACCAAAGAGGGTCGGGCGCATTTGATCGAGCAGGCGTCCGCGTTGTCCGTCCGGCAGGGCCCCTGGAAATACATTGAGCCGCGACAAGGCCCCAAACGGAACAATCAAACGAACATCGAGTTGGGGAACGACCCGGAGACGCAGCTATACAACCTTGGGGATGATCCGGGGGAAACCCGGAATTTGGCGGCGGTGAACCCGGACAAGACGGCTGAACTGGTGGCCATCCTGGCCGCGGAGAAAGCCAAAGGCATGCCCGGGCCGGCGGCGCCACTCCGGCGTGAACAATGACGCCTGACCGCCCGTCGCCGGAAGGCGCGTCCGGAGGCCCGGGGCTGATCGCCACGCTCGGTTTTTTCTCGACGATCATGCTGGTGGTGGGCGGCGTCATCGGATCGGGAATATTCCGCAAGGGGGGCGTGATGATGAACGAGCTTGGCTCCCCTGCCCTGCTGCTCGGCGTCTGGGCGCTGGCCGGATTCATCACCTTGCTCGGTGTTCTCTCGAACGCGGAACTTGCGGGGACGCTGCCGGGGACCGGCGGCCAATACCTCTATTTGCACCGCATCTTCGGCCCCTTCGCCGGATTCCTGTTCGGCTGGGGAGCGTTCGTGGTCATCCAAACCGGTTCAATTGCCGCGCTCGCCTATGTCTTCGCCGAGTACAGCACCCATTTTTTCCGCCTGCCCGACGCCGAGCCGGCGCTCGCGGGCTGGACCTTTCATTTGCCATTTATTGGGGACATTGCGCCTTTCCGCGAACTTGGAGTGAAGGCGGTGGCCGTGAGCGTGATCGTCATCCTGACGGTCGTCAATTATCTCGGGGCCACGTTTGGGGCCGCAGTCCAGAACGCGTTCACCGTCGCCAAGCTTCTCGGCATGGCCGTGCTGGTTGTGCTGGTGTTTCTGCCGGGCTCCGGCGGCGGCGCCGCGAATTTCACCGCACCCGCGAGCCTCCCCCGCAAAGAGGGCCTGGCGCTGCTGGCGGCCATCGTGGCCGGGCTGCAGGGGGCATTTTGGGCTTATGATGGCTGGGTCAAAGTTTCGTTCATCGCGGGCGAGGTGCGGGATTCCCAACGCACCCTCCCCCGCGCCCTGATTTTTGGAATGCTGATTGTGACGGGCATCTACCTCACCATGAGCGCCGCCTACTGCTGGGCCCTGCCGGCCGACGCGATGGCCAAATCGCGCCTGGTGGCGGCGGACGCGGCGGAGAGGATCCTTCCGGACAGCGGGAGGTGGATCGCGCTGCTGGTGATGATCTCGACCTTTGGCGCGAACAACGCGGTGGTGCTGACGAGCGCGCGCGTTTACTATTCGATGGCCCGAAAATCCGCCTTCCCGCCCGTCCTGGGCCGGGCGCATCCCCGTTTTCACACCCCATCGGCGGCCCTGCTCGCCCAAGGCGTTTGGGGCGTCGCGCTGGTTTTCAGCGGAACCTTTGACATGCTCACCGACACGCTGATTTTCGTGGCCTGGATTTTTTATGGGATGGGCGCGCTGGGCGTGATCTTGCTGCGTCGGAAGGAACCGAACATCCCGCGCAAATTCAAGGTCCCCGGCTATCCGTTTGTGCCCGCCGCCTTCGTTTTTTTCGCGGCTGTTTTTTTGGCGTTGACCGTTTACAACGACATCAATGCGTATCGCGCGGCCGTCGCCGCCGGGAAACCGGCGCTGATCAATTCAGCCTTTGGCGCGTTTCTCGTCCTTCTGGGCACGCCAATCTATTTCCTCTACCGGAAGCGGGGTCATTCCACCGAGATGTCGGGTCCGCCCGGTTGAGTCGGCGCGATGGTGACCTCCGGCTCGGTCTTGCGCTTTTTGGATTTCACCGGGGGCTCCGGCTGGGTTGGCTTTGAGTCCTTGTCGTCCACATTTCCCTCTGGATTCATCCTCCAAAATAACCCATCCGAATTCCTGCGCAACCGTTCGAACGACGCGGTCATTCCTTCGCCTCCGCTTTCATCGGCCAAAAGGGGCTTGACGGAGCGGCACGATCAGCAAAGGTGCATCCATGCCATCGCTGATTCACTCGCCATTTTCGCGCCGCCAATTCTTCCGGACCGCAGGGCTTGGAGCCGCGATCCTCTCCACTGGATTGAGCCTCCCGCTCCGGGCGGCGAATCCCGCAAAGGGCTTCCGGGTTGCCCTCCTCTCCGACACCCACATTCCCGGGAACGCGGAGGATGAGTACCGCGGATTCAAGCCCGCCGCCAATCTCAGACGCATCGCCCCGGAGGTCGTCGAAGCGAAGCCCGAATTGGTGATCGTCAATGGCGACGCCGCGCGGTTGGAAGGCAAGGTCGAGGATTACCAGGCGCTCTCCGAGCTCCTTCAGCCCATCGTCGCCGCCGCGCCCGTTTGCATCTCGATGGGCAACCACGATGACCGGACGAATTTTGGGTCCGTGTTCAAGGCGGTCGCCGGGGAGAAACAGCCCGTGGCGGGGAAAAACGTGATGGTGATCGAACATGCGGCGGCGCGGCTCCTGGTTCTGGACTCGCTGATGTATGTCAACAAATCAGCCGGGCAATTGGGCAAAGCCCAGCGCGCCTGGCTCTCCAATTACCTGCCGGCGATGGCGGACCGGCCCGCCATCCTTTTCGTCCACCACACCCTCGAGGACAACGACGGCGAGCTGACCGATGTGGAGCGGCTGTTCACCATTTTGAAGGCCAACCCCCACGTGAAGGCCATTATTTACGGCCATTCCCATGTTTGGAGCATCCGGGAACGGCAGGGCGTCCAATTGATCAACCTACCCGCTGTGGGCTACAATTTCCGCGACCAGGATCCGGTTGGCTGGGTGGATTCGCGGATTCATCCAGAGGGCATTGACCTCACCCTCCGCGCGTTTGCGGGGAACACGGCGGAGAACGGGAGGACGTTTGAGGTGAAGTGGGCATGACCTGGTTTGGATGGGCTGTTCTTTCCGCGGTTTTCGCGGGCTGCAGCTTGGCCCGGCCTCCAAAGTGGCCACGGTGGATAAACTGAGCGTGGCCATCGCCTTGCTGCTGGCCGCCGTTTTTCTCCACGAACGGTTGACGCCCCGGGAGGGGATCGGCGCGCTCCTCATTATCTCCGGGGCTGTGCTTTTGGCGCTGAAGTGATCAGCGCTTGCGGAGGAAAAACAGCCCGCCCAGCCCCATCGTCAGCACCGCGCTGACCGCCCAGACGCTGCTGTGCGCGACGCCGGGCCACAGGTAGATCGCCATTCCGCCGATGGCCGGGCCGGCGAAAATTCCGGCGCCAATGGCCGCTTCGTGAATTCCCCCGTGCGCGCTCTTGGTGTCGCTCGCGTCCATGGAATAAAAAAGCGAGGAATAATAGATGAGGCCGACGGCCCACCCGAACGCCAATTGCACGGCGGCCAGGAGCCATAAATTGGCGGAAAGGAGGAGGGCCGCGAAGGAGACGATGAGCAGGACATAGGCGCAGGCCAGCCACCGAAAGCGGTAATGCCAAGCGGTCCATTTCCAGAGCAACAGGAAGCACGCGGTCCGCGCGAACATCCAGATTGAACAGAAGAATCCAGCCGCCATGGGCGTCAATTGAAGGCGGGCCGCGACGTCGGGAATGAGGGGGACCACCGTGTTCATGGCGATGTAGGCGAACGGGTTGGCGAGCCAGGCCATCCGGAGGAAACGGCGATTGGTGGACGCTTTGGCCTCCCGGGTCACTTCGCATTTTGGCAGCGGGGGAGGCGCGCCGGGCATTTCCTCCCATTTGACGGAGGTGCGGTTCCTCAGCGAGCGGGCCATGGCCGCCTGGCCGAGGTGGATCAGCGCGGGGAGGAGGAACATGGCAGTCCATCCAAAGGTTTCGATGACGGCGCCGCCGACGAAATAGGCGCCGGCGAGGGTGAGCGACCAGACGACGTTGTAGATCCCGACTTTCCTCGGCAGGGTCTCCGCGTTCTCGCCCTCGCAGCTCAGAGCCTCCAAGGCCGGCCAAGTGAACGAAATGCCGATGGTCCAGACGCACATGGCGGTCAGGTGAAAAGCGACCGTGCTGGAAGCCGCCGCGAGAAGGAGGGCTCCCGCGACCAAGGCCCAGCCGATCTCGAGGGCCTGGAGTCCCCCCTTTTTCTGGGCCAACTGCCCCCCGTAATAGGCGCCGAAGGTGTAGACCAGCCCGTTGAGGGCGCCCACGACCAGATTGCCGGAATTGCCGAACCCAAAATGCTCCTTCAGGAAGAAAAAGAGGTAATTGAAATAAATCGAGGCGGCAAAGCCGTTGAGGCCCTCGAGAATGAAAACGCGCCGCTTGAACGCACCGAACGTCAGAACCCAATCTCCTCGATCGCCTTGCGGCAGTACCATTTCACGGCGTTGGACATGGGCGGATCCAGCCGGTCCAACTCCTCCGCCCCGAACCACCCGATGTCGTCATGCTCCTCCTCCGCCCGGGCGACCTCGCCGGATTTTGGCCGGGCCCAGTAGATCATGCCGATATGCTCGTGGGTGTCGGAAATCCGGTGGATATCCAGGAACCGCGGCGCAATCAGCGCGCGCGTCCCCGGCTCGGTCGTCGGCGGGCGGTCGCCCACGAGTTCCACCTCGAGCCCGCTCTCCTCCTTAGCCTCCCGCAGGGCCGCGATTTCAGGATCCTCATCGAGCTCGATATGCCCGCCCAACGGCAGCCATTTTTTGAGCTTCCGGTGCAGGATGAGCAGGACCTTCCGCTCGCGCACGACGAAGATGGCCACCGTGAAATCGATCAATTCGTGGATGTGCGCCATGTTAAAAAAAATTGCCGCACCACGCTGGTGATGCGGCAGGAACAAAGGGTTCAGGGCCCGGTCATTCCGCGAGGACTTTTTGCACCCGAGTCTGGGCCGAGCGTTTGCGCATCGTTTCGTCGAGCACCTTCTTCCGCAGGCGCAGGTGCTTCGGCGTCGCTTCGACATACTCGTCGGAGCTGATGTATTCCAAGGCCCGCTCCAGCGACATTTTCAACGGCGCATCCAATTGGATGCCCTTGCC
>CAZSXX010000272.1:0-6340 GCA_964611245.1 uncultured Verrucomicrobiota bacterium | reverse complement strand
GTTGCTCTCGTTGGGCACGATCCAATAGCTGAGCGTGTAGGTGGCTCCCGACGTCAGGGCCGGCGAAATGTCCTGCCAGATCGAGGAGGCCTGCGTGGTGCCGCCTGCGGTCGCGACCATGCGGAGGCCCGTCGCGCCGCTTTTGGCGATGTTCGTCAGGCTGGATCGGCTGTGGTTGCTGGAAATGGTCCATGGCTGGGTGAGAATTCCCTCAAAATCGCCATTGGGAAGGAGGTTTGGCCCGACGGCGGGGACGTTGCCCGCGACGATCCGCATGTCATCAATGATCACCTCTCCCGGCGCCTCCAAGTAGACATAAAGGCGCGAACTCGACGCGGTTCCCGTGGCGCTGATGAATCGCCAGGTCACCGGGGGATTGACCCGGATCGAGTGCGGTTTCGCGTCCGACCGGGGAGGAACACCGTTGTCCGTGACGCGCACCACCACGCCCTGAATGGTGTCCGCGAATTGCGCGCCCGGCGTCCAAGTGAAGCGGCCCGTGGCTGGATCGATGGCGGCGCCTGCGGGGGCTCCCGCATCAAGGCTGAACGTCAGCGCATTGGCTGGACGGTCGGGATCGCTGGCCGTGAATGTGATTGCAAATGGCTCGCCCTGTGTCGCCGTCAATGCGCCCAAGGACGCGAGGACCGGCTCGCGGTTCACTTCGGCCGCGATGACCGTGACCGAGTTTGTGATTTGGCGCGGAGGGATTCCGTCGTCGGTGACCGTGAAGCTGACCCTGTTCGTCGAGGGGCCTTGATCCTCCGACGGAGTCCACTGGAGCAGGCCCGAGGATGACAGCGTCAGGCCCGAGGGAACGGAGCCGTCAATGGCATACGTGAGTGTTTGGCCGGGGTCCACGTCCCTGGCGTTCAACTGGAGCGAGAACTGGGTTTCTTCGGGCGCGGTTTGATCCGGCAGGGGATCGAAGGTGGGCGGATGGTTGGATTTCACGGCGAAAATCCTGAAGGAGCGCGCCACGGTCTCGGGCGGGCTGCCGGAATCGGTGGCGGAAATCGTGACAGTGTTGGCGCTGGGAATCTCGGACGCCGAGGGCGTCCAGACAAAGCGGCCAGTGGCAGGATCAATTTCGGCAGTGGCGAGGCCCTGCATGCTGAAGCGGAGCGTCTGGGCCGGGAAATCGTCGTCCCGCGCCACCGGATTCAACTCCAGCGTTTCGCCTTCCACCACAAAGAGGTCAGGAATCTCGGCCAGAAACGGTGGGGAATTAACGTCCCGAACCGTGACCACAAATTGATTTGTGGCAGAAAGGGCAGGGAACCCTCCATCCTCCACCCGGACGCGGACGGTGAACTGGCCCGGGCCTTGGAGTTCGGTTGGGGTCCATTCGAATCGCCCGGTGTTGGCGTTCAACGCCGCCCCAGTTGGGCCTTCGAGCAAGCCGAACAACAATGGCTGCGCGGGCAGGTCGGGGTCGCCCACCGGGACGATAAAGGTGAAAAGCGCCAACTCAGGAATTTCGATGTCGGGCAGGTTGCCGAGGCTGGGCGGGCGGTTGGATTCCGTCACGGTGAGCGCGATGGATTTGGACCGGCTGAGGGGAGGCGAGCCGTTGTCGGTAACGCGGACGATGAAACTGTAGTTGTTTGGCCCTTGAATTTCGGTGGGTGTCCACGTGAACACGCCGGTCACAGGATCGATGCTGGCGCCGGCGGGGGCGCCAATCAGGGAAAAGGCCAAGGTTTGCCCGGCGTCGGGATCGGTGGCGATGGCTTGAAAGGTGTAAAGCGCCTCTTCCGGGATGATGGCGTCGAAAACGCCGGAGAGGGTGGGCGGCTGGTTGCCCGAGGGAATCAGGTTGGGGCCGCGTGGGGTGGGCGGCGACATTCGATAGAAGGGCTCGGCGGCGCCGTCGGGATAACGTCCATCCGAGATGTTGTCGCCCTGGGCGAGGAAAGTCAGGCTGTCGATCACCGATCCATCGGAGGCGAAGAGGCCGATGCTTTCGCCGCCGGAGGCCAGTTTGAAATTGACGTGCAGGTCGGCGTTGGTGGCGGTGTTTTGGGAGGTTTCTTCGTCCGCCCAAACGATCAGGTAGCCGAGAGGAGGCACAAAGTAGCCGGGCGGGATGCGGAACTTCGTGGCGTTGGTGAGCGTGTCGGTCAGGAAGTAGCCGCTGAGGTCCACCGCCTCGGTGGAGGAGTTGTACAGCTCGATCCAGTCATCGTAGCGGCGGTCCGCCGGGTCGGCGAAGGCGGAGGAGTTGGAGGACATCCATTCATTGATGGTCACCGGGATGACAATGGAACGGTTGTCGTTGGGGAGCTTGGGGGACGGGAAGTGGAACAACTGGCGGTCCTGATTTTGGCCGTCCGGGAAAGAGCCGAAGGAGCGGTTGGCGGTGGTGATCCGGTAGTCGACGTAATCCATGACGGCAGGTTGGCTCCCTTGAAGGCGGACCAAGGCCACGGACCCGTTGGTGGGAGACAGCCGGAAGTTGGCATGCGGCGCGTCCGGCAGGGATTCTCCGGGCGAGCCGTCCGCCCAGACCAGCAGGAATTCGCCGGGATTGATTTCCGTGTTGACTGGAAAACGCCACTTTTGGAGGTCGGCGTAATCGTCGGTCAGGTAAAACGAGCTGAGACCCACAACTGCGGAGCTGCCGTTGTACAGTTCAATCCATGGCTCCCGCTCGCCCATGCCGTCGGTGATGCCATCGGTGTTGTTGGGGAGGACTTCGTTGATCCAAAGGGAGGGGAAGGCGGCGAGGGTAAGTTTGACGTTGTTGGCGGCGCCGGGAGTATATTTGGCGAGGGCTGGATTGGTGACGGCGGCCCAGTTGCCGACGCGCGAGTTGTCCTTTGTTGGGTCGATGAGCTGGAGCGAAGGACCCGAGCCGTCCGCCGCGACCGGCCAGGGAGGGTCGTCGTCGTAGCGCACCGAATCAATGATTTCATCCTGGGCTGCGGTGGCGCCCGGCTTGACCAGCTTCAGGCGTTCGCCGCCGTTATCGAGGCCGCCTGGGAATTCGCCCGCGATGGCGATGCCGCTGCCATAGGCCAGGCTGAAGGCGGCGGCATTTTTGGCGATCACCAAGTAGCCGTTGGGGGCGATGACGCTGCCACTGGGAAAGGTGAAGCCGACGCCGTCCAGCACAAACCCCGACAGGTCGAACGCGGTGGCGGGGGAAGTGTTCACCAACTCGATGAAGGAGGCATTTGGCGCCGCCGGATTGTACATGATCTCGTTGATGGCGACGACGTCTTTCGGGGAGTCCAGCCCGCCGGTGTACGTGATGGTGATCGACCTGGCCGCGCCGGGAACTTCATTCCCGCGCAGGTCATATCCTTTCAGGTTCAATTGGTTGGCCGAAGCGCCCAAGGGCAGGGCCATGGCAAACGAAGTGACCGACGTCCAAGTGACCGGAAACGGGGCGCCGTTCACGGTGATCGTTTTAACCGCGATGGGGGCCGTTCCCGCCAGCGTGATATAATTTTTGTTGGTGGTGAAATTCTGCCCTCCGCTGGTCGTGATGGCGAAAGTCGCCGCGACTTGGTTCAAAAGTCCCTGAAGCTGGCTGCGGCGGGTCGAAATGTAGGACTTGATGACGCCGTTGCCGGGCACATTGACTCCGTTGTTCAGGAGGGCGGTGGTGCGCGCGTCGAGGACCGAGTTGATGTTGTCCGGCTCCAAGGCGATGTTCACCGAGTCCAGCATGGCGCGGTAGTAAGCGCGCCGAAACTGCGGGTTGCTCAACATCTTCGAAACCGCCGGATCATTCACGCCGCCGAACATGTCGGAGGTCGCGGGATCGCTGCCCGAGCCGAGGACGAAGTCAATGTCCCAAGGCATGAGCGTCCATTTCCCGTTGGCCGGGCGGTACGTGAACATGTTTTTGCCGCGTCCGGTGCCGTAGGCGTCCCAATTGCCGACCATGTGCTCAAGGCAGACGACACGCATCCATTCCTCCATGTCGGCCACATTTTCGAGCCGGCGCGCATAGGCGGAAGTGGAGTCATTGGCGGCCCGCACCAGCTCGAAAAAGCTGGTGAAGTCGTTGGCCGATTTTTTCACCGCACGCGGACGCCAGCACCAGCGGTAGCGCGCGGTTTTCAGGGCGCCTCCCGTGGTCGTGTAGAGCCCAAGCTGGGCGTCGACGTTCCCCAATCTGTTCACACTGTCGTCAAATTCAAACCAGTCCTCGATCTTCAGCAATTCGCCGTCCGAATCCTCCGGGAACCAGCCTTTGACGAAATCGGCGTTCGGCTGCTGGGCGTCCTCATACACCTTCCCCCGCTTCAAGCCATTGACGAACATGTGAACAAACCTTCGATGGTTGAACGGAACCCCGAGGTCCTTCGCCATGGTGAAGGCGGCCTGCTCCCTCTGGGCCGAGTCGTCATTGTCGAGGTTGCCGACCGACGCGAGCACGAAATCAGTGGAGCCGAGGAACATTTCGTCGTCGCGGAAGTTCAAGACGTAATCGCAGATGCCGCCCACGGGGGAATCATACCCCGCGTGCCATGGGCTGCCGCTGTAGAGGGAGCCGACATTGTAGATCGCCCGGTGATTTCCATACACAAAGGTCACATCCAACGGGGCGTTGTTCAGGACTTCGCGCGAGCGCCACGTGTTGAGGGTGGCCTCGGTCATCCAAATTCGATACGCGCCAAACGTTCCCTGCGGCTGCGTTTCTCCCCAGCGGATCAGGCAGGTGGACGCGGGTGCGTCCGCCGGGAAAAGGCTGCTGGCGGGGGTCGCGGCGCGGTCCGTGGCCTGGATGTAAAACGCGGCCAGTTTGCCGGCGGCCTGCGCGGGGATGGTGGCGGACCAAATTCCGTCGTTGGCGATCGCGTCCCCGCCCGAGCCGCTGTCATTCATGGCCAGCGTGGTGAACGTGGTGATTGGGTCGATCCGGTATTTGAGCTGGGGCGCAGTCACGGCGTCGGGATCCGTGACGCGGGCGGTGACGACCACTGACTGGGACGCAGCGGGCAGGACAGGGGCATGGGCGACATCGTAAATGGAAGGGCCGAGGTTGGGGCGGCTGCGGCTGTTGGGCTGGCCCGGGGTTCCGAGGTTGGTGGGCAAGGCCATTTTCCCAAACGCCTCCAGCCAATTGCCCCGCAGGCGCAGCAGGAATTCCGGGTAGCCCTTGAGCCATCGCACCCGGGCGCGAAGGGTGACCGTTTCGCCCGCGTTCAGGGCGGTTCCCGCGAGATTGAATCGAATGCGGTTGGCGCCGGTGTCGCCGCGGACGGGCGAGACCACGCGGAGCCCCTTCGAGCCGTTGATCCCGCCAGTGGGAGCGAGGACGGATGGGGAGAACGCGCCTTGCATGACCCAACCCGTGAGGTTGTTTTCGAAGCCCGGGTTGCCGATGAGATTGGCTCCTGCGCCTTTGCGCACCTCGACATCGTCCACCATGCATTCGCCGCCGCCTTGCAGGTGCATTTGAAATTGGTTCGGGTTGGACATGTTCCCCAAGTCCAGGACCCCTGTGGATTCAATCGTGGTCCACTCGGATTTTGCCTCCTCGTCGCTGTCCGCCCAGCTCGATCCTTGTGACGGGTCCGCGCGGGGATCGACCAGTTCGAGGCTGCTCCCGCCGCCATCGGCCCATCTGCCCCACCGTCCGCCTTGCTGGTACTGAACCTCGGAAACCGTGATGTAAATCGTTTCCGTCGAGACGGCCCCGAATTCGTTGGTGATGGTGATTTGGTCCGGTCGCGCGAGGGCCAGCCTTTCGCCGGAATTCGACAGCGCGCCGCCGTAATCCCCGACGAGGTTCCCCGCTCCAAGATGGGAATGCTTCGCCCGAAGATTCGCGGCGTTCTTGGCCACGACCAAGTATCCGCCTGGTGGCATCGTGGTCCCCGCCGGGAAGGTCCACGTGATTCCATCCGTGAATTTCCAGCCTGAAAGGTCCGCCGTTTCGGCTCCTTGGTTGAACAGTTCGACATACTCGTCGTTGTCGTCATTGGAAATCGGATGGTACATGATCTCGTTGATGACCACGCTCGGATTCCGGGGCTCCGCGTTGGCGAAGGCGGGCGTCACGGCCTGAAGGGAGGCGAAGCGCTCGGCGCCATCGGGATGGCGGCCCAGTGAAACCCCGTTGGCCTGGCCTTCGAAACGGACCGCGTCGATCACACTCACATCATCCGGGGCGACGAGGTACACGGTCTCGCCCGCGGCGCTCAACGCGAAACCGAGCGCGTCTTGATCCACGGAGACAAATCCGCGCGCGGGAATGCTCGTGCCTTGGGGAAACACGTAGCGCGTCGCGTTGGCGCGGCTGTCGGTGAGGGAACATCCGGCCAGGCTCACTGCCAGGTTGCTGTGGTTGTAGATTTCAATGAAGTCCTTTTGCGGGTCG
>CAZSXX010000271.1:1110-6358 GCA_964611245.1 uncultured Verrucomicrobiota bacterium | reverse complement strand
TTGTGGGGGCGTGGGGGGTTCCCCCGGCCGTTTGGGGGGGGTGGGGCGGGGGTTTGGGGGGCCCGGCAGGGTAGGCCGACGGTGTGGACGCCGTAGCGGACGATGCTGGTTTGTTTGACGCCGTGGGCGCGGAGGGTGTCGCGGGTGGATTCGCAGCCGGTCCAGAATGGGGTGTTGCGGTAGAGCCAGTGGGTCCAGCGTTCCTGGGTTTTGCCGATGGTGTTCCAGGGCCAGCGGTAGAAGGCGTCCCAGATGGGGCCGAGGACTTCGTGGATGTAGGCGAGGGAGTTGGTTTTGCACCACCATGGGGCGTACCAGGGGATGCCGTGGTGCTGGTCGATGACGAGGTCGAATTTGGGCTGGCGGCGGTGCCATTGGCGGGCGGCCCAGACGGAGGTTCCTTTGCCGCCGCCGCGGAGGATTTGGACGCCGTCGAGGTGGGTTTGGGGGGCGGCGCCGGGGAAGTGGTTGGCGAACCAGTAGACGTCATGGCCGCGCCGGGCGAGGGCGGCGAGGTAGCCTTGGGTGACGCGTTCGGCGCCGCCGGAAAGGGGGTTTTCCGGGTCGCGCCAGCTCAGCATCAGGAAACGCATGGGCGGCACTGTGGTGATTTTTGGGTGGGGCGCCAAGACTTCAGCGGGAGTCGACGCGGGGGACGCCTTTTTTGAGGATTTGGCGGAATTCGTCCCAGCGGTTGAGGCGGAGGCGGAGGAAGCGGAGCATGAAGAGGTCGCCGCGGCGGCGGAAGGTTTTGATTTTGGCGCGCTCGCGGCGGATGTGGGGGAGGAGGCGGAGGAAGTCGCGGATGGCATGGAGGTAGGAGTGTTGGATGAAGGACCAGCGGCGGATGAGGAGGGCGGCGGGGAGCATTTCGGCGAGGTAGAAGAGGATTTGGAGGGGGACGAGGAGGAGGAGGGGGCCGCGGCAGTTTTTGGCGAGGACGAGGAGGCAGTTGCGGTTGGAGTAGTAGCGCTTGGATTCGCTGGTGCGGAGTTCGGTGGCGCGCTCGCCGCCTTCGGGGTTGACGTTGACGGCGCCACGATGGTGGGCGCGGGCGCCGGGAACGACGAGGGCGGAATGGCCGGAAAGCCAGACTTTCCAGGAGAGGTCGTATTCGTCGGCGTACATGAAGATTTCTGGGTCCAAGCCCCCAAACATGGCGTAGAGGTCCCGGCGAATGAGGTAGGTGCAGCCGGGCGGCATAAAGTGGGGGGATGTTTCGGGAGGGGGGACGCGGAATGAGGGGAGGCCGAAGATGTCGTAACCGTCAACGAAGACCCATTGGAAATCGTTGTCCGCCCAATTCATGACCATGGGGGTCGCGGCCGCCGCCCCGCACCGATCGACTTCGCGAATCAGGCGCTCCAGGCAGTCGGGCTCCAACCAGGCGTCGTTGTTGAGGAGGAAAACGTATTGGCCGGAGGCGCGCAGAACCGCGCGGTTGTTGCCCTCGCAGAAGCCGAGGTTTTCCCCGTGCTGGATGAAATGGGCGTTGGATTTTCCCTGGACGAGCTGTGCCGCTGTCCGATCCGAGCCGTCCGTGGAGAGGTTGTCGGCGACGATGAGCTCAATGGGGGAGAGGGTCTGGGAAAGGACGGAGAGGATGCATTTCTCGATCCATTTGGCCCCGTTGTAGTTGAGGACCACAACGCTGACGACCGGAGTTCGCGGCGCGTTTGTTTCCACGGGGCGTCAGTGAGCGTTGTTGAACTCAGCCACCATGATGGCGTTGGCGTAGGGGAAGGGGGACTTGTAGCGGGCCTTGAGGGCCGACGTTTGGTCGGTTGGGGTCCATTCGGTGTGTCCTGTGCGCGCCAGGAAATCTTTCGGTCCTGGGGTGAGCTGATTGGTTGCGATCAAGCGATCCAAGTCTGGATTGTAGCCAATGGGGATGGTGACCACCAGCTTTCCATCGGGTGTGAGGAGCGACTGGGAAGCACGGATGGCGGCGAGGATTTTTTCGGCGGAGGATCCTTCGGCGGCGTCGTCGAAGCCGATGTGCTCGAAGGTCGAGATGGAGAGGATGAGGTTGTAACGGCGGGTGGGTTTGAAGGCGAGGATGTCATTGTTGATGACTCCGGGGGCTTTTTCAAATTTGTCCAGGATGTCATGGGCCACTGGGCCGTAATGGGAAAGGACGTTGCCGATTTCCAGGGTGTCGATGGGAGGGAGTTGGCTGGCCCACCAACGGGCGATGGGCACTTCGACGCAGCGCTCGGAGGCCCAAGTCATGTTATAGCGGTGATAGAAATACGGGAGGCTTTGGCCGTGGTATTGGAAGGAGGCGGGCCGGAGGGTGGGGATAATGAGCGGGGCGAGGGCGGTCCGGAGCGGCTTCAAAGCGATTTCCCTCCAGCCGAACCGCTGGATGAACCACCGGACTTTGGAAAGCCGCGCGTTGTAAAGGTGCTTTTTCACGCCGGCGGGAGGATGGACCGGAATGGGGGCGGGCCGAAAGCTTGAAATGTCCGGTTTTCATCCTTGACGGATGAATGATTATTGTAATGAATTGGCATAATCTCTATGAAAAAGGTAAAGGGGTTTTGTTTTGCTTGGTTCGTGGCGGCGGCTTCCATGATTGGTGTCAACGCAGCCATTCCCCAGTCGGGGACCGATCTGTGGGACATATCAAGAGGAACGACGGTCACTTCCAGTTCGGGCAGGTTTGGGGAGGGGACGGTGGGAATGTTCGGCGGGAGTGGATTCAATTCGGAGCCGGGCACGACCATTTTTGTGGATGGCCCGACACATTTCATCGAGTGGCGAACGGTGTTGCCGGAGACGGTGGACCAAGTGCGGTTGTTCACAAGCGGCGATGGCGGGGGGACGTTCCGCGAATTTGCGACGTTCACGCTCAAAGCCAAGTCGCTGGGTTCATCCAGCTTTGACCGGACGATATTCACGTGGAATCCGGCGCACCCGTTCCCCTCGCTGGACCCGAGCAGCTTTCTGGTCCTGAACACGAATCTTCCCGCGTTCACCGCCCGGGATTTCCGCGCCGAGTTCACGCCGCTGAACGCCGGGCCCCGCATCATGGAGTTGGACGCGTTTGGGCCGCCGCCCACCGAAGTGGCGGTTCCGCTGGTGAACGTCAATTTTGGGCATCCGGGTTCGGTGAAGGTGGGGCGGGCGGCAGTGGGGTTGGAGGCGGGGGATTATTGGAATCAGTACAGTTTTCCGTTCCTGAGTTTCGGGTCGATCACGAATTTGCGCGCGTCCACGGGAGCCGCGACGGCGATCGGGTTGGTGGCAGTGAACGGGCCCGGACAGTGGTCGAATTCGACGGGCGACGCGATGTACGATGGGTATCTCTATTCGGAGACGGACATTGTGGTGACGCTGCACAAAGTGCCGCCGGGGAATTATGACCTTTTGTTGTACGGCCATGGATCCGTCAACAACGCGAACACAAAATTTGAAGCATCGTCGGGCGAGCGATCATTCGGGTCCAAGGCGACGACTCAGGCGGCGGAGTGGAGTTCGACGACTTGGCAGGAAAACAGGCAGTACGTGAAGTTCGCGATTGAGGCCACCGGCCAACCGATCGTCATCACTTGCAAGCGTGATGGGCATGCCCAGTCTTTCATCAATGGCATCCAGTTGAAATCAACCGCAGGAGGTGAGCCGACGGGGGTGACGATCATTGACTCCCCGGTGGGACGGACGGTGGAGTGCGGGGCGGAAATGGTGTTGGCGGTCAACGCGACCGGGGAGGCGCTGACGTATCAGTGGCGCAAGGACGGAACGAATTTGTTGGAAACGGCGCGCGTTTCGGGGGTGACGGCGGCGGAGCTCCGGATTGCTGGATTCACGGCGGAGGATGCCGGTGTTTATTCGGTGGTGGCGCGCAACGCGACGGCGGAGGCGACATCGGCCGGCGCCACGATTTCCGTCCCGGCGTTCGCGATTGTGGAGGAGCCGAGGTCCCGCGATGTAAGCGCCGGTTCCAATGTGGCGGTGGGGGTCCACGCAACGGGATGCGGGTTGACATTCCAATGGAGGAAGGACGGGACGAACTTGGTCGAGTCCCCGCATACGGCTGGGGTCACCACGGCGGAGGTGCGAGTCAATGATTTTGGAGACGCCGATGTGGGCGTTTACACGGTGGTGGTGCGGGGGGGCGGATCGGAAGCGGTGACGGCGGGGGCGCGGCTGACGATCGCGGATTTTTCGATGCTGAACGTCAATTTTGGCCATCCGAGCCAGGTGAAGACCGGGTTGGCGGCGGCGGGCCTTTCGTCCGCGGACTATTGGAACCAGTACAGTTTTCCGTTCGCGCCGTTCGGGTCGATCACGAATTTGGAGATGGTGAACCGGCAGGCGACGACGGTTGGGTTGACGGCGGAGAACGGGCCCGGGCAATGGCACAACACATTTGGGGACCAGATGTATGACGGATACATTTATTCGGACGGGGAGATCAGGGTCACGCTGTTCAACCTGCCGAGCGGGGAGCATGACATTTACCTGTATGGACACGCCAGTGTTCCGAACGGGAATTCGGGATTTTCGGTCAGGTCCGGGACGCGGGATTTCGGGACGCAGAAGACCGCGACGAGCGGAGGGTGGGACACGGTGAATTGGGCGAGAAATCAACAGTATGTCCTGTTCGAGGGGGTCCAGCATGACTCCGAGCAATTGGTGATCACCGTCAGGGAGGACGAGCACAGCCAAGCGTTCCTGAACGGTTTGCAGATCAAGTTCCGGGGAGAGGTCGTGGATGGACCGCCCCGGATCGTGACGCAGCCAAAGGGCGTGACCGTGAGTGAGACGCGCCGGAGCGAGTTTTCGGTGGGGGCATGGGGGGTGGGGAATGTGAGTTACCAGTGGCGGCATGAGGGGACGAACTTGCCGGCCGGAACCAACGCCACGTTGGTGTTTGTGTCGACGCCGCTTTCGGCCGCGGGGACGTACAGCGTGGTGGTGAGCAATTCCTTTGGCCATGTGACCTCGGAAAATGTGGCGCTGGTCGTGGAGCCGGCGGACACGGAGGCGCCGCAGGTGACCATCACCTCGCCAGCCGCGGGGCCGACGACGGTGGAATTATTTGTGCTGGAGGGCCGGGTGGCGGACAATCGAGGGGTTGTCTCAGTCCGCTGGGAGCTCAATGGAGTGGCGAAGGGTTCGATAGGATTGGTGGACGGTGGGTTCCGGGTGCCTGGGCTTTCCTTGATTTCCCATTCAGAGAATCGGATTCGGGTTTTCGCGAAGGATGCTTTCGACAACGAGGGCGTGGCGGAGGTGGTCA
>CAZSXX010000271.1:0-1100 GCA_964611245.1 uncultured Verrucomicrobiota bacterium | reverse complement strand
CGCCGGGACCGGTCCAAGAGGGGGCGCGGGTGGTCGTTCCGTTGAGTTTGGTCAGCACGGGGGATGTGGGCGGAGCGACCTTTTTGGTGAAGTTTGACACGAATTACCTGGCGGATCCGGTGTTCGAATGGGCTGAAGCGCCGTCGGGAGGCGTCGCCTCCGCGAACCTTGAAATCAACAAGCGGTTCCGGGCATCGTTCGCGCTGCCGGCGACCACAATTCCGGGCGGGACGACGTTGGTGGCCACGGTCAGTTTCAGGGCCCGCAGCGTGCCGAACAACGCGCAAACGATTGTGGATTTCGAAATCGTGGGCGTTTACGGAAGCTCCGGAAACCAGATTGTCGGAGGGAACGATCATCGGACCGCGGCGGTGGCCCTCACGAAACGGAGGGTGATTGGAGACAACAACGCGAACGACCGGCTGGATGTTGGAGACGCGTCGATCATCATGCGGCTGGTGTCGCGCCTTGATCCTGTGCGGGCTTGGGACACGGCTGGAAATGACCTTAATTTGAACGCCTCCCTTGACCCTGGCGACGTGATCAAGGTGCTGCGCGCGGTGGTTGGGCTGGATCCCCAGCCGACGCCGCCAATTGCGCCGGCGAAAGGGAAAAAGCAACCGCTGGCGCCGGACGAACCGATGGCGGGAGTGGAGTTGGCGGCGGACAAGGCCACCGCGATGGCTGGGGAAAAAGTGACATTGGAAGTCCGGCTGCGGAACCAGACGCGGCCAGTCCAGGGGGCGTCGTTTCGGCTGGAGTATCCCGCGGACGCGTTGCGGTTGGAAAACGCCGCATCCCATCAAGTGGGAACGATTGTGCCGATTGGGTCCGCGTCGATCTGGAATGTGGCGCCGGGGCAGAATGATTACTTGGCGCAAAATGGGGCGGTTTCGCTGGCGATCGCGCACACCAATGCGTGGGCCGCAAACAATGGAATGTTGGCCCGGTTCACGTTCACCGTCCAAGCCCGGGCCGTGGAACGCGTCTCATGGCCGGTGGTGTTGAGGAATTTGGAGGTGGCGCGGAATGGGTTTGAGACGGAGGTTTTGGGGGGTGGGTCATGGACGTTCTCTGGGCGGGCGGCGGCGCCGCCGGTG
>CAZSXX010000270.1:0-6449 GCA_964611245.1 uncultured Verrucomicrobiota bacterium | reverse complement strand
CCCTCCGCGTTGGTGCCGAGCGCGCCCGCCATGCCAACGGCGCCTGGCTTCCCGCAGCCCGGCAGCCCGGTTCCATTGCCGACCATGAACAGCGCCGCGCCCGCCAGCCAGCCGGTGATTTATCCCAACGCCGCCTCAAATCGGCGAAACATCCGCGGCAATTTCACGGGGGGGGTCAACAACGCGAATTACCAGAACCCGGCCAACAACCTTGTCAACACCGGCACGGGGCTGCCCACGGTCAATTTTGGAGGCGACCAGAACGCGGGGATTCCCGGCCAGCAGGACCAACCCCAGCAACCGCAGCCGCCGCCCTTGGATCCCGTGGAGCAGGCACTGCGGATGGGATTGCAGAAAGCGGCGGCGGACCAGGCGGGCGAGGCGATGCCTCCGCTGCCACCGGTGTTTTAGGGGAACCGAGGTTTTGGCTTTCGGGTTTTAGCCCGGCGCCGCAATGTTCCGGAATGAACCCGGATGATCGGTTAATCGAACTCAAGCTCGAGCTGCCCCCCGCCCCAAAGCCCATCGCCGTTTACCGGCCGCTCGTGATTGTGGGGTCGCTGGCTTACGTTTCGGGCCATGGACCGCTCAAGCCGGACAAATCGTTGATCACCGGGAGGGTGGGCGGCGATTTGGATTTGGCCGGGGGAAAGGCGGCGGCGCGGCAGGTGGGGCTGGCCATTTTGGCCACGCTGAAGAACGAATTGGGGAGCCTGAATCGGGTGAACCGGCTGATCAAGCTGTTGGGGATGGTGAACGCGACGGCCGATTTCAAGGAGCATCCGGCGGTGATCAATGGGTGCAGCGAGCTGTTCACGGAGGTTTTTGGCGCGGAGAAGGGGATTGGCGCGCGTTCGGCGGTGGGGATGGGGTCGCTGCCGGGCAACATCGCGGTGGAGATTGAGGCGATTTTCGAGCTGAATTCCTGAGATGGAACCCGCGTGGCATCACGTCGGCAACGCGGAGGAAATCCCTTCGCCCGCGCTCCTCGTGTACAAGGACCGGGTCCGGGAGAATGTGCGGCGGATGATCACGATGGCCGGGGGGACCGAGCGGCTGCGCCCGCACATCAAAACGCACAAGATGCCGGCTTTGGTGGAGATGCAGGTGCGGATGGGAATCCAGAAATACAAGTGCGCGACGATCGCGGAGGCGGAGATGGCGGCGCGGGCGGGAGGGGCGGACGTGCTGCTGGCGATGCAGCCGGTGGGGCCGAACATCGGGCGGTTGATCCGGCTGATCCGGGCATTTCCGCGGACGAGGTTTTCCACGATTTTGGACGACGCGGGGACGGCGGTGCAGCTCTCGGCCGCCGCGTCGGTCGCTGGCGTGACGGTGGATGTGCTGCTCGATGTGGATTGCGGGATGCATCGGTGCGGGATCGCTCCCGGCCTGGCGGCGGCTTCGTTGTTCCAGCACATCGCCACCTTGGCGGGGTTGAACGCGGTGGGACTGCACGCCTACGACGGGCACATCCACGACCGCGATGTGAAAGAGCGGGAAGCCCGGTGCGACGCGGCGTTTGGGCCGGTGGCCAGCTTGGCGAAGGGGTTGCGCGAGGCGGGGTTCCCGATTGGGACAATCGTCGCGGGGGGCACGCCGACATTTCCGTTCCATGCCCTGCGGGAGGGCGTCCAGTGCAGCCCGGGGACGTGCGTGCTGCACGATGTCGGATACCAGGGGAATTATCCGGATTTGGATTTCCAGGTGGCGGCGGCGGTGCTGACGCGGGTGGTGAGCAAGCCGGGGCCGAACCTTGTCTGCGTGGATCTGGGCCACAAATCGGTGGCCTCCGAGAACCCGCAGCCCCGCGCGGAATTCCCGGAACTGCCGGACGCGCGGCCGGTGACGCACAGCGAGGAGCATCTTGTGTTGGAGACGTCGGCGGCCGGGCGATTGCCGGTGGGGCGGGTGTTGTACGCGTTCCCGAAACATATCTGCCCGACGGTGGCGCTATATTCGGAGGCGGTGAGCGTGGACAACCAGGTGGCGGAGGAGCGCTGGCCAATCACGGCCCGGAACCGGGCCCTCACGCTATAAGGCCAGTGATCTCCCCCTGACGCATGCCAACCAGCGAGTCGATCTTCCTGATCGGTGCGGCGGCGGGGGCCGTCCTGCTTCTCATCGTGCTGATCGCGCGGTGGAAAATGAATTCGTTCCTGGCGCTGATCATCGCCTCGCTGGCGGCCGGGCTGTGCTCGGGGATGAACCTGCCCGACATCGCGAAGTCGTTTGGGGAGGGAGTCGGAGCGGTGCTGGGATCGATCGCCATGGTCGTTGGGTTGGGGGCGGTGCTGGGGAAAATGCTCGGCGAATCGGGCGGGGCGGAGGTGATTGCGGCGACCATCTCGCGGATTTTTGGGGAGAAGCGTTTGCCGTGGGCGGTGCTTGTGATTGCGCTGATCGTGGGGCTGCCCGTTTTCTTTGCGGTCGGGCTTGTGCTGTTGACGCCGATTGTGGTGGCCATCTCGCGGAGGACGGGCGTTGGATTTTTGAAGCTGGCGATTCCGATGGTGGCGGGGCTTTCCGTGGCGCATGGGCTGGTTCCGCCACATCCGGGGCCGATGTTGGCGGTGGAAGTCCTGGGGGCGGATCCGGGCAAAACGATCCTCTACTCGCTGGTGATCGGCGTCCCCACCGCGATCGTGGCGGGGCCGCTGTTCTCCAAATGGTTTTGCGCGGGGATCGAAACTGTGCCGATCTTGGCGGTCCCTTCGGCCAGCAAACCGGCCTCGGCCCCGTCGTTCGGCACGGCGGTGTTCACGATTTCGCTGCCCATCGCGCTGATGCTTCTGTCGAGCGCGGCGGACTTGATTTTCAACAAGGGCACGCCGGTGCGATCCATGGCGAATTTTCTCGGGAGCCCGATCTGCGCGCTGACGATCTCGGTCCTGGTGAGCCTCTTCACCTTCGGCGCGGCGCGGGGGTTCAACCGGCAGCAAATCCTGAAGTTCACGGACGAATGCCTGGGGCCGACGGCGAATGTGTTGTTGATAGTGGGCGCGGGCGGCGGGTTCAATCGAATCCTGGTGGCCAGCGGGGTGGGCGATGTCATCAGCCAGGCGGCCGGCGCCGCCCACTTTTCGCCTTTGGTCCTGGGTTGGTTCGTGGCGGCGTTGATCCGCGTCGCCACCGGATCGGCCACGGTCGCGATCAGCACGGCGGCGGGAATCATGGTTCCGATTGTGGCTGTGCAGCCGGTGAACTTGGAGCTGCTTGTCATCTCCATGGGTGCCGGTTCGCTGATCCTCTCGCACGTCAATGACGGAGGTTTTTGGTTCGTCAAAGAGTACCTGAACCTCTCGGTCGCGCAAACCCTGCGGACATGGACCGTGTTGGAGACGATCATCGCCGTGCTCGGCCTGGCAGGGGCGGTCGGCCTAAATCAAATCTTAAAACCGTAGGAACCCGGCTAAATCCGGGCCCCTCGTCGGGATAAATCCCGCGTTGGACGATAACGGAACCAAGACTCAGCGACACCGAACGGGGGGCCGCCCGTTGCCGACAGGGGCCACCAAAAGTCCCTCCTGGAGGAATTGCTCAACTATGGGTCGAGTTCGAGGACTCGGTAGAGACGGACCGGATTAATTTCGATTGGTTCGCAGAAGTGGATGGTTTTACCGTTGCCGGCCATCGGATTGCCGAGGTAATTCCACACATTGGTGGCTGGCTGGGCAGCCCATTGGACCTGATAGAGTTTTCCGACGAGCGTTGGGATGGTGATTTGAACGGCAGTGCGAATATTGAGCGGTGCGACTAGGTTGGTGGTTTCGCTTTCCGGAACAACTGAGACGTCATCGATGGCGGGGCCGGCTGTGCCGGAACTCACGCTGCGGAAGGTCAGGCGGTCGGTTCCGGATCCGGTGACGGAGAGGGTGAATTGTCGCCAGCCTACGTTGACAGAATTGAACGGGGCGATGTCGTGTTGGAAAATGCCGAGGGTGGTTTCGCCCCAAAGAACTTCCATTTGCTTGACGTCCGGGCCGCTGCCGAAGGTGCGAACCGTGTTGGCGCCGAGGGCGAACGTTAAGCGATAACGGACGCCTGGGCTGGTAACGAGGTCTCGATAAACGGCGCCGCTGTTGCCGCCATTGAGGTCCAAGGATTGGACCCCGCTGGCACTCGAAAAATAACGGGTGTCGACCAAGTCCACATCGTTAACGAGTACGGTCCATCCGGCAAAGTTGGTTCCCTGGCCGTAGCTAGCGTATTGCGATGGATTGAGGGCAGGCATTTCAAAGCCGCCATTTGTGACGAGGTTGGCGGCGAAATTGGAGGAGGCGGCAACCAATGTTATTGTCATGCGGAGCCACAGGGGTTTCATCGGATGGAAACTACAGCCCTGTCTCCTCGGGTTGTCAACCCTGCGATCATCGTCAACGTGACTGGAGCAAGGCATGGCATATTTCGGACAAGTTGCAGCCAAACGGACAAATCCAACGTTCCATTCCCGCCCTTCCAGCTACTTGACACCATTCCGAACGACCACCGGTTCGGATGAATCACAACTGGTTCGTAACCTTTAATCAAACATCCCAATTCTCGAGCTGGCGGGGGCGGTCGGTCTGAATCAAATCTTGAAACCGTAGGCAGCCCGGCTAACGTCGCGGCCATGTTTTCGCATGTTGTGATTTTTTGGACGGATGCGGCGAACCCGACGGCGGCGGATGAGCTGATCGCGGGGGCGAACGAGTATTTGAAGCCGATTCCGGGGGTTCTTTCGTTCCACATTGGGAAGATGGTGGGGAGCCACCGGCCTGTGGTGGACCAGACGTACCAGGTGGCGCTGAACCTGGTTTTTCCGGACAAGAAATCACAGGATGATTACCAGGTGCACCCGAAGCACGTGGATTTCATCGAGAAGGTGTTCAAGCGCGTTTGCAAACGCGTGGTTGTTTACGACTTCGAATAGAAGCGAAGATCAGCCGCCGAGGTAGGCTTTTTTGACGTCCGGGTTTTGGCGCAGGTCGGGGCTTTGGCCGTGGAGGAGGATGCGGCCGGTTTCCAGGACGTAGCCGTAGTTGGAGATTTCCAGGGCGAGGTTTGCGTTTTGCTCGACGAGCAGGATGGTGAGCCCCTGCTGGCGGTTGATCTCGACGATTTTCTCGAAGATGGTTTTGACGAGGAGCGGGGCAATGCCGAGGGAGGGCTCGTCGAGCATGAGGAAGCGGGGCTTTCCCATCAAGGCCCGGCCAATGGCGAGCATCTGCTGTTCGCCGCCGGAAAGGGTGCCGGCGACCTGGCGTTCGCGCTCCCGCAGGCGGGGGAAGATGGAATAAACGTAATCGAGGGTCGCCTGGATCTCCTTCTTGTCCTTGCGGAGGAAGGCGCCCATCTGGAGGTTCTCGGCGACGGTGAGGTTGGCGAAGACCATGCGGCCCTCGGGGACGTGGCAGAGGCCGCGCTCGACAATTTTGTGCGGGCGCAGGGTGTGGATCTCCTGGCCGTCGTAGGAGACGCTGCCGGAGGCGGGGCGCTGGAGGCCGGAGATGGCGCGGAGGGTGGTCGTTTTGCCGGCGCCGTTGCCGCCGATCAAGGTGACGATGTCGCCCTGGCGGATGGCCATGGAGATGCCGTGCACGGCGGTGATGACGCCATAGTTCACGGTCAGGTCCCTGACCTCGAGCACGATTGGCTTGGGGTTGGCGTCCGGCATTCAGTCCCCGAGGTAGGCTTCAATCACTTTGGGATTGTTGCGGATTTCGTCGGGCGGGCCGTCCGCGATTTTGACGCCGTAATCGAGGACGGCGATGCGCTCGCAAATGCCCATGACGACGGCCATGTCGTGCTCGACGAGGAGGACGGCGATCTTGAATTGGTCGCGCACGAACTGGATGAGGCGCATGAGGTCGACCTTCTCGGTGGGATTCATGCCGGCCGCCGGCTCGTCGAGGAGGAGGAGCTTTGGCTTGGTGGCGAGGGCGCGGACGATTTCCAGGCGGCGCTGGTCGCCGTAGGGCATGGATTTGGAGGGCTGGTCGTGGACTTTCTCCAAGCCGAAGATTTTGAGGAGCTCCATGACCGAGTCGCGGATTTCGGCCTCCTCCTTGCGGAAGGCCTTGCCGCGCCACAGCGAGTGGCCGATGCCGCTCATCAAGTGGAGGTGGAAGGCGACGCGGACGTTGTCGAAGACGCTGAGGCTGGGGAAGAGGCGGATGTTCTGGAAGGTGCGGGCGATGCCGTGGTCGGTGATGTTGTAGGGGCGCTTGCCGAGGATGCTGCGGCCATCGAAGGAGATGTCGCCCTCGGTGGGCTGGTAAACGCCGGTCATCAGGTTGAAGACGGTGGTCTTGCCGGCGCCGTTTGGGCCGATCAGCCCGGCGAGCTCGTTGGGGCCGACGCGGAGGTCAAGGCAGGAGACGGCGGTCAAGCCGCCGAAGCGGATGGTGCAGGCGCGCATCTCGAGGAGGCTCAAGCCGTCCTCCGTTTCAACGGCCTCTTGAAGGTGA
>CAZSXX010000269.1:0-6467 GCA_964611245.1 uncultured Verrucomicrobiota bacterium | reverse complement strand
CCCGCCTTCATTGCCGCCACGGCCGTGCTCTCTCCAATCCCGCCGGAAACAATGATGAACGGAAGGTCCTTGCCTGAATCCTTCACCATTTCCAGGGCGGCCAAGGCGTCGAACTGGGGGAGGTTGTAATCGGCGACCACAATGTCCCAATCCCCCTTCAAGGCCGCGGCGAGCCCGGCTGATGTCTCGACCCTGGTGTGGGTCACTGTGTAATCCCCGCGCTCCAGCAGTGCCAGGAGCAACTCCGCGTCGAAGTCAGAGTCCTCAATCAGGAGTGCGCGCAGGGGCCGTGGCATGCGAGCATTCCCCCAAAACGTGGACCGTGCGTCAAGCAGGGTTCGGAGGATGCGCGCATGCGAGTTCGGAGTGGCCCGCGAAAATCATGGCAGCCAGAATTCATTGCGGAAAGGCGAGGAACGTGGCAAATTGTGGTTAGTCGAATTCCTATGACCAAACCAAAAATCGTCGCTTACCTAAAACCCTCGTGCGGCTGGAGCCAGGGTGTCCGCGCCATTATGCGCAAGTATGACCTTCCCTTTGAAGACCGCGACATCATCAACGACGCCGCCCAACGCCAGGAAATGATCCAAAAAAGCGGCCAGATGCTCAGCCCCTGCGTCGAGGTCGACGGAAAAATGCTGCCCGACGTCAGCGGCGAGGAAGTCGAAGCCTACCTGCTCGCCAACCGCCTCGTCGCGGAAAACGAGAAAGCCCCCGACGCCCCCACCAACGCCCCCTGCGCCACGCACGAAGAACCCACTTCGGCTTGGATGCCGTTCAAGCGTTGATTCGGCCGCCGAAACGCGTTTGCTTGGCCGCGTTGTGAACGCGGCCTTATTGCTGTTAGGTTAGGTCAAAAGCCTTGCGGAGCAGCGCGAGGCTTTTCGGCACGCCTGTTTCGGGAGCTTCCTTGCCTTCAAACTCCAAGGAGACATAGCCCGTGTAATTCACCTTTGCCAGCATGGCGGCGACCCGCGTGTAATCCAGGTCCAGTGTGTACCATTCGCCTCCGCCATAATACGTCTTGGCTTGGACGAAGACTGTCTTGGCGGCGATTTTCTCGAGCTTCGGATATGGGTCCTCCAGAAAATTCCCTGTGTCCATCAAGCCTCCGAGCCAAGGGGATTTCACCTCGTTGAGAATCCGCAGAAGCCCCTCCGGTGTCCGGGTCAGGCCCCAATGGTTCTCCAAGGCCAAAACCACGCCGCATTCCGCCGCCTTCGGCAGGCACTTCTCGATGCAGTCGACACACCATTTGAACCCCTCGTCTTCGGTGTGCCCCGGCAGGATTGGCTCCTCTCCTCTCGCCTTCATCAGGTCGTCAAAGGACGCGATCGTGTTCCACCGGCCCGAATTGAGCCGAATGCAAGGAATCCCCATCTGGTACGCCAGCTCAATGCACTTCAGGGTGTGCTCAACATGCTTCTGCCTCTCGGCCGCGCTGGGATCCACGAAATCTTGGTGGATCGACAGGCAGATCAGGTCCACCCCATTCTGGAACGCCGTTTTCTTCAACTGCTGCAAATAGGGACGCTCCTCGTTGTCCATCTGCCGGTGCAGAACATCCACCGCCGGCGCCCCCAATCGGCTCGCCTCCCGGATCACATGCTCAATGGGAACCTTCGCCGTCCGAAAGTGCCAGTATGAGTACGTGGAGATGGCCAGCTTCACCCGGGCTTGCGCCGCTGCAGGGGCTTCGGCTCCAACCGCGAGTCCGCGGGCTCCGGGAGCAAGGGCTGCGGCGGCGGCCGTGCCCAGAAAACTTCGGCGTGAAAGATTCATGTCGCTTTTTTCCAGGAACAATCAAGGTCGACCATCGCCGCTGCAAGCCGAAAAGTCGGTTGCTGTTCTCGGTCAGAATTTGACCGTCAACTGGAGGGCGGCCATTTGTTGGCCTTGCTGGAGGGGGCCTTTTTGGTGGGAGAAGGAGTATTGAGCTTTGGCCTGGAGGTGGCGGGTGAAGCGGTAGCCGAGGGCGGCTTCGGCGCGCCAGAGGTCGTGGTCCCAGCGCTCCTTGGCGCCGGCGGCGTTGGTGATTTCGTCGAAGAGTTGCTGGTTCCAGCGGAGGGCGCCGAAGAGGGCGGGGGTGAATTTGTAGCGGGCCTCGAGGTAGTAGGCGACGGTGTCGGCGTTTCCGACGTTGGGGACTTCGAAGCGGGAGGCCATGGCTTCGCCCCAGAATTGCCAGTGGTGCCAAGAGTAGGAGATGTCGGGGCCGACGGTGAATTGGTTGAATTTGTTGAGGTTGGCGCCGGCGCCGGGAAGGAGATAGGCGCCGCCGCTGGCGTTGGCGCCGATGTTCCAGGAGGCGGTGGGGCGGTGGCCGAGGCGCCCGGTGTAGGTGGGATGGGACCATTGGAGGTCGAAGGCGTCCCAGACGGAGGGGCGGGAGGAAAGGCCGGCGTTCTTGATTTCGAACGCGTAGTCGAAGCGGTCAAGCGTGCCGAACACGGAGGTGCCGGAGGCGTAGGAGGGGCCCCAGAGGATTGGGAGCCACTTGGTTTTTTGGTCGGGGAGGTTGCGGCGGTTGAGGAAGGCCGTGGTGGAGCCGGGGATGGATTGGTCAGTGATGGTGGTGACGTTTTCGTAGGGGAGCGGGGCGGTGATGAAGGGGTTGTTCCAAGAATCGTGGCGCTGGACCCAATTGCCGTAAACGGTGGCGAATTTGCCGACCTGGAGGTTGAGGACGGGCTCTTTGAATGGGGTGTAGCGGAGGAGGTACTCATCGAACCGGGCCTGTCCGCCGGGGGCGACGCCGGGATCAAAGCCGCGGTCGACGCGGAATTGGACAAGGCTGTAGAGATGCTGGCCGAGGGTGGTATCGAGGAAGAGGGAGAGGCGGGGATTGAGGAGGACATCGCCGTCGGAAAAGAGCAGGCCGGGGGGATGCTCGTCGATGGTGTAGGCTTCGAAATCCGCGAGGACACTGAGGTCGGAGCGGAAATCGCACGTGGGGCAGGCGAGGTAGAGGCGGTCGTCAAGGGTGTCGAGGAAATCCTGGGCGCTGGCGGCGGCGAGGGAGAGGGCGAGGATGAGGATGTGTTTCATGGGTGGCGCAGGGCGGTGAGTTTGTAGGCCTGGACGGGCTCGGTGAAGCCCTTGAGCCGGAGTTCGGGGAGGGGATCGACGGTGGCGATGTCGCGGCAGGCGGCGAAGGTGGCGTCGTCGATGACGACCTCCATGCGGCCGGCCTGGCCGCAAAGGCGGGAGGCGAGGTTCACGCGGGGGCCAAGGACGGTGTAGTTGAGGCGGTCGGCGGAGCCCATGCGGCCAGCGATGGCCTTGCCGGTGGCGACGCCGATGCCGACGGTGATGCGGTATTTGGAGTTTTCACTGAGCTTGGCGCGCTCTTCGATCATGCGGAGGGCGCATTGGGCGGCGAGGAGGGGATCGTTGCCGTGGCTGGTGGGGGCGCCAAAGACGGCCATGATGAGGTCGCCGACGAATTTGTCGACGACGCCGTGGTGCTCGTAAACGAGGCGGGTGAGCGGGGTGAAATGCTCGTTGAGCATCTGGATGACCTCGGCGGGCTCCATGTGCTGGGTGAGGGCGGTGAAGCCGCGGATGTCGCAGAAGAGGACGGAGACGTCGCGGAGTTCGCCCCCGAGGGCGATTTTGCCGTGGATGAGGTCGTCGGCGATGCGTTTGTCGGCGACGAGGTCGAGGACGCTGCGGTATTTCTCCTTGAGGGCAAGGCCGGAGGTCATTTCATTGAAGGACTGGGCGAGCTGCCCGATTTCGTCGCGGGACCGGACGGGGACGCGGACGGCGAAGTCGCCCTTTTCGACTTGGCGGGTGCCGGCGACGAGTTCGTGGATGGGCACGGAGAGGCTGTGGGAAAGGACGAGGCTGACGGCGAGGGCGGCGAGCATGGCGAGGGCGCCGAAGAGTAGAATCTTGCCGCGGAGCTCGCGCTGGACGCGGACGGGCTCGTCGAGGGAGTAGACGCAAATTTGGTGGGCGGGAGGGAAGGCGGAGGCGCGGTTGAGGGCGCGGAAAAGGACCGTGTGGGGGCGGTTGTTGATGGAAATGGGGAAGCGGCCTTGGGCGTCGGAGGAGGAGGAGGAGAGTGCGGCGTTGATTTTTTGGACGATGGCGAGGCGGGTTGGCTCGGGGATGGAGCGGGAATGGATTTCGCCATCCAGGAGGATGCCGGATTGGATCTGGCTCATGGAGTTGAGCGACTTCTCAGCGAAGCTGTCGACGCGGAAGCCCTGGACGAGCGCGCCGAGGACGCGGCCATTGGTGGGGTCGATGATCTTGGTGAGGATGACCTCGTGGAGGACGGTGTCGTCGCTCTCGGTGGCGGGGGCGAGGTAGCCGACTTGCTGCTGGTCGGCGCCTTCCATGGCTTTGGCGAGGCCTTCGAGCTGAAGGTCGAGATCGCGGCGGCTGGGCGGGCGGTTGCCGCGGTGCGGCGGGGCGGTGGAATGGGTGAGGACATCGCCGTGGACGTCCAGAAGGCGGAAAAAGGGGGCGGGACCCCCGCGGCTGCCGCCGGAGCCGGGCTTGAAGAGTTCGTTGCGGCTGATGCGGTAGAGGTCCTCGACCGTTTCCCCGTCTTTTTCAGTGAGGAGAATCTCCATGCCGGCGAGCATGCGGACGGAGCTGGCGAGGCCCAGGCTGGTTTGGCGAATGCCGGAGAGGCGGGCTTCCTGGAGGTTGGCGAAATATTGGATTTGGTTGCGGAACTGTTCGTCGAAGATTTGTTCGTAGGCGGCTTGGACGCGCTGCTGGGTGGCGAGGAGGGTCGCGGTGGTGACGGCGCCGACGACGAGCATCATGGCGATCAGGAGTTTGAGGCGGAAGCTCATCTTATTGAGTCGGCATGAGGAGGGAGAATACGCGAGGAGGGAGGGAATCGAAACGAAATTTTTGGCGGAAGGACGCGCAGGAGCGGATTGCCGCGCAGGGGAATGGGCCGTAGGGTGGCGGGACTGATGGCCGCAGGCGAAGAGGAATTTAAGGCGCGGACGCGGGCGCGGTGGCTGGCCGGGCTGGCGGCGGCGGGCCTGGGGTGGTTTTTGTTCCGGCAACTTTCGCTGGAGTGGGGGATCAACCCACAATATAGCTACGGATGGGTGGCGCCGGTGCTGGGGCTTTACTTGGTGATGGAGCGGTGGCGGAACCGGCCGGCGCCAGGGGAGCCGCGGAAACTGGGGGCGGTGTTTTGGGTTCTGCTGGCGATGGTGGGGCCGGTGCGGCTGGCGCAGGAGGCGAACCCGGACTGGCGGCTGGCCAGCTGGCTGGCGGGGCTGCTGGTGGTGGGGCTGGTTTGGACCGGGTTTGGGGTGGCGGGGGGCCGGGTTTGGCGGCGGCACTTTGCGTTCGCCTCCGCGTTCATATTGGTGGCCGTCCCATGGCCGACGCCGGTGGAGAATGTGCTGGTGCAGTCGTTGATGCAGGGGGTCGCGGCGGTGGGGGTGGAAGTGTTGAACTGGCTGGGGATCGCGGCGGAGCAGGAAGGGAATTTGATCCGGCTGGCGGGAGGGACGCTGGGGGTGGACGAGGCGTGCAGTGGGGTGCGTTCGTTCCAAGCGACGATCATGGCGGCGCTGTTCCTGGGGGAGTTGCACCGGCTGGAGTGGGCGAAGCGGGGGGCGCTGGTGTTGATCGGGGCGGGGCTGGCGATTGTCCTGAACCTGGCCCGGGCGGTGATGCTGGCGGCGGCGGCGGGGAAAGAGGGGATGGCGGCGGTGGAGCGGTGGCACGATCCCGCGGGTTATTTTTTGCTCGCGGTGACTTTTGTTGGATTGCTGCTGGCGGCGCGGGCCTTGGGCGGGAGAGGTCCGCGCAAGGAAAGCGCGGCGGTGGAACCGATCCGCGCGGAGGCGGCGCGGAGGCTTGGGCGAGGGGCAGTGGCGGGACTGGTTTGGCTGGCGGTGGCGGAGGTGGCGACAGCCGCGTGGTACCGGTCGCATGAACAAGGACAGGCGGCGGCGCCCCGGTGGAGCGTGGAGTGGCCGGACGTGTTGGCAAATTTCACGAAGGTCCCGATCGCCGATGGGGTGCGCCTGGTCCTGCGGTTCAACCGTGGGGAGGCGGCGGTGTGGAACCGGGCGGATGGCTCGCAGTGGCACCTGTTTTTTTTCACGTGGAAGGCGGGGCGGGCGGCGGCGAACTTGGCGCGGAACCATCGGCCGGAAACGTGCCTGCCCGCGACGGGAATCGATTTTGTGGAGGACCGGGGGGTGAAAATCCACCGGGTGGCGGGGCTGGAGCTGCCGGTGGAGCGGCTGGATTTCCTGCATGCGGGGCGGCGGCTGCGTGTTTATTATTGCCTGTGGGAGGACCGCCCCACGGGCCGCAAGGGCGGGCCGCATCTGCTGAGCCGGGAGAACCGGCTGCGGGCGATTTGGACGGGGCGGCGGCATCTGGGGCAGCGGGCGCTGGAGGTGGTGATCGCGGGCATGGAAACGGCGGAACAGGCGGACGCGGAGTTGGCAACGGCGCTGGAGCGGTGGATT
>CAZSXX010000268.1:0-6485 GCA_964611245.1 uncultured Verrucomicrobiota bacterium | reverse complement strand
AGGTCACCCATGAATTGAAGGGCGAAGGCTACACCTTCTGGGGCGGCCGCGAGGGCTACACCACCCTCCTCAACACCGACCTCGCCCGCGAGATGGACCACCTCGGCGCCTTCCTCCACCTGGCCGTCGATTACAAAAAGAAAATCTGCTTCAAAGGCCCCTTCTACATCGAGCCCAAGCCCAAGGAACCGACCAAGCACCAGTACGACTCCGACGCCGCCGCCTGCCTGAATTTCCTCCGCCAGTACGGCCTCATGGATTACTTCAAGCTCAACTTGGAGACCAACCACGCCACCCTCGCCGGCCACACCATGCAGCATGAAATGGAGGTCGCCGCCGCCGCCAACGCCCTCGGCTCCATCGACGCCAACATGGGCGACGTCCTCCTCGGCTGGGACACCGACCAGTTCCCCACCGACCTTTATCTAACCACCCAGACCATGCTGAGCATCCTCAAGATGGGCGGCTTCAAAACGGGCGGGACCAATTTCGACGCCAAGGTCCGCCGCGAAAGCTTCGAGCCCGTCGACCTTTTCCACGCCCACATCGCCGGCATGGACGCCTTCGCCCGCGGCCTCAAAGCCGCCGCCGCCATCCGCAAGGACGGACGCCTGGATGAATTCGTCAAAGGCCGCTACGCCACCTGGGACAGCGGCATCGGCAAGAAAATCGAGAAGGGCAAAGTTTCTTTCGAGGACCTCGAAAAATACATCCTGGGCAAAAAAGAGATCGCGCCCAACCCCAGCGGCCGCCAGGAATTGCTCGAGAACATCTTCAACGAGTACCTTTAATCGTTCGCCGCCGGGAAAGCCCCCGGCGGCCGCGGTTCCGGGCGCGCGCCCTATTTCCGGGCCAGCGCCTTTTTCACCACCCAGCCGGAGGCCTCCAGCCGCGCCTGCGCCTCCTCGCGCCCCGCTCCCGTGATCTCCTGCACAATCCGGACCGCCCGGTCGCGCAGCTTCACGTTCGACGGGTTCAAGTCGATCATCAGGTTGCTGGCCACCTTGCCCATCCGCACCATCGCCACCGTCGTGAGGATGTTCAGTATCAGCTTCGTCGCCGTGCCTGATTTCAGCCGCGTGGATCCGGTCAGCAGCTCGGGCCCCACATCCGCCGCCAGCAACAGGTCCAGCTTCGGAGCCTTCGGCGGCGACAAATGCGGATTCAGCGTCAGCAGGACAATCCGCGCCCCTCGCTTTTTCGCCTCCCGCAGCGCCCCCCAGACAAATGGCGTCCGCCCGCTCGCCGCGATGCCCACCACCACGTCGCCCTTGCCCGCGTTCCGCCCGGCGATGGCCCGCGCCCCCGCGCCGGCGTCATCCTCCGCCCCCTCCACCGCCTTGAACACCGCCGGCTCCCCCCCCGCGATGATTCCCTGCACCATCTCCGGGTCGCTCCGGAAGGTCGGCGGGCATTCGCTCGCGTCGAGAATCCCCAGCCGCCCGCTCGTCCCCGCGCCCACATAAAATAGCCGTCCGCCCTTTTGGAAACAGGCCGTCACCATCGCCACCGCCTTTTCGATGTCCGGCGCGATTTTCTGCAGCCCGCGCAGCGTGTGCTTCTCCTCCGCCAGGAACAGGTCCACCGCCTCCCGCACGCTCATCTGGTCCAGCGTCCGCGAACGCGGGTTGCGCGCCTCCGTCGGCGATTTTTTCAGCCCCGCCAGCGTCGGCGCGTCTGCGCCCCGCTCCTCCTCCAGTTTCACCGCCGCCACCGGGCCGCCCACGCCGGCCAGCCCTTTCGCGAGATGGACCCCGCCCCACGCCGCCTCACGCGCCAGTGGCGTGATCACCGCCTGCGGCCATTTTTTCCGGATCGAATCCGAAATCAAATCCATGAATTTCGGCTGCTTCAGCAGAACGCTCCCCGCAAAAACAAACTGCACCAGCGCGTCGCTCCCCTCCAGCCGGGCCGCGCATTTGCTGGCGTCATTCGCCAATCCATGCGCCGCCGCCTCGACGATGTCCCGCGCGTGCGGGTCGTTTTTTCTCCACGCCTCGAACAGGGCAGGGGCCAGCGCCGCCACTTCCTTCTTGCTCGCCGACTGAATCCATCCGATCAGGTCATTCGGCTCATTGAGCTGCAGCGCGCGCAGGATCGCCTGCCCCAACTGCGTCCATTCATTGTCCCGGTCGTGGTAATAAACCGCCGCGCGGCACGCGTGGACCGCCAGGTCATACCCGCTTCCCCGGTCTCCCAGCAAATGGCCCCACCCCCCCACCTTCGCCGCCCGCCCGTCCGCCGACCGCCCAAAACAGCACGACCCCGTCCCGCTCAGGATGACCACCTTGGCCAGATGCCGGACGGCGGGCTCGTCCGCCTCCACCGCGCGCAAGGCCAGGTCCAAATCATGGGTCACCTCCGACGGGACCCCCGGCCACACCTTCGCGAGCAATCCCGCCACCCGCTCCTGGTCCCGCGCCGTGCGCACCCCCGGCAGGCCAATCCCGATCGCCGCCGGCGCGGGGACTTGCCCCTTTAATTCCAGCATCAACTCCAGGAATCCCGCGTCGGAAATGAGCCGAAGGTTCGCCGGCCCCAGCTCCACCCGCGCCCGTTTCCGCAGGGCCGGTGTCGCGGCGATCGCAATTGTTTTCGTCCCGCCCGCCTCAATGCCAAGAAGTATTGATGGAGCTTTCGTTTTCACGGTTCAGGTTCGGTGGGTTTGGAGAAAAACGGCCGCGCCAAGTACGCCGTCCCCAGCGCCACAATGGTCCCCAGCAGCGTGTACCACGGCCAGAAAACGGCGAAGTTCCCCCACCAGGGGAATCGGTCCGTCACCACCGGCTGCCCCGCCAGGAAAATGAACGTCATGAACAGCAGCGACACGACCATCCCCAGGACCACGGGCCTCCAGTTCGCCCGCCGCCAGAACAAGGTCAGCGCCAGGCTCCCCAGCAGCGCCCCCGCCGTCAGCCCCCGCAGCGCGAACGCCGCGTTGAGCACCGAGTCGTTCTTGCGCGTCAAAAACGCGATCACAATCAGAGCCCCCGCCCAAAAAACCGTCGAGGCCTTGCTGAATCTTAGGAAGAAATCCTCGTCCTTCTTCCCGCGGATCAGCCCCTTCATGATGTCCATGGTCGAGACCGACGCCAGCGCCGTCAGCGCCGAGCTCACGCTGGACATCGCCGCCGACAGGATCGCCACGATCAGGAACCCCTTCAGCACATGCGGCACCGCCGTCACCATGAAGATCGGGTAGATGAAATCGTTCGCCTTGATCCCGGGCCGGGCCTCCGGCAGCGGGATCGCCATCGGCACATGCTGGTAATACACCCACAGCATCACCCCCACCGTCAGGAAAATCAGGAACAGCGGGAAAATCAAGACCGCGCTCAACACCAGCGCCCGCCGCCCGTCCCGCACGGTCTTGCACGCCAGCACCCGCTGCACGATCAACTGCTCCGCCCCGTGCGTCGAGAGCACCATGAACGTGGCCCCAATCACCCCCATCCAGATGTTGAACGGCTCCACCGGGTCTTTCAGGGCGAACTTCGTGTTCAGCCAGTGCGTCTTCCCCGCCGCCGCCGCCTCCGTGAACACCGCGCCCCATCCCCCCTCAATCAGCGTCGGGATGTACATCACCGTGAAAATTCCGCCCGCCAAAAACAGCCCAAACTGCACCGCGTCCGTCCAGATCACCGCCTTCACCCCGCCCACATACGTGTAAACCAACGACAGGACCACGAACAGGATGATCGCCGGCAGGACCCCGATCCCCAGCATCAACTGGATCGGGATGCACGCCACATACACCCGGACCCCCGCCGCCAGCGTCTCCATGATGAGAAAAAACACGCTGGCCGTGCGCCGCGCCGGAACCCCGAATGAATTTTCCAGCAATTGGTACGGCGAATAAATCTCCCCCTTCAAATAATGCGGCACCATCACCACCGCCAGCACGATCCTCGCGATGACATACCCGACGATCATCTGGATGAACGTCATGTTCCCGCCATACGCCATCGCGGGCACCCCGATGATCGTCAACGCGCTCGTCTCCGCGGCCACGATCGACAGCCCGATCCCCCACCACGGAATGTTTTTGCTCCCCAGGAAGTAATCGCGCGTGTTCCGCTGGTCCTTCCCGAAATAAACCCCCAGCGCGATGATCCCCGCCAGGTACGCGAAAATGACGAGCCAGTCGGCGGTCGAGAAATGGCCCGGGGGTGTCACGCGTCAGACGCAGCGAATTTCGTTCCCGCCATGCGCGGCGATGGCCCCCTCGACCAGCCCTGGCGTCGCTTCCCCCAGCGACGCCCGCATTGCGTGGACCTCCTCGATCCGCAATTTCAGCGACGCCGCCCCGGCCTCCAAAAATCCATTGATCGTCCGCGCGCCATAATGGTTCAGCCCCTGCCGCAGCGGGATGGCGTACACCGCGAGGATCACCCCGAAGACAATCGTGTGCCACCCGTTCGCCTGCTGGGCCTGCACCGCGTCCCAGTACCGCGTCACCACCCGCTCCGTTTTCAGCGCGCGCATCCGCCGCAGTTGGTTCCGGCCCACCCGTTCGCTCGCCCTCGCCAGCGCCTCATTGGGGAAACCGCCCGCCAGCGACCGGTCCAGCGCGATCAGCTCCCTCGCCTCCCCGCGCCGCGCGTGCTCATGCGCCCGCAGGATCGCCGGCAATTCTTGCGCCGCCAACGCGCCCGTTTGGAACTGGGCCACAAACTCCCGCAGTTGCGCGGCGGATCGAATGTGCGTGACGGCCGACGCGAACGCGGAGGGGCTGTCCCCGGCCGCCTCCTCGGGCGACCCAAGCTGCTCCTCCAGCGCGCGCCAATCCGCGGCGTCACTGTAACTGGCTTCTCTCGGCTGGACCTGCTGGAACATGTTCTTTCTTGGCCTGAAACTGTCCCGGAACCCTAGTCCTCGTTCGCCAAAGCGCAAAGCGAAAACGTCTCCGGCGGCCCTGTTTTTCGGACTATTTTGACGGCCGCGCGGGCGGGGCGGCGGAGGGCCCCACCGTGATCGGCGCGGGGCGCGGCGGCGGATCCAGGAAAATGGTGATGCCCGCCCGCAGCAGCACCTTGAACAGCACTCCCGCCATGTCGTTCCACGAGCGCACATTTTGCACGACCTCGTTTTGCAGCGCCAAATTGATCTCCTGGTTTTGCCGCGGCTGCCTCAGGCTCATGTAACGCACCTTGCCCACGCTCAGGTTCAGCGTGTCGATCCCTTGGAAGCTGAACTCCCCCCGGTTCGTCCGGCCCGGGCTCAATCTCTCCAGCGCCCCCACAATGCTCGTGATGTTCGTGCGCCCGTCCGCGCTCTCCACAATGCTCAGCTCCCTCACGTTCATCCGCACCAACCGGCAATGGAATCCCTGCCGCCTTGTCGAGTCAGGATGAAATTCGAGGTGCAAATCCGGCACATCCAGCAGCGGCCCGCCCCCAAAATCCGCGCTGTTGTACAAAACAAAATTCTCCATCGTGAACACCGGCCGGGTCAGGCTCGCCGACATCGACCCGATCTTCACCTCCAGCCCCGTCGCCTTCCGGATCTGGCTTTCGGCCACCGATTTGAGGATCTGGTCCTTCAGCAGCAGCAGCGCGACCACCAGGACGATCGCCAATATCAGGAACCGGAACGCCCAGCGGAAAATGAACTTGATCATGGCGCCGGCCGGGGGTCCCTAAAGTTCAATGTCCTGGGGCAGGACCTCCAGGCACTCATCCTGGTCCTCCCACACCACCGCCGGGTAATGCTCCAGGCACGCCGGCAGTATCTTCGCCGCCGCCTGCGCCAGCAGCACCTCCGCCTGCGTCGCCGCCGCCTCGTACGCCTTGTCGTAGCTCACCACCGACGCCTGCTCCCGGTCGTCCCAATGCGCCACGTGGTGCACCGGCTTGTAGCTCTCCGCCCATTGCGCCATCCGCTCCCGCAGCTCCCCCTCGATCTCCTCCACCGGCACCGCCGCCTCCCCGCAGTGCACGCAGATCAATCCCGACTCCATCACGTCCCGCGTGAACAGCGGCAGCAGCGGCGCCCGGCAGCACGGCGATTCCTGGTACGCCGCCGGCGCGTTGGCCAGCCGCTTCAGCCACGTCCCGCGCTCGTGCGCCTCCGCCGCCGCCAACTGGTAGCTCCGCATCAGCGGATGGGAGTTCCGCCACACCTGCCCCTCGATCTGCCCAAGCGTCTGCGCCAGCCACCGCGCCAGGGTGATCTCGTCCCAGCTTTCGAACACCCGTCGATATTCGTTCGCCAGCCGGTCTGTTTCGTCCTCGGGCCGCTCTTCCATCTAGGCCTTCAGCTTTCGTTCCAGGATTTCCCCCGCCAAATTCGGGTTCGCTTTTCCTTTGCTCAATTTCATCACCTGTCCCTTCAGCGCGTTCAACGCCGCCACTTTCCCGCCCCGGTAATCCTCCACCGATTTCGGGTTCGCCGCGATCGCCTCGTCGCAGAATTTCTCGATCGCCCCTGTGTCCGTCACCTGCGCCAGCCCCTTGGCCTGCACGATCGCGCGCGGACCCTCGCCC
>CAZSXX010000267.1:825-6509 GCA_964611245.1 uncultured Verrucomicrobiota bacterium | reverse complement strand
CCGTCGTGGCGGAAGGTGAGTTTCACGTGGTCGATGCCGAGTTGGTGGAGGATGGTGGCGTGGACGTCGTAGCAGTAGGTGGGGGTTGAGGCGGGGCGGTAGGACCATTCGTCGCTGGCGCCGGAGGTGACACCGCCCTTGATCCCGCCGCCGGCGAGCCAATTGGTGAAGGCGAAGGGATTGTGGTCGCGCCCCTTGGCGCCCTGACCGCAGGGCATGCGGCCGAATTCGGTGGTCCAGAGGACGATGGTGTCGTCGAGGAGGCCGCGGGCCTTGAGGTCCTTGATGAGGGCCGCGGCGGGCTTGTCCATGCTCGTGCCCATTTCGAGGTGGTCCTTGGCGATGTCCTCGTGGCTGTCCCAATTGCGGCGGGGGAAGCCGTTGTCGGCGCCGCTCCAGATTTGGACGAAGCGGACGCCGCGCTCGAGCAGGCGGCGGCCGACGAGGCAGCGCTGGCCAAAGTCCTCGGTGATTTTTTCGTCGAGGCCGTAAAGTTTTTTGGTGGCGTCGGATTCGCCGGAGAGGTCGAGGGCCTCTGGGGCGCTGACCTGGAGGCTGGCGGCCATTTCGTAGGAGGCGATGCGGGCGTCGAGGCGCGAGTCGCCGGCGCGGGTTTGGAGATGCGCGCGGTTGAAGTCGCGGAGGAGGCTGGCGCCGTCCCGTTCGCTGCGCGGGTTGACGAACTCGACGGAGGAGGGGGGGAAGAGGTCGAAAATGGGGTTGGGCTTGCCGACGCGGATCATGGTGCCTTGGTGCGCGGCGGGGAGGAAGCCCGCGGCCCAATTGGCGGGGCCGTTGGGGGCGAAGCCGCGGACGTCGGGGAGGACGACGAAGGTGGGGAGGTTTTTGTTGAGGCTGCCGAGGCCGTAGGAGATCCACGCGCCCATGTTTGGGAATCCGGGGAGGACGAAGCCGGAGTTCTGCATGTAGGTGGCTGGGCCGTGGACGTTGGATTTGGCGGCCATGGAATGGATGAAGGCGATGTCGTCGACGCAGGAGGCGATGTGCGGAACGAGGTCGCTGACCCATTTGCCGGACTGGCCATATTGCTTCCAAGCCCATGGGCTTTTCATGACGGGGCCTGGGTCGCTCTGGAACAGCTCGACCTGGCCGCCGGGGTCGAACTTCTGGCCATGGCGCTCAACCAACAGGGGCTTGAAGTCGAAGGTGTCGCATTGGCTGGCGGCGCCGGACATGAAAAGCTGGACGACGCGCCTGGCCTTGGCGCGATGGTGGAGGCCGCCGTTCCAGTCCGGGCGTGGGGTGGCGGGCTGGGCCAGGAGTCGCTCCTCGCCGAGGAGCTGGGCGAGGGCGATGCCGCCGAGGCCACCACCGAAACGCCAGAGAAATTCGCGACGGTCAAAAAAGCGTTTCATATCAATCGATGAACATAAATTCGCTGAGGTTGAAGATGACGCGGCAGGCGTTGGCGAGGCCGTGCTCCTGCGCGAAGGAGGCCATGCGTTGGCTTTCGGACTCCGTGGGCGGGCGGTTGAGGGCGAGGTCGAACGCGCGGCCAATTTGTTGGGCGAGTGTGGGGGCCTCGCGCTGGAGGCGTTCGGAGAAATGTTTGGCCTGGGCGAGGACGAACGGGTTGTTCCAGGTGGCGAGGGCCTGGAGGGCGGTGACGGTGACGTTGCGTTTGCCGGTGAGGAGGGATGAGTCCGGGCAATCGAGGGCGTCCATGAGGGGATCCGGCACGCTGCGCACGATGAAGCGATAGACGCCGCGGCGGCGGGCGCCGGGGGAATCGACGTCGTAACTGGTGTAGTCGTAGATGGGGGAGTGATCGTCCTTGAAGACAAATTGCTGGTCGGAGGGGCCGCCCATCCGATCGTCGAGCTGGCCGCTGACGAGTAGAATGGAGTCGCGGATTTGCTCGGCGTCGAGGCGTGAGCGGTTCATGCGCCAGAGGAAGCGGTTGTCGCTGTCGGCGAGGGAGGCGGCGGGATTGTCGGCGGAGGCTTGGCGGTAGGCGTCGCTGGAGACGATCAATTTGTGGAGGGCCTTGAGGGATTCGCCGTGGTCGATGAACCAGAAGGCCAGCCAGTCCAGGAGCTCGGGATGGGAGGGGAGGCTGCCCATGTGGCCGAAATCATTGGGGGAATCGACGAGGCCGCGGCCGAAATGGAATTGCCAGACGCGGTTGACGATGGAGCGGCGGAGAAGGAAGTTCTCGCTGTGGGTGAGCCATCGCGCGAGGGCGGCGCGGCGTGAGCCTTCGTCGCCGGCCTGCACATCGAGGGAGCTGGACAGGCCGGGCAGAAAGCGGAGGGCGCCGGGGTCGACTTCGCGGACGGGTTGCTTGACGTCGCCGCGTTTGAGGAGATGGACGGGGCGTGGCTTGCCCGCGGGCTTGAAGCTGCCGGACGCCTTGAAGTCGGTGGCGGCGGCGTAAACCATGGTTGGGCTGGGCAGGGCCTTCAGTTCGGCGTCGATCTCCGCGAGGCGGGCCTTGGATATCCGGACCTGGGCCTTGGTTTCCGGGGAAAGACTTTCCTCGGCGCGGCGGGCGAGGTCGGCGACGGCTTTTTCATTGGCCAGCCAGACTTGCCAATCCGACCCGTTGGAGACGACGCCAACGCCATCCGTGAGGTTGGCGCGGGCCCAGCTTGGGGCGGCTTCGATGGAGTCCAACGATTGAATTGAGGCGGCGGAGGCGACGTTGGTCCCGCCGCTGATGACCCAAGCCTCGCCGAGGGCGAAAATCCAGTCGTCGGTGCGTTTCCAGAGGCGAGTGGCGGTGACGCGGACGTGCTTGGCCCGGACGCCATTGGCCTGCGCGATGACGGCGGCGTTGCCCGGGGAAGGGAAGTCGCGGGCGGTTTCGTCGCGGAGGGTGACGAATTTTTCAAAAGTGGGGCTGTCGGAAACGTCGATCCGGAAGCGGTTGGGAAAGCCAAAGGCGGGGCCGGGATGGCCACCGTAGGCCTCGAAGGCGGGGACGAGGCCGACGGCGTCCATTTCGATGGCAGTGGGGAAATCGAGCTGGACCCATTTGGCGGCTTCGGGGGATTTTTCAATGGCGCTGTGGTAACCGAGAGTCCGAAGACGCGCGCCTTGGGGAGGCTGAACTTGGTTGGGCAACGCGGCAGCGAGAGCGTTCCGCTGGTCGGCGACGGGCTTCTCCGCGCCGCGGAGAAACTCGGCGAGGCCCGCTTTTTCGGCGGCGAGTTTTTGGCGGGTGGCGTGGACGCCGGGATTCAGCTCGACGGGGCGGTCGGCGCGGTCGACGCCCGCGAAGACGGCTTGGAGGCGGTAATATTCCTCCTGGGAAATGGGGTCAAATTTGTGGTCGTGGCACCGGGCGCAATGGACGGTGAGGCTGAGGAAGGAGGTCATGGTGGTCATGACCATGTCGTCGCGGTCGTTGTAGCGGGCGATGAGGCCGTCGGTTTTGGATTCGGGAAGCTCGACGTGGCCGACGAAATCCCATGGGCCGGCGGCGAGGAAACCGGTGGCGATGGTGGCGTCGGGATGGCGGGGGAAGAGGACGTCGCCCGCGACCTGCTCCTGGACGAAGCGGGAGAAGGGGAGGTCGTTGTTGGCGGCGCGAATGACGTAGTCACGGTAGGGCCAGGCGTTGGGGCGGGGCTTGTCCTTGTCGTAGCCGTGGGACTCGCCGAAATGGACGATGTCGAGCCAGTAGCGCGCCCAGCGTTCGCCGTAGCGGGGCGAGGCGAGGAGCTGGTCGACGCGTTTTTCGCAGGCACCGGAGGAGGGATCATTGAGGAACGAGCGGAGTTCGGAGGGGGTTGGAGGGAGGCCAGTGAGGCCGAAATGGAGGCGGCGGGCGAGGGTGCGCCTGTCCGCCGGCGGGGACATTTGGAGATTTTCGGCGGCCAGCTTAGCGGTGATGAACGCGTCGATCGGGTTGGGATGTTTTGTTGGGCCGGAGGCGGGAAGCTCCGGGCGGGCGGCTTTTTGGAAGGTCCAGAAATTGGCCTTCCGCAACAGCTTGGCCTCGCTGCGGGACAACTCCTCGGCGGCGAGTGGGGCGGCCTGGAAAAAAGCGAAGGCGGCGAGGGCGAGGATGAATGGAGTGCGGGGTTTCATGGCGAGGGATCAGCGCACGAGGGGTTGGGTGCTGCGGAGGTAGGCGAAAAGGTCGCGCAACTGCTGGTCCTCCAGGGATTGCAGGAGGCCTTCGGGCATGAGGGAGAAGCCGGCGGGCTTCATTTCGGCGATGTCCGCGCGGGCAATGGTGACGGTCGCGCCGTCGACGCCGCGCAGGGCGACGACCTGTTTGTCCTCATCCGCGAGGAAGCCGCTGATGGAGCGCCCATCGCGGGTGGTGAGGAGGTAATTGACGTAGCCTTCGCGAATTTCCGCGTTGGGATGGACGATGTTCAGGAGCATGTTCTGGAGGTCGTCCCGCTTGAAGGTGGTGAGGTCGGGGCCGATCTGGCCGCCCTGGCCGAAGAGGCGATGGCAGGAGCCGCAGGCGATGGAGTAGACCTTGTGGCCTTCGTAGGGCGAGCCCGATCCCTTTTTCAAGGTGACGGCGAGGCGATCGATCTCGACCTGGAGCTCGCCGGTCGTCTGGCGCTTTTCGGCGCCCCAAAGTTTCGCGGCGGGCTCGGGATGGTGGAGACGGAGCTTTGCGATGGTGTCATGGGGGATTGAGGCGGAGCCGAGTTTTTTTGACTCGACCAGATTGAGGAGGAGGCGGGCGGTCGCGGGGCGGGCGGCCAACAGGTTCATGGCGGCGAGCTGGGTGTCGGTGTCGTATTTTGGCAGGGCGGCGGCGACTTGGCCCGCGATGGCTGGGTCGTTGAAACGCTGGAGGGCAATCAATGAGGCGCGGGCGATGGCGGGGTCGTCGGACTGAGTCGCCAAGGTGGCCAAGGTGCGGGAGGCGGCGGGGGCGTCGAGTTCACCGAGGGCTTCGATGAGGCGGAGCCTGCGTTCGCGGTTTGACTTTGGGTCGAGGGCGGCCTTGACCGCGGAGGCGACCGTGTCGGGGTTGCCGAGGCGCACTTCGAGGGCCTCATTTTTGACGCCCGCCTTGCGCATGGCCTCGATCAGTTCGAGGGGAAGGCCGTGCAGGGGGCGGCCCTTGATGCCCTCCTCGAAGCCGAGGCGCAATTTTTCCGTGTGGGCCGGGCTGGGGGAGAGGCTGAAAAGTTTTGCGCAGTGCAGGAATTCGCGGCGGGAGCCGGGTTGGGCGAATCGGCGAGCCAGCTTGTCGAGGACGGCGTCCCGAACGAGAGGCCGATCCCAAAACGCGCGGTCCTCGAACAGGCGGAGGATTTCGTCGGCGGATTTTTCGGCGTGGGCTTCGATGGCCCACCAGAGGAGGAGGGGAAGATGGATATCCCGCAGATCTTCGTTGTGTGTGGCAAGGCCGCGCACAATGGAGAGGCCGTCGGGGGCGGCCAGGCGGCGGGAGGTGGAGGCGAGCTGGCTGCGGACATCGAGGCTGGGCTCGGAGGCGGCCAATTTCGCCAGGGCGGCGGCGGTCGACTGCGAGACGTGGCTGGAGTCGCCGAGAAGGCGGACGGACCATTGACGGACAAAGGGCTCCGGGTGGTCGAGGAGACTGGAGCCGAATTGCTCGTCGAAGCCGCCGACGCCGTTGAGGGCCCAGAGGAGCTCCAACGCGGGCTGGCCGCTTGCTTTTTTGATCCGGTCGCGCAGGGCGGGGATGAGACTGGAGGCTTTGCGATCGGTCAGGGCCCGGA
>CAZSXX010000267.1:0-815 GCA_964611245.1 uncultured Verrucomicrobiota bacterium | reverse complement strand
GGATTGGCGGACCTGCTTGTCGGGCGATTGCAGGAGGGCGAGCAACGCTTCGGGGTTGAGCGAGGCGAACTGGGTGGGCTTGGCGGGTTGGGCGCCGGATTTTTTGAGGCGGTAAATGCGGCCGGTGGCTGGGTCGACCTGGCCTTCGTGATTGCGGTAATGGTTGACCTGGCGGTCGTACCAGTCGGCGACGTAAATGGCGCCGTCCGGGCCTTCCTTGATGTCGACGGGACGGAACCATTTGTCCTTTGAGGTGATGGCGTACCCGATGTCGCGGGTCCGGAAGGACGATCCGTCGGGGATGATTTCGCTCATGACAACGCGGCCCTGGAGGGGCTCCACGCCGAAGAGTTTGCCTTCATATTGGGGCGGCAGGGCGCCGCCTTCGTAGATGACGAACGTGTGGGTGAAACGGTCCACGTCGGGATGGCCCATGGGCTTGAAATAGCCGTAGGTGTAGGGGTTGGAGAGGGGGCCGTGTTTCTCGAAGCCCTTTTGGGAGTAGCCGCCCTGGACGTAATGGAAGCCGCGAGTGTTGCCTCCGTTGTGGCCGGAGAAGGCGCGGCCTTTTGCGTCCAGCTCGAGGCCGAAGGCGTTGCCGCCGCCTTCGGCGAAGACCTCGAAACGTTTGCTGGTGGGATGGTAGCGCCAGATCAATTGGCCGAGGAAATGGATGGGGGGTCCGTCGATCCCGGGGCGGGTGATGTTGCCAGTGACGGTGCTGCCGTGGGCGCCGTAGAGCCAGCCATCGGGACCCCAGCGGAGGCTGTTGGCGACGGAGTGGGTGTCCTCGAGGCCGAAGCCGGCGAGGTGGA
>CAZSXX010000266.1:353-6665 GCA_964611245.1 uncultured Verrucomicrobiota bacterium | reverse complement strand
CCCCGGCGTTTTCTTCACGATGAAGCGGCCCGACAACGGGCTGCCGGAGGACATCCGCGAACACATGCGGCTGATGTGCGACATTGTCGCGCTTGGCTTTCAAACGGACAAGACCCGCGTCGCCACGCTCCTGCTCTGCCGCGATCTGTCGGGCCTGTTCTACCCGTTCCTGGACGCGCGCAAATCGCACCATTCCTCGTCCCACGAGGACCTCTCGGACGCCTATGAACGGATCACCCGGTTCTATGTCAGCCAAGCGGCTTACCTTGCGGCCCGACTGCAGTCGATGCCGGAGGGGGACGGGACGGTCCTCGACCATTCATGCCTCATGTTCCTGTCCAACATGTGGTCGGGATCCAAGCATGACAGCGGAAAACTGCCGATTGTTTTGCTGGGCGGGCTAGGCGGAACGCTCCAGACCGGGCGGGTGCTGGATTATTTGGACAAGGGGAATGAAAATCGAAAGGTGTGCGCCCTGTATCTTTCGCTGATGAACCGCATGGGCGTGAAACTTCCGAGATTCGGGGACGCGGACGCGCCGCTGGCGGGGGTTTGACCGTCAGCGGACCACGACCCGCAACTGGTCATCGATCGCGAATTTTTTTCCGGCCGGCGCACTGGGGATTTCCGCCAGGTAACCGGCCGCCACCAATTCGTTCAATGAGGCGGGAACGCGCCGGTTTTCCGCGCTGAACTTTCGGACGGCCTGGGTCAGGCGATCCAACGTTTTGGACAAGTCGGCGGGCCCGGCGGGAGCCCCGTCCGCTGATGCCGAAACCGCCGGGGCGCTCGCCCCCGCCGCGGATGGAGGGGCGGCGGCTTCCGGAGTTGTGGGCGCGGTTTTCCGGCCGCAACCGGCGGCCAAAACCAAGCAGACCAGCAGGCAAAGTTTCATCTCAATTCCCTCGGGGCAGATTCTCCGGGGGGCCGGCCCGTCGGCCCAAAACGCGCTTGGACAATCCACATCGGTGCGGCATCCTAATTCCATGAATGCCCGACGTCCATTCCTTAGCCCATTCTTTCTCCTCCTATTTTGCGGTACCGTGGTGGCAGGCCCGAAAGTGAGTCTCGTGCGGGTTCCGGAAGGGGGCATCCAGCCTCAGTTCGCCCAAGACTCCCAGGGCGTTGGACGATTGATTTACTTCAAGGGCAACGAAAGGGCTGGCGACATTTTCTGCGTCCGGGTGGAAACGGGCGAGAATCGGTTCTCCGCGCCGATTCGGGTCAATTCCCGGCCGGGCAGCGTCATGGCCGTCGGCTCGATCCGCGGCGCGCAAATGGCGATTGGCAAGAACGGGCGGGTCCATGTGGTGTGGAACGGAGCGGAAGGGGCGGAAAAAGCGAGGGTTGGCGGCGAGGAAACCACTCCGGTTGTCTATGCCCGCATGACCGACGACGGCTCGGCGTTTGAGCCCGAGCGCAATCTCATCACCTGGACGGGCGGGTTGGACGGCGGAAGTTCCATCGCCGCGGATGGATTGGGCAATGTCTACGCCACCTGGCATGGCCGGGCGCCCGGGGCGGCGGAGGGCGAAGCCGGGCGGGCGGTCTTCATCGCGCGCTCCCAGGACGAGGGGAAAACATTCGCGCGGGAGATTCCGGCGGTGGCCGAGCCGACGGGAGCCTGTGGATGCTGTGGGATGCGCGCCTTTGCCGAGGAGGGCGGGGCGGTTTACATCCTTTACCGGGGGGCCGAGGAAAAGGTGAACCGCGACCAGATCCTCCTTGTCTCCCCTTCGCCCGGGGCCGCTTTTCAACTGGCCCATCGGCATCCTTGGGCCATCCAGGCCTGCCCGATGAGCAGCGCTTTTGTGGCGGCGACGCCGCGCGGGGCGCTCGCGGCCTGGGAGACCCAAGGGCAGATATTCTTCACGGAATCCAAGCGAGGCACGCCCGGCCGCATCCTGTCCGCCCCGGGCACGGGGAGGCGCAAGCATCCGGCCGCCGCGGTGAACCAGCGGGGTGAATTCGTCCTGGCCTGGACCGAAGGAACGGGCTGGGCCAAGGGGGGATCCGTGGCGTGGCAAACGTACACCGCGCAGGGCGAACCCGCGGCGGAACATGGGCGGGTGGAGGGAGTCCCTGTTTGGAGCTTCGCCGCCGCGCGGGCCAGCGCGGACGGAGATTTCATATTGATTTATTAAATAAATCGGACTGATGTAATTGCGCGATAAACACAAACCGAAATCCGCCGATAGGTGATTGATGCAGTCCAGCGACATTTGGCGGCCCCGCTTGAAGACGACCCAACAGTCCCTTCTTGACCCTCGGATTGTTTTGTGCGACCAACAGGAACAATCCGACGCCTGAACCCACGCCCCGACAATGCCTGCGGAAGATGAGCTGGTGGCCACGGCCGCGAGCGTGGACAAAACGCTGCTGATCGTCGATGACGACGAGGGGGTGCGGGAAGCGCTTTGGATTTTATTCCGCGACCAATGGCAGGTGTTGCTGGCTGAGAACGGCCCAAAGGCGATCGAAATCGCCTCGGGAAGGGATCTGGACGTGGTGATCCTGGACATCCGGATGCCGGGGATGAATGGAATTGATGTGCTTGCCCGGCTCAAGGACATTGATCCGGGCGTCGAGGTGATCATGCTCACGGCCTATGAGACCCTGGAAACCGCCCGGGAGGCGCTGCGTCTGGGGGCCTGCGATTACCTGAGCAAACCTTTCGCCATCGATGGGATGCGGGAGGTGGTGTCACGCGCGTTCGCGCGACGGTCCGTTTCCCGGGAGATCCGCAACCATGACCGGCGCCTGCGCGAGCTTCAGCGCGAGATTCATGACCGGCAGATCCGCGAGGAGCTCGCCCGGACGCACGCCGAGATTTACGCCAGCATTCTCCACGACATCAATGGCCCGCTGACGGTTGTCCGTGGGCACATCGACAAAATGCGGAAGGACTTGGTTTCCGTCCCGCGGCTGGACGGGGCGGCCCTGGCCTCGATCCGGCAGAATGTGCATGGGATCGACCATCAAATCCTGCATTGCCTGGACATTTCGCGACGGTACCTTGGGTTTTTGGAAGGCCGGACCCAACCGGACGCGCCCGTCCCGGTGGGCCAAGTGTTCGCGGACCTTGAGGAGCTGATCGCGGCGCACCCGAACACCCGCTTGAACCAGTTGCGAATCCAAGCGCCGCCCCAGAACATCACGCCGCAGATTCATTCCACCGACCTGCTTTCCATCCTGCTGAACCTCACCATCAACGCCCTGCAGAGCAGCGCGGACGCCCACAAGGTCGAGGTGACGGGACGGGTCGCCCCGAAGATTCCCGAGCACCGCAACGGCCCGACTGAGATTTTCTTGGCGCAACCAAAACCGGCGGCGGAGGTGGTCTTGGCGTTGACCGTCCAGGACAACGGCCCAGGGATGGCGCCGGAAGTCTTGGCGATGGCATTTCAACCCCATTTTTCCACCAAGGGTCCGGGACGCGGGTTTGGACTCGGCTTGGCCATTGTGAAGCGGCTTGTGGCCCAGGCCAACGGGGCCATCCACGTTCATTCCCGCCCGGGCGAGGGGACAGTTTTTACGGTCTATCTCCCGGCGCGATTCTAATGGGAGGGTCAGTTCGGCTGGTTCTCGCGGATGATCAGCGTTTTGTCGTCTCCGGGCAGTGGCCTGGGCTCGGCAACTGATTTACCGGGAGCCTCTGGCTCCGTCAATGCCAGCACCCTGTTCAACCCGCCAATCTCGCCCGGTCCCAGCTCCAAACGCGCGCCTGAAGGCCAGCGGATTTCGACGGCGTCGATTTCCGTGGCTTGGCCGAGGCCGAATGTGACCGGCAGTTCCGATTGCGAAAGGTAGCCGCGGGTGGGGGTGACGTGCCGCCGCAGGGTCCGGCCGCCGACTTTGACGGTGATCCACGCGCCGATCGAATCGAGATTCGACGCGCGTCCGGCCAGTTTGAAGCGGATCCAATTGTTTTTGAGGTTCTGGTCGTTGCGGAGGAGGAGGGGCGACCCGCCCGTTTGCAGGAGGAGCACATCCAAGTCGCCGTCATTGTCGATGTCCGCGTAGGCGCAGCCGCGGCCGACGATTGGCTGGAAGAGGTCCTCGCCGGCCTTAGCGCTGTCCACAGGGATATAGCAGCCTTTCCTGGAGGGGCCGCAGTTCCAGAAAAGCTGCGCGGATTGGGCATATTTTTGACTGGCCTGGACTTTGACAATGTCCTCGTCGAGATGACCATTGCAGGTGAGGAGATCCAGGCGTCCGTCCAGGTCGTAATCGAAAAAGAACACGCCGAATTTGAGCGGCAACCGGCTGGCGGGACCGATTCCCTCGGTGATGGCCTCGTCGGCGAAGGAGAGCGGACGTCCCTGGGACACGTAGAGGGCCGTCATTTCGTTGGCGAAATTGCCGATGGCGATGGCGGTTTCATCGTCGTCGCGGAAACGGGCCGCGTCGATTCCCATGGCGCCGCGGGTGGCGCCGTAGCTGTCGAACGCGATCCCGGCGGCGGCGCCGATCTCGGTGAACGTGCCGTTTTTCTGGTTGTGAAACAGATGGTTCTGGACGGTGTCGTTGGCCACGACAAGTTCGGGGAACTGGTCGTTGTCGAGGTCGATCGCCACGACGCCAAGGGACTTGGCGGTGGGCACGCCGCTGGAGGAATTCCGGACTTGCAGGCCCGCGGCCGCGGTCACATCGCTGAATTTTCCGTTTCCGTCATTCCGGAAAAGGTAGGGAAAGGCGCCCTCGAAGTTCATGGGCTGGCCATAGGCCCGGCCCACACCGACGAGCTTGTAGCCCACTTCGCGGTCGATCTCCGGGGACCAGCGCACATAGTTCGCGACGAAGAGGTCCAGGTCGCCATCGTTGTCCATGTCGAAGAAGGTCGCCGCCGCGCTCCAATCGCCGTGGGCGCCGGCGACCCCCGCCGAGGCCGTTTCGTCGCGGAATTTCCCGCCGCCCAGATTCCGGAAAAGGCGGTTGCCACCGACGCCCGTGATGAGGGCATCGACCCGGCCATCGCGGTCATAATCGCCGACCGCGACGCCCATCCCATAGATGGGGACATCCAAGCCGGAGCCGGCGGTGGCGTCGGTGAAGGCGCCGTTGCCGGTGTTTCGGTAGAGCGCGGCGGTGGTGGGCTTTTGGCCCTCGGGAGTTTTCCCGGGCCACCAGGAGCCGTTGACGAAGAGGATGTCCTGGTGACCGTCGCCGTCGAAATCGAAGAACGCGGCCCCACCGCCCATCGTTTCCGGGAGCAGTTTCTCGCCGACGGCGCCGTTGTTGTGCTTGAACGCAATTCCCGCGGCGGCGGTGACGTCGGTGAAGCGGACAGACGGCACTTCGACTTTCTCGAAGGCCTGGGGCGCGGGGGGCGTCAGGGCCGTCACGGTGGGCGGGGCGGGGGCGGGCTTGCGCTTGTAAGCCAGGTAGACGCCGCCGCCAACCGCTGCCAGCGCGATGAGGGCCACGAAGGAAAACTTGAACGCGCGGCCGATGACGGCTTCGTCGTAAACGGCGACGTCCTCCTCAGGATTGTCCGGGGGCTTGTTGTCGGGGGCGGGCATGGTGTTCAGGGCTGGGCGATTTTTAGGTCGGCGGAGAGGCCATACGCCCCCGGCCGCTGCAAATTGTAAATGACGGTGGCTTGGGCGGCGTGGTCCGCGGCGGGATTTTTGCGTCGATGGATGGCGATGGCGCGGTCCCGGGCGTTGTCGTCCGGGCGGTACCGCTCGTGGAGCTTGCGGTGCTCCGCGGCGCGGGCGGAATCCCCAAGCTGCTCAAAGACCAAGGAGAGATTGTAATGCGCCGCGAGGTTCTCCGAGTCGATCTTGAGGGTCTTTTCGAATTGGGCGGCCGCGTCGGCGAGGAACGGCTTTCGGGCGTCCCCCCGCTCCTGTTTGGCCCGCTCAAAAAGGGTCTGGCCCAGCTCATTGATCACCTCGTAATCGAGGCTGAAATCGAACTTCCGGTTCTCGAGCTCCGGATAGCGGTCATTGAGGACGCTCCGAAATTCCTTGATGGCCTCGTCGAGGTGGCCGTTCTGTTTGTTGACCATGCCCTGCAGCCACGCGACGGTCCACCGCGGGGCCGGGGGATTGGCCAAACTGGCGCGCCCCAGGGCTTGGACGGCCTCCGGAAGGCGGCCCTCCTTGAAATAGACGCGGGCCAAGTTGACCGGCCCTTCCGACCGGCCCAGCTTTTCCACCTCGGCGAACGCTTGCGCGGCCTGGATCAACTGGCCTTTCTCGCTGCCCTTGTCCCCCTCCAGAAAAAGGCCAATCCCGTAGTCATTCCACCGCTGCCAGAGGTCGATGGTGGACGGGCTGTTGGTGACGGGGGCATGGCCGGCGCCAT
>CAZSXX010000266.1:0-343 GCA_964611245.1 uncultured Verrucomicrobiota bacterium | reverse complement strand
CTCGATGGAGAACAGGTTCGTGGGATCGATGGGGAAGGTGAGGCGGTCGGAGGCCATCGTCACGATGGGGAGGTCGTTCGTAAAATTCTTGCCGTAAACATACTGCATGTAAATCGTGTCGAACTTCCGGTAGTTCAAGCTCACTTCGACGGTGATCGGATCGCGCGCGCCGGGCGGGACGGTGAACTCGTAATGGACACCTTGGGCCGCGCCCGGGGGGATTTGGTGGTTGTACAGGGGGGTGAAAATGTCCTGGGGATTGCGGCGGTCGATCCGGTTCCCTTCGCGGTCCAGCATGAGGACGTTCACGAAATGCGACCATGGATCGACGGAATTGTGGGGG
>CAZSXX010000265.1:0-6684 GCA_964611245.1 uncultured Verrucomicrobiota bacterium | reverse complement strand
TGATGTAAATAATTGCATATTGCGCCATAACGGTGGCTAACTTTCATTTGCTGGTTTCAATGGATCTGCCATTTTTTCTCCGTTCTCCCCGCGTGCGCGGGTGTTGGGACCGCCCAATTGAAACAATTGATCCATCATTCCATGAGAAAAGATTGCAGCCTTTCCTCGCTCTCCGAGGCCCAGCGGGACGACCTTTTTGATTGGCTCTCCTCGGGCTCCTTTCAGGCCGTCCAGGAGCGCCTGGCCCAGCCCCCGCCCTCCGGCTTCGGCCTCAAGGTCCACCCTCTGGCGTTTCTTTCATTCCCGCTTGGCCGAGGTCCAGGCCCGCGACCACGCCATGGCCCTCGCCGAGGGCCATGGCCCGCCCGGCGCCAACCCGGGCGCCTCGCTCCTCCAGGCCTCCGCCCTGGCCCATGCCCATGCCACCTACATCCTCGCCCACTCCCCGCTCAGCCCCGCCAGCTTTCTTGCCGTCTCCAAGGCCCTCGCCCTCCAGGAGGTCGCCGCCGTTCGGCGCGAGCAGTTCGAGCGCCCTTCGCCTGGTGCGCCCTCCACCTCCGGGGCCACCGCCGCGCCACCTCACTATGAATTCCCACCCCATTCCCACGTTCGCCTCCCCTAAAAAACCCCGCCATTCACGCTGTTTTCACGCTTTCCACGCTAATTGAAGAGGTGGGGGAGAGTGCCCGGCGCAGTGGGCGCTGAGCCCCAACCCCAAAGTCGCCGTCCGGGCCGGCCAATGACTGGAAATCGGTGGGCTCCAAAACTGGACGGCTGGTTGGCGGCAACTCTCAATCCGAAGGGCCCTCCAGGGTGCCGGTCAAATCGAGGCCAAAGACGTGACTCCGCGGCGGGCCGTTCGTGCCGTCCAACTCCAGCATCAAGTTCCAGCAGCCGTGGACGAATTCGTCGTTCTGGGGTTGGTCTCACGCGGACCCCGCCCGCCCCCGAGTCCACCGCCCTCTCCATCGTCCCCCGCTTCCAGCGTCCCTGTTCAACTCCCGCAAGAATGGCCTCTCCCTCTGACCCCATCCTCCCGCCCCGCTTCGGTTGCCCCGCGCGCGGGTTGGCGCGGCTTCCGCCTTCCCCCCAAGCCACCGCCGCCCCGCCCGGCCTTGACACGCAAGATTGGCGCGGCGCACCCTTCGCCGCATGCTCGCGCCGGCCCGGTTCCAAAGACTCCTCTTCGTCGGCGCCGCCTTCCTCAGCGCCGCCCTGCTTTTCTCCATTCAGCCCATGGTCGCCCGCCTGTTCGCCCCGTTGCTTGGCGGCGCCCCGGCCGTCTGGAACACCTCTCTGGTTTTCTTCCAAATCGTCCTCCTCGCTGGATACGCCTACAGCCATTTCGCCGCCCAACGCCTGGCCCCCGCGAATCAGCGCTGGGTCCAGCTTGCCCTCCTCCTCCTCGCCGCCGCCGCCCTCCCCATCACCGTCATCCGCCCGCCGGACGCCCTTTCCTCCTCGGATCATCCCGCCCTCTGGCTCTTGGTCGCCCTCGCCCTCTCCGTCGGCCTCCCCTTCTTCGTCCTCTCCACCCAGGCCCCCCTGCTCCAGGTCTGGCTCGCCCGCCATGGCCGCCAACCCTATTTCCTCTACTCCGCCAGCAACGCCGGCAGCTTCCTCGCCCTCATCGCCTACCCGCTCCTCATCGAGCCCAGCCTCGGCGTCAAAACCCAATCGCTCCTCTGGGCCGGCGCCTTTCTCCTGCTCATCCCCGAGATCTGGCTCGCCGCCAAACCTCCCGCCGCCCCCGGCCTATCCCCCGCCCAGGATACCTCCGCCATTCCCACCGCCTCCCGCCGCTTCGCCTGGGTCGCCCTCGCCTTCATCCCCTCCAGCCTCCTCCAGGGCGTCACCTCCTACCTCACCGCCGACATCGCCAGCATCCCCCTCCTCTGGGCCATCCCCCTCGCCCTTTACCTCCTCACCTTTGTCGTCGCCTTCGCCGAAAAATCCCTCGTCTCCCCCATGTTCCTCGACAAGGCGTTGGCCCTTGGCGCCGTCTCCCTCGTCCTCCTCCTCGCCCTCGACGCCTCCCAGCCCGGCTCGCTCCTCATCCTCGTCCACCTCGCCTTCTTCACCCTCGCCAGCCTCTTTTGCCACACCCGCGTCGCCTCCCTGCGCCCGCCCCCCTCCCGCCTCACCGAGTTTTACCTCTGGCTTTCCGTCGGCGGCGCCCTCGGCGGCTTTTTCAACGCCCTGCTCGCCCCCCAGCTCTTCACCCACGTTGTCGAATACCCGGCCATGGTCATCCTCGCCTGCGCCGCCCGCTCAGGCCTCTGGCGCGGGACCCCCGCCGAACGCCTCCGCGACCTTGCCTTCGGCGCGGTCCTCCTCATGCTCGCGGGGTTCGCCGCCATCCTCGCCCGCGTTTACCGGGGCGAGCCCAACGCCCCCTGGGGCGCCGTCGGGTTTGGGCTCCTGGCCGCCGTGGCGTTCTTCTCCAAGGCCCGGCCCCTCCGCCTCACCCTTGGCCTCGCCGCCATCCTGATTGGAAGTTCCCTCACCGGCTCCCCGCGCGGGCGCACCCTCCATTCCGAGCGCAATTTCTTCGGCGTCCTCCGCGTCACCCACGACCCCTCCGGCCCCTACCACCGCCTCTACCACGGCACCACCGTCCACGGCGTCCAGTTCGCCTCCGGCCCAAATCGCTGCGAGCCCCTCTCCTATTATTATCCCGGCGGCGGCTTCGACCGCATCTGGCGCTTTGCCCTCGCCCATCCCGGCGTCACCAACGTCGCCGCCGTCGGCCTCGGCGCCGGCAGCGCCATGGCTTTGGGCCAAAGCCACCAAGCCTGGTCCATCTTCGAGATCGATCCCGCCATCATCCGCCTCGCCAAGGACACCCGCTGGTTCACCTTCCTGCAATGCTCCCCGGCCCGCTTCGAATATTTCCTCGGCGACGCCCGCCTCCGCCTCGCCGAATCCCCTCCCGCGCGGTTCGATTTCCTCATCCTCGACGCCTTCAGCTCCGACAGCGTCCCCATGCACCTCCTCACCCGCGAGGCCTTCCGCCTGTACCGCCAAAAAATGCGCCCCAATTCCCTCATCGCCGTCCACATCTCCAGCCGCAACCTCCGCCTCGAGCCCATGGTCGCCAACGTCGCCCACGCCGAAGGGCTCGCCGTCTTCCGCCCCGCCCACCTCCTCGGCGCAAACCACCGTGGCACCTTCGAGGCCCAATGGCTCCTCCTCGCCCCGGCCACTTCAATCCCCCCAGGCCTCGACAGCGTCCGCCAATGGGTCCGCGTCCCGCCCGACCCCTCCGGCCCCCTCTGGACCGACGACTTTTGCAGCCTGTGGAGCGTGATCTCGATCCAATGATCGCCCCCGCCCAACGCCGCCGCCTAGCTGATCGCGATCAGCGAGACCTTCTCGTTCTTCTCGTTCCGCACCACCCCTTGCGCCCGCGGGTCCATCGTCATCTTCCCGTCCACCAGGAACATGTAATGGTGGTGCCCATGGCTCAGCGGCACCTGCGCGTGCCATCCCCCGTCCGGGCTCCGCTTCATCGGGTGCGCCTCCGGATCCCAGTCATTGAAGCTTCCAACCACCGAAACCGCTTTGGCGTCCGGCGCCACGCACAAAAAATTGGTGGCGAGCGCGAACTGCTTGGCCGAATACCGGTTCCGGCCGCCGGGCGAATACGAATCTGCTGATAACATGTTCTTCTCTGTCCTTGCCTCCCCGCGACCAGCCGTCCTCCGGCTTTTCTGGGGCGGGTTAACTAAGCAAAAGAAGCGCCGCTCCGCAAGGGGCGCCCCCGGATTTTTTTTCTTTTCGCTCGTCGGCGCCTCTCCATCCCGGCTCTCCGGAAAAAATGCTTTCCGCCTCCGGGCCGCCCGTTATTGTGGGGGCGCACTTTAGGGATTCGAATGGGCTCACGCGCATTTCTCATCTTGGTCGCCGCCGTTGGCTGCTGCTGCCAGGCCATGGCGCAGGGCCAGCCTTCGATCCCCACTGGAATTGTCACCGGATCCGTCCTGACGTTCGCCGGCAAACCACAAAATGCGGTCGTGGTCCAAGCCCTCGATGCCGCCGGGGCGGTCGCCAACTCCTCGGTCACGGCCCCCGACGGCGCGTATCGGCTCGCGCTGCCACCGGGCGGTTACCACCTGCGGGCCCACGTGGACGCGGGGTTTCGGTTTTTTGGCGGCTCGAACGTGGTCCGGACGGCCGGCGCGGTCCCTGCCGGGGCGGCGGTCGTGCCGGTTTCCGCGAACGAAACAAACGCGGACCGGGACTTTCGTTTTGCCCGGGTCCACAAGGGCTCTATCCGAAAGTTCACTACCCAGGACCGGTTGGCGGGCAGCGAGGTCCGGCGGATCATCGAGGCGCGGGACGGCTCCATCTGGATGGCCACGTTCGGCGGCGTTTCGCGGTGGGACGGGGCGGCGTTCCAGAATTTAACGGCCCGCGACGGCCTGCTCGACGACCAAGTCATCAACATGCACCTGGATTCGCGCGGCGCCTGGTGGTTCTGCACCGCGAAGGGAATTTCCCGCTACGATCCGGGGTTGCGCGGCACAAACGCGTTCCGCAACTTCACGGTGCAGGATGGCCTCATGGGCGGGCAGGTGCACGGCGTTTGCGAAAGCCCGGATGGACGGCTCTGGTTCGGGACTTACACCGGAATCTCCTGCTTCGATGGCCAACGTTTCACCAATTATGGCAAAAATGAGGGATTGGACGGCGAAATCTATAAATTGGCCTCGGACTCAAACAATCGCATTTACGCCTCGGGCCAAAAGGGGTTTTTCGCCTTCGACCTCGCCAAATTCCGCCAGCGCGGGACCGTCCTCTACAGCGACACCCCAATCCTTGGCCGCGACGGAATGGTTCTTTTTGGGACGCATATGGGAATCTGGCAGTTCGATCCCAGTGCTTTCGACCAATCGGCGCGGTTGGTGTTGGGCGCCCGGGATGGGCTCCTCGGCTTCGGCAGTGTGTACGTTCCCTGTCTGGCGAAGGATGGTTCCCTTTGGTTGGGGGGTGAGCAAGGTCTGTCCGTTTCATTGGATGGCCACCTAGTCCACTACACGGCGGCGGATGGCCTGCCGGAAGGGAGGGTGATCACGATATTGGAGGCCTCCGATGGGACAATTTGGGCTGGCACTCAGCGCGGCGCCATTTCCATCGACCGCGCTTCAATCCGGAACTTCGGCGCGGACGAATGGCAGGGCGCCGACACGGTGGGCCAACTGGAGGTCGATGGAATGGGCCGGGTATGGGCCAGGTCCTTGCCTCCGCCCCCCTCCCGGTACTCCAACCAACCGGCGCCCAGCGGGCTCTATCAAGTCGAAATGGATTCAATCATCGACGCGCGGTTCAGGGTCAATGGTTCCCCGGCGCATGGCATGACGGTGGGTCCCTCCGGTGATTTGCTCGTGGCGGGGACAAACGGGTTGTTCCGGATTCACGGGGCATCGGTGGCCCACGAGGCTGGTTTTGAATTTAATGCGGGGGCTCGTCTCGCTGTCTCCCGCGACGAGAAATCGCATTATGCCGCCTACTGGGGTGCGCTCCAAATCGGTCGGTTGGGGTCCCTCCCCCCTCTGCGGTTTTCGCCTTCAGAACTGGGCATCTCCAAGGGCTTGACCGCCATTTTGGTTGATTCGCGCGACCGCCTTTGGCTCGGCACGGAGGCCGAGGGCCTCTGGTGCATCGACGTGGGACGGACAAACAAACACCTCTTGGGGGGGGATGTCTTGTCGGCGCCCGGCATTTTTCGAATCGTCGAAAACAAGGCTGGCCAGTTGTGGATTGCCACCCAAAACGGCGCGTTCCGGCTTGACGGATCAACCTTCCACCATCTCACCCGCCAGAACTCGTCCCTCCCCGACAACCAGGTGCAAACGGTTTTCGAGGACTCCGCCGGGACGGTTTGGTTCGCGACGCTCAACGGCTTGGCCTTCACCCGCGATGGGGTCTGGTCCATCATCGATTCTCGCGATGGATTGGCGGGCATCAGCGTCCATGACATCCGCGAAACGGAGCCCGGCGTCTTTTGGCTCGCGACCGACAAGGGGTTGACCCGCTTCCAGCCCGTCCGCCGCAAGCCCCGCACTCCAACGGTTCAAATCACTTTGGACCAGGATTACGCCTGGCCGGGCGTCCTGCCATCCATCGTCGAGGGCCGCCGTGTCCGGTTTCAATTGCGCGTGGTCGACACCGCCACCCGCGCGGACAAGCGAATTTTCCAATGGCAACTGGCGCCGCGCGGAGTGGCCCCGTCCAAAAACTGGCTCCCCGTCGGCGCGGATGGCGCGTTCGATTGGATCGCCGGAGCCCCCGGCGAAATGGATGTGGTGGCGCGCTACGCCGACGGGAATTTGAATTTCTCCGATTCCATCATGGTGAACCTCAAAGTCGTTCCGCCGTGGCACAAAAATCCCCTCGTGGTCGGGCCCCTGCTCGGGTTCAACGGCGCGCTGCTCGGCGTCGCCGGCCTCGCGGTCAGCCGCTCCCGCAAACGCAAGGCCGAAGCCGAACGCCTGCGCGCGCTGCTGCTCGAGGAGGAGCACAAGGCCCGCGAGGCCGCCGAGGTCGCCAACGTGGCCAAGTCCCATTTCCTCGCCAACATGTCCCATGAGCTCCGCACCCCGCTCAACGCCATCATTGGCTACTCGGAGATGTTGCAGGAGCTCGCCGCGGAGGACGGCAATGACGGCTACATTCCGGACC
>CAZSXX010000264.1:0-6705 GCA_964611245.1 uncultured Verrucomicrobiota bacterium | reverse complement strand
CGCCAAGCCCGGCGGCGTGCTCCAGCGCGCCGGCCACACCGAGGCGGCGGTCGACCTCGCCCGCCGTGCCGGTTGCCGCCCGGTCGCGGTCATTTGCGAAATCATGAGCGATGACGGCTCCATGGCGCGCCTTCCCGAGCTCCGCAAATTCGCCAAGAAACACAAACTCAAGCTCGGCACGATCGAGGAGCTCATCAAGTACCGCCGCGGCCGCGAAAAACTCATCGACAAGGTCGAAGTCGTCCAGATGCCCACCGACTTCGGCGATTTTCAACTCCACCTGTACCGCTCCATTCTCGACGGCCAGCACCACCTCGCCCTCGTCAAAGGCGACGTGGCCCGCCGCGAAAACGTCCTCGTCCGTGTCCACAGCGAATGCCTTACCGGCGACGTCTTCGGGTCGCGCCGCTGCGATTGCGGCCCGCAATTGCAACAAGCCATGAAGCAGGTTTCCGAAGAGGGCAGGGGGGTCATTCTCTACATGCGCCAGGAGGGCCGCGGCATCGGCCTGCCCGCCAAAATCCAGGCCTATAAACTACAGGAAAAAGGCCTCGACACCGTCCAGGCGAACTTGAAGCTCGGCTTCCCCATGGACCTCCGCGAATACGGCCTCGGCGCCCAAATTCTCGTGGACCTCGGCCTCCACAAAATCCGCCTCCTCACCAACAACCCCAAAAAGGTTGTCGGCCTCGAAGGCTACGGCCTGGAGATCACCGCCCAGGTTCCCATCCGCGTGAAGCCCAACCGCCACAACAAAAAATACCTGGAAACCAAGCGCGAGAAACTCGGCCACCTAATTTGAGCCCGCAACCGCCTGCTCAATCAGCCTGAAAATCTCCGTGGATTGAACCGGCTCCGCCGGGACATTCAGCCGCTTCGGCGCGATCAGCACCGGCTGTTCGGCGGGCTCTGTCGAGACCCGGCCATGCGACCCTTTCACCAGCGTGGCGTCCAGCGGGATCAAGTCCATCAGCATCCGGAAACCAAGTTTTTTCCGCAGCAATTTCCCCGCGATTTTCAACAGCGGGAATTTGATCGCTGGGTCGATGAACAGTTCGACCGGGTCATAGCCAGGCTTCCGGTGGATGTCCACGCACCGCGCGAAGTCCGGCGCCTTCGCGTCATCCTCCCAATAATAATACGTGAACCACGCCTCCGCCTTGGCGATCGCGATCAAATCCCCCGCCCGCCCATGGTTGATCCCAAACCGCAGCTTGCCCGGGCCATCCAAAACTTGGTCGATCCCCGGCGTCCCCTCCAACACCCTCAAAACCTGCGGCGCAATGGATGGATCATTGATGTAAATATGCGCGGCTTGGTGGTCCGCCACGGCAAAAACCTTGCTCGCCCCGGCGTCGAGCAATTCCAGGCCCAACTCGTCCTTGATCGCCAGCCATCCCTTCCGCCGGAACACGCGGTTCAAATGGACCGGCTGTGAAACCGGCGTGATTCCATATTCAGAAAGCACGATCGGTTCTACCCCACGCCCCTCGAAGTGTCGGATCAAATCCATCGTGATCGCCTCGATCCGCCGCAGGTCCTTCGCGACCTCCCCATGGTCCGGCCCCAATCGCTGCAAATTATAATCCAGGTGCGGGAGGTAAATCAGGCTCAGAGTCGGCTGGTGTTTTTCCTCGATCCACTTCGCCGATTCTGCGATCCACCTCGAAACCGCGTCCGCCTTGAACTGCTTGTCCACCCCGGCGGCGGGGCCCCAGAACGCCGGGAATGGAAACTCCCCCAGCGTCCTCTTGATCTCCTCCCGGATCGAAAACGGATGCGTGTAGATGTCGAAAACCTTCCGCCCATCCGCAGGGTACATCGGCCGCGGCGTGATCGAAAAATCCGCCGTCGAATACATGTTGTGCCACCAAAACAGCTTCGCGCAGGTGAACCCCGGATGCCCCTTCCGCAGCGCGTCCCAGATCTTCGGCCCCTGCACCAAATGGTTGGATTGCTTCCAAAACTGCACCTCGGCCGCCTCCCGGTTGTACCACCCATTGCCGACAATCCCATGCTCGCCCGGCGGCTTCCCCGTCACGTAATTCGATTGCGCCGTGCAGGTCACCGCCGGGAACGCAGGCACAATCGACGTGATCCCGCGCCCTTGCGCCCATCCATGCAGCAACGGCATCTCGCGCTCATTGACCAGGCCCCGCGCCAGGCCCACAACGTTGATCACTGCGGTGCGGGTCATGCGGTCTCCCATTTCGTCGTTGGCCGGTCAGCCTGTTCTTGGTTCATGCTCTGTTTCGCCGCTTGCCCGTGGATTTTTCAAGGTTGCCTTCGGCCTTGTCGAATCCATTTTTCCCCTTTCTCAGCGCGACCCTGATGCCCCGCCGCGCATCCACTGGGAGCCCCATCCATGCCTTTGGCCCCATTGTCCCTCGCCCTCCCTCCGTCGACACTGAGCCCTGAAAGGACAAACTCTTTATGACTATTCTGTGGACGTTATTGATTGGTCTGTTGGTCGGTCTCATCGCCAAAGCCCTCATGCCCGGGCGTGATCCTGGCGGATTCATTATCACCGCTTTGATCGGCATCGCGGGCGCTTTCCTCGCCAGCGCCATCGGGCGGGCCCTCGGTTGGTACGCCCCGGGTGAGCCGGCTGGCTTTATCGCCGCCATCGGCGGCTCGATCCTGCTCTTGGGCATCTATCGCATGGCCGTGGGCCGCCGCACCATCGCTTAAGTTCACGGGTTGTGCGCGGGGGACGGCCCCCCGCGCAACGCGGTTGCATTTTCGCTTCCATCCGCCACACTGGTTTGGGCGTATGGAACCGAAGAAAGTTTGCTACCTCGACAACAACGCGACCACCCGGGTCGCGCCGGAAGTCTTGGAGGCCATGCTTCCCTTCCTCCGCGACCAATGGGGCAACCCCTCCAGCGCCTACGGATTCGGCCACGGCGTCGCGCGCCACCTCGACAAGGCCCGCCTCCAACTCGGCGAATTGATCAACGCCGACCCCCGCGAAATCGTCTTCACCAGTTGCGGCACGGAGAGCAACAACACCGCCATCCACAGCGCCATCCTCGCCCATCCCGAAAAGCGCCACATCATCACCACCGCCGTCGAGCATTCCGCCACGCTCAACTACTGCAAGTTCCTCCAAAAACAAGGCTGGTCCGTCACCTTCATGCCCGTCGAGCCCGATGGCACCCTTGACCTTCATTTGCTCGAGAAAAAAATCCGCCCCGACACCGTCCTGGTCTCCGTCATGTGGGCCAACAACGAAACCGGCGTCCTCTTCCCCATCGAGGAGATCGCCGCCATCTGCCGCAGCCGCCATGTCCTTTGCCACACCGACGCCGTCCAAACCCCCGGCAAATTGAGCGTGGACGTCAAAACGCTCGGGGTCGATTTCCTCAGCCTCTCCGGCCACAAGCTGCACGCCCCCAAAGGCGTCGGCCTTCTCTACGTCAAGCGCCGCACCAAGTTTCATCCCTACCTCATCGGCGGCCACCAAGAGCACGGCCACCGCGCAGGCACCGAAAACGTCCCTTACATCGTCGGCTTCGGGTGCGCCGCGGAGTTGGCGCTCTCTCATCTCGACGAAGAGAACACCCGCGTCCGCGCCCTCCGCGACCGTCTCGAAACCTCCCTTTTCAAATCCATCCCCAACATCGCCCGCAACGGCGCCAAGGAGCCCCGCCTCCCCAACACCGCGAACATCTCCTTCGCAAACGTCGAAGCCGAGGCCATTCTGCTTCTCCTCGACCGCCTCGGCATCTGCGTTTCCTCCGGCAGCGCCTGCACCACCGGCTCCATCGAGCCCTCCCACGTCCTCACCGCCATGGACGTCAAGCGTCCCCTCGCCAAAGGCGCCATCCGTTTCAGCCTGGGCCGTTACAACACGGATGAAGATGTCGATTACGTCCTCGAGCATCTACCCGCAGTCATCCAGCGCCTCCGTTCCTGCTCCACCGCCAAGTCCGACAACAACGGCGACTCCGTCAAAGCCCCCCGGCGCCAAACCATCCCCTCCTGATCGGCCCTCGCGGAATTTCTCGTCGGTCGGATTCATTCCCTTTATCCTTTCCGTATGGACCTCCACGAAAATCTGCGCCGGGCTTTTTGCGCCAACGACGCGACCGCGTTGCGAACGATCCTCGACCAAAACCAGGCGTTGCGCGCCCGGATCAACGATCCGGTCGGCCCATTTGATTCCCCCGCCATCTGCAACGTCTCGACGCGCGCCATGCTCGACGTCCTCCTCGACGCCGGCGCCGACATCAATGCCCGGAGCCGCTGGTGGGCCGGCGGCTTCGGCCTGCTCGATTCCGCCGGTGACGAGCTCGCTGCCTACGCCATCGAACGCGGAGCCATCGTTGACGCCCATTCCGCCGCCCGGCTCGGCCTGGCCGACCGCCTGCGGGAGTTGGTCCAATCCGATCCCACAGTCGTCCACGCCAAAGGCGGCGACGGCCAGCGTCCCCTGCATTTTGCCCGCACCGTCGAAATCGCCCGCTTTCTCCTCGACCACGGCGCCGACATCAATGCCCGCGACGTGGACCACGAATCCACCGCCGCCCAGCATCTCATCGACAAGCGCCCGGACGTGGTCCGGTTTTTGGTGGAGCGCGGCGCCGAGGTGGACATCTTCATCGCCGCCGCGCTCGGCGATTCCGCGCTGGCCCGTCGGCTCCTCGCGGCCAACCCCGATTGCGTCCGTCTCCGTGTCAACGGCGACTCGTTCCCCATGTCCAACCCCCGCGCCGGTGGCCACATCTACACTTGGACCCTTGGATCCCATCTCTCGCCCCACCAGGTCGCGCTCAAATTCGGCCATCCGGAGGTCGCCACCCTGCTCATGGAAGCCAGCCCCCCGGAGATTCGCCTGATCAACGCCTGCTGGATGGGCGATCAAAAGGAGGTGGAGGAGAGATTGGCCGCGGACCCCCGCTTGGTCGAAAAATTGTCCCCAGTGGAACTCCGCAACCTTCCCGACGCGGCGCGGAACAACGACACCGCCGCCGTCCACCTCCTGTTGCGCGCAGGGCTGCCGATGGATTCCCGCGGCCAACATGGCGGAACAGCACTCCATTGGGCGGCTTGGCACGGCAATGAGGCGATGGCCCAAACCCTCCTCGAGCGCGGCGCTCCCCTCGAAATGAGCGACCACGAGTTCAAGAGCGCCCCTCTGGGTTGGGCAATTCACGGCTCGGAGAATTGCTGGGATGCCCGCCAATCCAACCACGCCGCCGTCGTCACGCTCCTTTTGCGCTCCGGGGCCGCGTTTGCGGGCGAGGTTTCGGGCAGCCCCGCCGTCCGCGCCGCACTCACCCAATCCCGCACCTGATTAAATCTGGTGGCAGAACATCGCGTCGCGCAGCTTCGGCTCGAACCACGTGCTTTTTGGCGGCATGATCCCCCCCGCGTCCGCGATCGCCATCAAATCCTCGATGCTAGTCGGGAACATTGAAAACGCGCACGCCTGCCCCCCGCTGTCCACCAGCTTTTCCAGCTCCGCCGTCCCTCGAATCCCACCCACAAAACTGATCCGCTTGCTCGTCCTTGGGTCGTCGATCCCAAAAATCGGGTCCAGCACGTATTTCTGAAGCAGTGTGACGTCCAGTTTTTCGATCGGGTCGCTCGTGTTGGCGAACTGCGGCCGAAAATGCAGCGTCCACCATTGCTTGGCCGCGTAGAATCCCAGTTGGTGCTTCCGGTCCGGCTTCGGATTGCCCCCCGGCTTCATGACGAACACAGCGTCCAGCTTTTCCATCACCTGTTCCAGCGTCAGCCCATTCAAATCCTTCATGACCCGGTTGTACGGCAAAATCTGCATTTGGTTGTGCGGGAAGATCACGGTCAAGAACGTCCCGCTCTCCCCTTTTCCTCCTCGTGTCTGGAAAACCCGCGCCGCCGCCGCGCTGCGATGATGCCCATCCGCGATGTATAACGAGGCGATCTTCCCAAACTCCTCCTCGATCGTCCGGATCGTCGCCGCGTCGCCTATGGGCCACGAGCTGTGCCGCACCCCGTCCGGCGATGTGAAATCGATGTCCGGCGTTCCCGTGGCCACCCGCGAAAACAACCCATCCAATTCCGCCCGCGCCCGATACGTCAGAAAAACCGGCCCCGTCTGCGAGTTCAACGCCTCTATGTGCCGCACCCGGTCGTCCTCCTTGTCCGGCCGGGTCAATTCATGCTTTTTGATGGTGTTGTTCAGGTACTCCCCGCAGCTCGCCGCGGCCACCAAGCCAAGCTGCGTGTGCCCTCCCATCACCTGCCGGTACAAGTAAAACGCCGGCGACGGATCCTGCCGCAACGCGCCCGCTTCGATCAGCTTCAGGAAATTCTCCCGTCCCTTGGCGTAAACAGCCTCGTCATGGACGTCCACCGACTCTGGCAGGTCAATCTCCGGCTTGCTCACATGCAGGAAGCTCAGCGGGTTCCCGGTGGCGGTCGCCCGCGCTTCCTCCGACGACATCACGTCATACGGCAGTTCACAAATTCGGGCGGCAAGCTCAGGTTTTGGTCGCAGTGCGGGAAACGGTTTTATCGTGGCCATAAAGTCGCCGCGGAGTGTATGCAACCCGCCCCCCGTCAGGAATCAAAATCGGCACAACTTCAAAGCCGTGGCTCTTCAGTGCGTCGTTGACGGGATCCAAATAAAGCTGCGCCACGATCGGGTTGGTCACCACCGCGACCTTGCCGGGCAAGCCCGCTTGGGCAAGATATTCGCCGGCCCGCGGCAAAATA
>CAZSXX010000263.1:0-6741 GCA_964611245.1 uncultured Verrucomicrobiota bacterium | reverse complement strand
AAACGTCGGTTAGGCGGAAGTCACGCCCGGCGTGCCTGTAGGTGAGGCGCTCGTGGTCGAAGCCGAGGCAGTGGAGCATGGTGGCGTGGAGGTCGTGGACGGTGCAGCGGTTTTCGACGGCGCCAAATCCGAATTCGTCGGTGGCGCCATAAACGGTCCCACCGCGGATGCCGCCGCCGGCCATCCAGACGCTGAAGCCGTAGTGGTTGTGGTCGCGGCCCAGTTTGGCTTTGCCGTCGCCGCCGAGTTCGACGGTGGGGGTGCGCCCAAATTCGCCGCCCCAAAGCACCAGAGTGTCATCGAGCATCCCGCGCGCCTTCAAATCGGCGATGAGCGCGGCGATGGGGCCGTCGATTTCACCGCAGTTTTTGCGCAGGTTCGACTCGATATTCTCATGGTGGTCGAACGGTTGGCCGGCGCCGTGCCAAAGTTGCACGAACCGGACGCCGCGTTCCAGGAGGCGGCGGGCGATCAAGGTTTGGCGGCCATGGACGTGGTCGCCGTACTGTTCGCGCACATTCGCGGGCTCGCGTGAGAGGTCGAACGCGTCGGTCGCCTCCATTTGCATGCGGAAGGCGAGCTCAAAGGATTGGATGCGGGCGTCGAGGCGCGTGTCATGATGGCGGGGCTTGCTGTGCCTGTCGTTCAACTCGCGGAGCAAGGCCAGTTGCCGCCTCTGGATTTCGGCTGTGGCGTGTGGGCTGCGGATGTTTTCGATGAGTTTTTCGACTTCCGTGTGCTGGGGGTCGATGAACGTGCCTTGGAAAACACCGGGCAGGAAACCGGACTGCCAGTTTTCGGCGTCCTTGATCGGGTAGCCCCCGGGGCACATGGCGACGAAGCCCGGCAAGTTTTGGTTTTCGGTCCCCATGCCGTACAAAACCCATGCACCCATGCTGGGGCGCGCCTGCACCGAATCGCCGCAGTTCATCAGCATGAGCGAGGGTTCGTGGTTGGGAACCTGGGCGACCATCGAGCGGATGACGGCGATGTCATCGGCGTGGCGCGCGGTCTTGGCGAAGAGTTCGCTGATTTCCAGGCCGCTTTGGCCGGAGCGATGGAATTTGAACGGAGAGGGAAAGGCCGCGCCCGTTTTCCGTTCGGTGCGCAGATTTTCGTTGGGCAGGGGCTGGCCCGCGTATTTTTGCAGGGCTGGTTTTGGGTCGAATGTATCGACGTGGGAAGGCCCGCCATTGAGGAAGAAATGGATGACCCTTTTCGCTTTTGGGGCGAAGTGCGGGGCCTGGGGCGCGAGGGGGTTGGCCGCGGCGGGTGGAGCGGCGCCGAGGGTTTGCGCGAAACCCAGCGCGCCCATCCCCATGCCGCAGCGGAGCAGGAAATCACGCCGTGAAAAGTTCTCAAAAGGTGTTGGCATCGCGTCAATCGACAAAGGAGAATTCGTTGGCCAGCAACAACGCCTGGGCGTATTGGGCCCAGGGTTGGAGCGGGTCGGGCCGTGGCGGGAGCGGGCCGGCAAAGTCGCTCCGCGCCGAGTGAATTGCCACCCCGTTCGCGTCTTGAAGGGCGATGATGGGGGCCCAAAGGAACTGGTCGCTGTTCAGTTTCTCGCGGAGGTCCACGATGAAATCGAGGGTGTCGCCCTCTTTGACCTCGAAGTTCGGCACATTCATCTCCGAACGGGAATGATGCGGGGTGGCGGACTTCAACTCGCCGTTGCGACTGTGGACGATGAAGGCGCGGATGCCATCGCCCGCGTCGGGTTCGTTGGCCACGCTCCCGCCGATGGAGGCGGCGCAGTCACGCGGAGCGATCCACCGGCGAATGACGGCATGCTTGAGGTCATTGCCGGGATGGCCGCCATCGGCGGTCAGTTGGAGCCAGCCGAGTTTGGGGTCGGGGAAGTTGGGGCCGCCCTGCCAGGCTTTGCCGGTGAAGTGCGGGAGCGGCGTGAACCCTTTGACTTTTTTCTCCGCCGGGTCGTATTCGCCCCAACCGTATTGCCAGGAGGGTGGGGCGTTTTTTGGCGTGGGCGTGGGCGAGTCGGAGGCGCTTGAGGCGATGAAGCGGAGGGCGGCCGAAGTTTCGTGCCGGGTCGGCGGGCGTTGATAGATCCAGCGGTACATTTGCGCGACGCGTTGTTCGGCGGGCCAATTTTCGGCGGCCGAGGCGAGCGCGCGGGCCCGGTCGGCCACAAAGGGGTGATTGAGGAAAAAGAGGGCCTGCTGCGGCACGGTGGTGCCATGGCGCTGGCCCACGTGGATATCCGGGTTGGCGAAATCGAAGGCGCGAAAGGTTTGGGGCAGGAATTGGCGATCGACGAGGCTGTAAATCGTGCGACGTTTGTTGGCGGGCTTCAAGAGATCGGCCGCCCTTCCGCCCATGCGTGGCTCCAGTTCGCCGCTGGAGGCCAGCATGGCATCGCGCATTTGCTCGAAATCCAGGCGCGCGCGAGGGAACTGAGAGAGGAGGCGGTTTTCCGGGTCGTGCCGGGGAAGTTCCCCCAAGCTGGATTGCTGATAGGCCGCGGACAGCATGATCAAGCGGTGGACGCCTTTGAGGCTCCAGTTTTCCTTGATGAATTCCAAGGCAAGCCAATCGAGCAGCCCTGGATGGCTGGGGGGCTCCGCGCGCAGGCCAAAATCGCTGGTGGTGCGCACCAGGCCGGTGCCGAAGTGATCCTGCCAAAGGCGATTGACCATCACGCGCGCGGTGAGCGGATTGTCCGGGCGGGTGATCGCCAGCGCCAGTTCGAGCCGGCCGCTGCCGTGTTGGAAGGGCCTGCGGGCGGGGCCGTCGATGACGCCCAAGAATTGGCGGCGCACCTCGTCCCCCTGGCGCGCGGGATTGCCGCGAATGAAGATCCTTGGATCGCGTTCGGGTTCCCGATCGCGCATGACCAACGCGTGGGGAGGAGAACCATCGTTTTGAATCAGCCACCGATCCACCTCGCCCTGCAACTTCCAAATGTCCTCCAGCACGGCGGTGGTGAAGAATTGCTCGTTATTGATGATGCCGGTGTCGGGCACCACGGTGGGCGAACGGGGATCGCGCAGGAAGGCCACGAGCTCTTTGGCGCCGTCCGCCCCGGATTTTTCGACCCCGGCAAAAATCCTGCCATAGATTTCGGCCGCCTCGCGGAGAGATTGCGGTTTGCGGGCGAAGGCCTGGGCGACGATCGGGTTCAATCGGGCGACCGGCGGGTCCCAAGGCGCCGCGGAGTCCGGGGCTTGAGAATTTTCGGCGGGCGGTTTGGACAGCGCATGCCAAGGGGCGAAGATCGGGTCAACGCCATCTTTGGTCCGGTGTAAATAGTCGCGCCAACGCCGGACGGAGGCGGGCAAAAGGTCGCTGTCGGAGAAAATCTGGTCAAAGCCTTCTTCGGGATATTTGTGCAGCTCCAGTTGAGCCGCGAGATAATCGGCGACGCGGTTGCGCAAGCGGGATTCCGCCTCCTCCCGCCGTTTCTTCATGGTATCCGCGAGCTTGTTTTTGCGTTTGAGGAACTCGTTGTCCGTCGGTTCGGGGGCGAGGCTGACGAGTTGTTCGGTCGAGGCATCGAAGACGCCGTAAAGGGAATAGTAATCGCGAGTGGGAATTGGATCGTATTTGTGATCATGGCAGCGCGCGCACGCGACGGTGAGGCCCATGGTGGCGCGCGTGACGGTGTCGATCCGGTCATCGATAATTTCGCGGGCCACCCCAAGGAAACGGCGTCCGCCCGTCAGGAAACCCATGGCCGCCAAGTCGGGAGAATCAGGCCCGACCAGTTGGTCGGCGGCGATTTGAAGCTGGAGGAAGCGATCGTACGGCAGGTCCTGGTTCATGGCGCGGACCACCCAATCGCGGTAGGTCCACGCATGGACGAAGTGGCGCTCCTCCCGGCCGTAGACATAGCCTTTGGTGTCGGCATAACGCGCGAGGTCCAGCCACCGGCGGGCGGCGCGTTCGCCATAGGCGGGCGAGGCCAACAGGCGTTCGACCAATTTTGAATAGGCGTCGGCGGACCTGTCGGCGAGGAAATCCTCGACCTCTTCGGCGCGGGGCGGGAGTCCCGTGAGGTCGAACGTCGCGCGGCGGACCAATGTGCGCCGGTCGGCGGCTGGCGCAGGCCGAAGCCCGTTTTTTTCGAGGGTCGAGAGGATAAAATGGTCGACCGTGTTTTTTGGCCACTTTGGGTTGCGCACGCCGGGGACAGTGGATCCCTTGGGCGGATGGAAAGCCCAATGGTTTTCCGCCCGGTTTCCGATGGCGGGCGATATGGCCGGCCCATCCGGCATGGGCGCGCCGATTTTGACCCACAGGGTCAGGTCCGCCACGACCGCATCGGGCAGTTTCCGGGGAACCCCTCCTTTTGGGGGAGGCATTTGCAAATCCTTTTCGAGATAACCGACCGCGGTGAGGAGCAAACTTTTGCCTGGGTTCCCTGGGGTGATGGCGGCGCCGGATTCCCCACCGCGCAAGATGCCTTCGCGGGAATCCAGGAACAAATTCCCCTTCGCCTTTTTTGATTCCTGGCCATGGCATTCATAGCAATGCTCAGCCAGGACCGGCCGAATTTTGGTTTCGAAGAAATCCAACCCATCCGCGGCCCTGGCCGCCAGCGGGGAGGCCGCCGCCGCGGCCAGGCAGAGCCAGCCCGCAAGGTTTTTGGCGGCGGTTGTTTTGATCATTGGGAGCGGAAAGAATATGGCCCGGCCCGGTGTTTCCTCAAGTTTTTTGCTCGGGCCGGAATTGGCAAGGGAGCAGGGGAAAAGGCTTAAATTTGGCGTGGAATGAGGGGTGGGGGCGGGGTTCAGTCGCGTTCCTCTTGCCAGCGGGGGGCCAACTGGTTGGGGACGCCGAGGTGGTCGAGGATGCGGGCGACGACGGTGTCGACGAGGTCCATTGCGGTGGCGGCGCCGCCGTAGAAGGCGGGGTTGGCGGGGAGGAGGATGGCGCCGGCGAGGAGGAGGAGTTCCATGTTTTTGACGTGGACGAGGCTGAGGGGGGTTTCGCGGGGGACGAGGATGAGTTTGCGGCGCTCCTTGAGCATGACGTCGGCGGCGCGGAGCATGACGTCGGAGCTGAGGCCGTGGGCGATGCGGCCGAGGGTGCCCATGCTGCAGGGGATGATGACCATGGCGTCAAAGGGGTTGGAGCCGCTGGCGAAGGGGACGTTCATGCTGCGGGAGTTGTGGAGAGGGACGCCGTCGCGGAGGCGGAGGCCGCCCGGGAGTTCGAGGCTGAGGACGGACTGGGCGTATTGGCTCATGACGACGTGGACTTCGTGTGGGGGGGCCAGGTTGTCGAGGAGGCGCTGCGCATAGGTGGCGCCGCTGGCGCCGGTGATTCCAACGACGATTCTCACGATGGGGGGAGCATGCGCTGAAAGGGCGGTTTTGAAAAATTGTAAATGCGCCGCAGGAATGGGCTTGCGTGGCCCCCGCAAGTGGGCCATGCAGAGTGCGCATTGGCGCCCGAAGAATCTCCTGGACCAAGGTTTGGGCGGGAGTCGCGCTGGCGGGGGCCGCTTTGCTGGCGCACCAGACTTTTTCGCGGGAGGAGATTTTTCGGGTGGTGCAACAGGCGAAGGAGATGGGTCCGGGGGGATATGCGCTGGTGGCGCTGGGGTATGCGGCGTGGGTGACGGTGGGGTTGCCGGCGTCGGTGGTTTCGTTGGGGGCGGCGTTCACGTTTGGTTTTTGGGGAGCGCTGGTGATTGTGGCGGTGGGGGCCAACCTTGGATCGGCGGCGGGGTTTTTGGTGGCGAGGCACCTTGGGCGGGAGTGGTTTTCGAGGATGCTGGAAAAACGGGTGGCGCTGGCGCAGTTCAACGAGGCGATCGTCGGCAACGCGTGGAAAATTGTTTTGCTGACGCGGATGTCGCCGATCCTTCCGTTCAGCCTGCTGAACTACGCGTATGGGCTGACGTCGATCCGGTTTGGGCCGTATGTGAGCGCGACGGCGCTGGGGCTTTTGCCGGGATCCGCGGCGTTCCTTTATTTCGGGGTGGCGGTTGGGGAGGCCGCGCTGGGCGGGGGGCGGGAGCGGACGCCGTTGGAATGGGGGATTTTCATTGGGGGGTTGGCGGTGACGATCGTGCTGGCTGTTTACATCGTCCGGCTCGCGAGGAAGGCGATGGCCGGGAGCGCGCTAGGAAAAAGTGCGGATGATTCCGGCGAGGGCGCCGGCGAGGATGAGCCACGCTGAGTTGAGTTTCCAGCGGAGGAGGGCGAAGGCGGAGGCGAGGGCGAGGAGGAGGGTGGGCCAATCGACGACGGCGGCGAGGCTGAGTTGGGCGGTGACGACGGCCATGAGGGCGAGGGAGGCGGCGTTGACGCCGTCAAGGAAGGCGCCGGCGGCGGGGGATTTCCGGATTTTTGGGATCAAGGGGCCGCTGATGGCGACGAAGCAGAAGGCGGGGAGGAAGATGGCGATGGTGGCGGCGATGGCGGCGATGGGGCCGCCGACGAGGTAGCCGACGAAGGTGGCGGTGGTGAGGACGGGGCCGGGGGTGAATTGGCCGACGGCGACGGCGTCGAGGAGCTGGGTTTCGGTGAGCCAGCCGAGGCGGTCGACGAATTCGGCGCGGAGGAAGGCGAGGAGGACGTAGCCGCTGCCGTAGAGGACGGAGCCGATTTTGAGGAAGGTGAGGACGAGGGCGGAGAGGGCGAAGGGAAAGGCGAGGAGGGTGGCGGAGGGGCGCATCATCATGGCGAGGAGTCCGGCGGCGAGGAGGAGGGCGATTTCGTTGACGCCAATGAGATTGGCGGCGATGACGGCGGCCGCGAGGGCGGCGAG
>CAZSXX010000262.1:0-6792 GCA_964611245.1 uncultured Verrucomicrobiota bacterium | reverse complement strand
CCGCCGACGAACCGTTCGAAGCTCCCTTCCAGGAAGAATCCGCCCCTCCCCCCGAAATGGTCGAGGAACCCAGTTCTGTGGTTTCCGAGCCCGCCGCGGCCGCCCCCGAGCCCGCCGCGGCTTCGGACGTTGAGTCCGTTCCGGCTCCGGAGGCGCCCGCCCCGGCCCTCGAATCTCCGGCCACGCCTCCACCCCCTCCTGCGCCCCCCGCGCCCGTGGTTCCGCCAACCCCGGGACTCGGCGCCTTGGTTGGCCGCGTCGTTTTGCCGCCCAAACCTGGCGCCCGTCCAGGCCAGTCCTCCGCCACCCGTCCCGGTTCCGGCGGCGTCCCCCAACAGCGTCCCGGCCAGCCGCAGCAGCGCCCCGGCATGGGTGGCCAGCAACGTCCCGGCCAGGGCGGCTTCCAGCAACGCCCAGGCCAAGGTGGCTTCCAGCAGCGCCCCGGCCAGCAGGGCGGCCGGCCCCAGTTTGGCCAAGGCGGCCAACGCCAACAATTTCAACAGGGCGGCCGCCCCGGCCAGCCCCAGCAGCGCCCGACGGGTCCCGCCGCAAGGCCCGGTCCCGCCGCCCCCGGCCCAGACGCGCCGCGCATCACGGTCAAGCCCCCCATCGTCGTCCGCGAACTCGCCGATCAGCTCAAGAAAAAGCCCTTCCAGCTCATCGCCGACCTCATGGAGTTGAACGTCTTCGCCAACGTCAACCAAGCCATCGAGGAAGCCGTCGCCCAGCGCCTCTGCGCCAAATACGGCTTCGTCTTCGAAGTCGAAAAACGCGAGCGCGGCGCCGGCGTCGTCCACGCCCCCGTCCGCAAGGTCGAGCTCGATGTCGATGACAAGCCCGAGGCCCTCAAGCCCCGCGCCCCAGTCGTCACCATCATGGGCCATGTCGACCACGGCAAAACCTCCCTCCTCGACGTCATCCGCAAAGCCAACGTCGTCGAAGGCGAAGCCGGCGGCATCACCCAGCACATCGGCGCCTACACCATTTCCATCCCCCACCCGGAACGTCCCAAGGAGATGCAGCAGATCACCTTCCTGGACACCCCCGGCCATGCCGCCTTCAGCTCCATGCGCGCGCGCGGCGCCAACGTCACCGACATCGTCATTCTCGTTGTCGCCGCCAACGATGGCGTCATGCCCCAAACCCTTGAGGCCCTCAGCCACGCCCAGGCCGCCAAGGTCCCCATCATCGTGGCGGTCAACAAAATCGACCACCCCAACGCCAACCCCATGAAGGTCCGCCAGCAGCTCCAGGACAAGGGGCTCGTCACCGAGGAATGGGGCGGCGATGTGATTTTCCAGGACGTCTCCGCCCTCACCAAGGTCGGCATCGACAAGCTCCTCGAATTGGTCGTCCTCCAGGCCGAAATCATGGAGCTCAAGGCCAACCCGGACCGCCGCGCCAAGGGCAACGTCATCGAATCCGGCCTCGAGCCCGGCGGCCCCACCGCCACCGTCCTCGTCCGCAAGGGCACCCTCCGCGTCGGCGACGTCGTCATTTGCGGCCAGTATTACGGGAAGGTCCGCGCCCTCATCAATGAGGAGGGCCAGCGCCTCAAGGAAGCCGCTCCCTCCGTCGCCGTCCGCCTCCTCGGCTTGAACGGCGTCCCCGAGGCCGGCCTCGAGTTCAGCTCCGTCGAAAACGAGAAGAACGCCCGCGTCGAGGCCGAAAAACGCGCCATGGAATCCCGCGCCATGGAGTCCGAGCGCCGCCCGAAAATCACCCTCGAAAATCTTTTCGACACCCTCGCCTCCGAAACCACCAAGACCCTCAAGGTCGTCGTCAAAGCCGACACCCAAGGTTCCGTCGAGGCCATCGTCGATGCCCTCAAGAAGATCGAGACCACCAAGGTTTCCCTTGAGGTCATCCACAGCGCCGTCGGCACCATCACCGAATCCGACGTCGCCCTCTCCTCCGCCTCCAAGGCCGTCATCCTCGGCTTCCATACCCGCATCGACAACGGCGTGTCCGACGCCGCCAAGCGCGAGGGCGTCCAGGTCAAGCTCTACGCCATCATTTACGAGCTCATCGACCAGGTCAAAGAGGCCATGGCTGGCCTGCTGGATCCGCTCCTCCGCGAAGTCGTCATCGGCTCCGCCGAGGTCCGCAAGATTTTCGAGCTCTCCAAGGGCGGCAATGTCGCTGGCTGCGTCGTCGCCAGCGGCCGCCTCACCAAGGGCAAAATGCGCGTCATGCGCCGCAAGGGCCTCGTTTACGAGGGCGTCTCCCTTTCCCTCCGCCGCTTCCAGGACGAGGTCAACGAGGTCCGCGCCGGCATGGAATGCGGCATTCGCCTCGACGGATTCGATGATTTCCAGCTCGGCGACGCCATCGAGTGCTACACCACTGAAAAGGTGGCCCAGAAGCTCTAACCCAACGCGCGCCTTGTTTTCCAGGGCGCGGAATAATTGCTTATGTCGGTGCGTCAGGAACGGGTTCGTGAACTTTTGAAACGCCAGATCGGCGAGGTGATCCGGCGCGAGTTCTCCGTCGAGGAGGTCGGCGTCATCACCGTCAACGAGGTCGGCGTCTCCACCGACCTCCATTCCGCCGTCGTTTTCGTCGGCCTCATCGGCTCCCCCGACCAGCGCAAAAAAGCCCTGGATGTCCTCCAGAAAAACCGCAAGCGCCTCCAAGGCCTCCTCGCCCGCGAGGTCATCCTCAAATACACCCCGCAATTGAAATTTGTGGCCGACGACTCCGTTGCCAAAGGCAACCGCGTCCTCGCCATCATGGAAGAACTCGAAAAAACCACCGACAAGGATTTGCCTCCCGATGAAGCCCCGCCCGAAGATCGTTGACCGCATCCTCGACGCCATCCGCGAGGCCCAGGTCATCTGCGTGGTCGGGCATATCCGCCCCGACGGCGACTGCATCGGCTCCGAGCTCGGCCTCTCCCTCGCCTTGAAAGGGCAGGGGAAGGACGTCACCTGCTGGAACCAGGATCCCGTCCCCGACAAGCTCCGGTTCCTCGATCCGGACGGCGTCGTCGAAGCCCCCAAACCAGGCCGCCGTTTCGACCTCGTCATCGCCACCGACGCCGCCAGTTACGAGCGCCTCGGCGCCATCGTCCCCTGCATCGGGGACCGCAAACTCCTGGTCAACATCGACCACCACGAAAGCAACACCCGCTACGGCGACATCAACTGGGTCTCCCCCCGCGAACCCTCCACCGGCGAGCTCATCTACCGCCTCATCCGTTTTGCCAACTGGAGCATCACCCCGCAAATCTCCAACTGCCTGTTCACCGCCGTCTCCACCGACACCGGCTCCTTCCAATACCCCAGCACCCGCCCCGCCACCAATTACCTCGCCGGCGACCTTGTCAAGCGCGGCGCCGACCTCGCCAAAATCTGCGACGAGGTCTACCACTCCTTCCCCCTCGCCCGCGTCCGCCTCCTCCGCCACGTCTACAACAAATTCCGCCTCACGGACGAAAACCAGATCGCCTATTTCTGGCTCAAGCAGAAAGATTTTCTCCGCACCGGCTCCTCCGCCGACGACGCCGAAGGCTTGATCGACCACATCCGCGCCATCGACCCCGTCGTCGTCGCCTGCGTCTTCGAGGAGGTCACCCCCGAGATGACCCGCATCAGCCTCCGCTCCAAAAGCGGCCTTGTGAATGTCAGCGACATCGCCGCCCAATTTGGCGGCGGCGGCCATCCCGCGGCGGCCGGCGCCCGCATCGCCGGCACCCCTTTGGCCGTCCAGCGCAAAGTCGTCGCCGCCATCCGCAAAGGTTTGAAAGACGCCCACAAAATCGCCGGCAATGGTGAATTGAAATGATCCGAGAATTTGACTCCTTCGACGGCGCCCTCCTCGTCGACAAGCCCGCTGGCCCAACCTCCCATGACATTGTCGGCGCCCTCCGCCACCAATTTCAGATCAAGAAGGTCGGCCACGCCGGCACCCTCGATCCCAACGCCACCGGCCTCCTCATCATCCTCCTCGGCCGCGGCACCAAGCTCTCCGAAAAGCTGATGTCCTCCGACAAAGTCTACGAAGGCTCCATCAAGTTCGGCGAGGAAACCGACAGCTACGACGCCGATGGCGAATTGGTCTCCTCCCTCCCCGTCATGCCCATGACCCTCGACGAGCTCAACGAAGCCGCCGATTCCTTCGTCGGCGACCTCATGCAGGAGCCCCCCATGGTCTCCGCCGTCAAGCAGGGCGGCGTCCCCCTTTACAAACTCGCCCGCAAGGGCATCGAGGTCGAGCGCAAGCCCCGCCTCATCCACGTTTACACCTACCGCTTCACCAGCTACGAGGAGCCCATCGGCTGGTTCCGCGTCGCCTGCACCAAGGGCACCTACGTCCGCTCCCTGGCCCATGACCTCGGCCAGAAGCTCGGCTGCGGCGCCCACCTCCAGACTCTCCGCCGCACCACCTCCGGCCGCTTCGACGTCGCCGACGCCATCCCCTTCGAGGACGCCCTCCGCCTCACCGACGCCCAGCTCGAAAAGCGCGTCATCCCCATGCTCAAGCTCGCCGCCGCCGAGTAGATTCTTTCTTTCTACAGTCCCCGTAGGGTCCGCCCACGGACGATTTTGTTTCTAAAATTCCCCCGTCGGCGGGACACTCTCCGCCGTGAACGTCCTCATCATTCCCGACAAGTTCAAAGGGACCCTGACCGCGCGCCAGGCGGGCGACGCCATCGCCCAAGGCTGGCGCTCCGTCCGCCCAGATGACCGCCTCGAAATCCTTCCCATGAGCGACGGCGGCGATGGCTTTGGCGAGATCATCGGCGGCATGATGGGCGGCGCCGAGGTCAAGGTGGAGACGGTCGATGCCGCCCACCGCCCCCACCTCGCCAGCTTCTGGTGGCAGGCCGAAACCCAAACCGCCGTCCTCGAAGCCGCCCAGGTCAACGGCCTCGCCCTTCTCCCCCCGGGCCGGTTCCATCCCTTCGATCTCGACACCTTCGGCCTCGGCCATGTTTACCGCACTGCGGCCGCCCTCGGCGCCCAAAAAATTATGGTCGGCATCGGCGGCAGCGCCACCAACGACGCCGGCTTCGGCTTTGCCCGCTCCTTGGGCTGGAACTTCCGGGATTCCTCCGGCGCCGAAATCTCCCGCTGGACCGACCTCGAACTCCTCTCCGCCGTCGAGCCTCCCAAAAACGCGACCATCATTCCAACCACCGTCGCCGTCGATGTCCAGAACCCGCTCCTTGGCCCCCAAGGCTGCAGCCGCATTTACGGCCCCCAAAAAGGCCTGCGAGAGGAGGACATGGTCAAGTCCGAGGCCTGCCTTGGCCGCCTCGCCGAAGTCATCCACCTCCTCAACGAAAACGCGTTGCCCGGGCTGCGTTCGACCCCACCAACCCATCGCCCTCCGGACCTTGCCGAACTTCCTGGCGCTGGCGCCGCCGGTGGCCTCGGTTACGGCCTCGCCGCCTTCCTCGGCGCCCGGTTCATCTCCGGCGCCGATCTCTTCGCCGAGGCCGCAAACCTCGACCGCCGCCTCGAGTCCGCCCACTGCGTCATTTCTGGCGAAGGCTCGATCGACAGCCAAAGCCTCATGGGCAAAGGTGTTGGCTCCCTTTTCGAGCGTTGCCGCGCCGCCGGAGTCCACCGCATCGGCCTCGCCGGCTCCCTCGGCCCCGGCGTCCAGGAAGCCTTCGCCCACGACCGCCACCTCCAACTTCTGGCCATCGTCCCCACCCTCGCCACCGTCGAAGACGCCCTTGCCCAACCCACCCATTGGCTCACTCAACTCGCCGCCTCCGCCGCGAAATCAGCCGTTCCCCGCTAACGATTGCTTGACCTTCCCCACGCTTCCCTTTTTCATTCGGCGGTTACCTGATTAAACTTATGGCACAGAGTCTTTTTCACGCGAGCATCGAGGGCGCTCAGCACGGGGCAAAATCGCTCGAGGATTTCCTCGACTACTCCAAGCGATCCGGCGCCGCCGGCGCCCAGCCCTCCTCCTACATGCTCCAGGCCGCCAAAGGCTTCCGCAAAGCCTCCGACATCAAAAATCTCTTCGAGCAGCGCGGCCTCTCCATCGACGGCATCTCCTGCCATTGCCATTTCTGGTGCCACACCACCGCTTGGACCGGCTCCCCCACCATCAAACCCTTCCTCCCTCCCGAGGTCGCCAAGCGGTCCGCCGCCAAAATCGAGGAATGGTGCCAGGACTACATCTTCCGGCTCTACGACCTCGCCGCCGAGCTCGGCATCAAGACCCTCCCCATGTTCTGGGGCACCGCCTTCGGTTGGGAAGTCGCCTCCGGCTACCCGTGGGGCTTTTTCACCTCCGGCCAGTACGACCTCATCAAGGAAGGCAAGGAGCGCTTCGTCAAGATGACCGCGCCCCTCCGCAAGAAAGCCAACTCCATGGGCATTTTCCTCGCCCACGAAATCCACCCCGGCACCGGCGCGATGTGCGCCGACGATTTCAACATGCTCGTCGAAGCCTGCGACGGCGACAAATGCCTCGGCGTCAATGCCGACCCCAGCCACTGCTGGGAAGGCGAAGACTGGGAAACACGCTTCCTCAAAGTCGGCCCCCGCATTTACGGCTGCCACGTCAAAAATTTCGTCATCCGCAAAAACGTCCCCCTCCGCATGGCCGAAGCCGACTGGCAAAAACGCGCCATGCAATTCTGCGACATCCCCTCCGGCGACCTCAACATGGTCCGCTACGTCGAGACCCTCATCCGTGTCGGCTATCCCCAGCGCTATTGCCAGATCAACGGCCGCAAGACCGCCCCCCTTGTCGTCGAGGCCGAAAGCGCCTACCGCGACCTCGACGCCACCAGCGCCAATGGCATCGCCTACACCCGCGACC
>CAZSXX010000261.1:2020-6803 GCA_964611245.1 uncultured Verrucomicrobiota bacterium | reverse complement strand
CGTTCAAGCGTCCCGGGGACCTCGCGCTCGACCTGACGGAATCGTGCATCCAAATTCCGTATCCGAAGCTCGAGAAGATCATTGGGGAAATTGTCGACAATGCGTTCAAGTTCTCCACGGCTGGCAGCACGGTGAACATTCGAGGACGTGCGGAAGGGCCGTTCTACATTTTATTTGTCACCGACCATGGTAGGGGCCTGACGCCGGAACAAATCATGACGTTGGGTGCGCACATGCAGTTCGAGCGGAAATTCTACGAACAACAGGGCTCCGGGCTTGGTTTTGCCATCGCCCGGCGGTTGACCGAGGTGCATGGCGGTTCCGTGCGCGTGGTGAGCGCAAATCAAGTGACCACCATTGAGCTCTCCTTCCCGCTCTGGGGCGCGCCCGGTTAGATCGAGTATTTTTCGAGGATATCGGGCGGGATGGGGATGGCCCGCCGAGTGGCCATGTCGATCAGCGCATAGTTAAAGAATCCGTTGCACGAGACCTTTGGCGTTGGGCTTTTGAGGATTTCAAAGTCGACCCGCACCCCGGTGGGCAAGACCTCTTGGACCCAGGTTCGGACAATAAATTTTTCGCCCAGGCCCAGTTGCCGTTTGTATTCAAGGTGCGCGGTCTGCACAAACCACCCGAGGCCGCGCGCGAGGAACTCCTCCATCGACATCTGGTAGCACCGTTTCATCTGCTCGAACCGAGCCGCCAGGACATAATCTTGGTACCGGCTGGCGTGGACATGCTGGAACATGTCGAGGTCGTCGGGGCGGACCTCCATCGACGTTTCGAACTGGCTGTAACGGCGCGCGTCGCTCATCCCGTTAGCTGACGGTTCCGGCCGCGAAAGATCAATCTCAAAGCCGCCTTGCTTGCTAGGGGCCGCTTCTCTTTGGCAAGCTCTGGCAGTGCAGGAACAATTCCGGGACTTTATCGAGAACGCGGAGACGTTTATTCTCGAAGTCATTTTCGAGCAACGCCGCGGGAAGCTCGCCAGCTTTGTTCGAGCCTGCCTTTTTGGGTTGTCCAAGGTTTTTGAAATCCTCGTCAAATTGCGCCGGTTCCTGTACAGCGTCCGGATCCTGCGCGACACAACGTTGGGAGTGCAGGTTATCGCGATTGGAAACCTGACTGTTGGTGGCACGGGCAAGACGCCCGTCGTCGAGAAGTTTGCGCGCGTCCTTCAGGATGAGGGCCGCCAAGTGGCCATCCTTTCCCGAGGTTATCGCTCCAAGCCCCCGCCACTTTCGACCCGCTTGATCAACAAATTATTGTTTCGCGATGACCGCACCCCGCCGCGTGTGGTGTCGGACGGAAAGTCGCTGTTGCTTGATTCGGAAACCGCTGGCGACGAGCCCTATATGCTCGCCTCGAACCTGAAGGATGTCGTGGTCCTTGTGGACAAGGACCGCGTGAAAGCCGGACGTTATGCCATCGAGAAGTTTGGGTGCGACATTTTGCTGCTGGACGATGGGTTCCAATATTGGAAGCTCCTGGGCCGCCGCCGTGACATTGTGCTGATTGACTACCAACAGCCGTTTGGCAACGAGCATTTGTTGCCGCGCGGAACGCTGCGCGAGCCGCCGTCGCACCTGTCCCGCGCGAGCTACATTTTCATAACGAAGAGCGATGGCAACACGGCGGCGTTGCGAGCCCGGATAGCCCAGCACAATTCGACCGCGCGGATCATCGAGTGTGTCCATCACCCGCTCTATTTTGAAGATGTTTTCACGGGCGAGCGGGTGGGACTGGATTACTTGCAGGGGAAGAAAATTGCGTCGTTGAGCGGAATCGCCCAGCCGGAAAGCTTTGAGCACAGTTTGACGCGGTTGGGGGGCGAGCTGGTCTATTCCAAACGCTTCGCGGACCATCATCGGTTCACGCAGCAGGAAATCCTGAATGTGATCAACCGCGGCAAAAAACGGCAGGCGCAGACGATCGTGACCACCCAGAAGGACGCGGTCCGCTTTCCGAAGCTGGACCGGCGCGATTTGCGCATTTTGTTCATGCGGGTGGAGATCAAGATCCTGAAGGGCGCCACGGACTTCAATGATTGCGTGCGGCAGATTTGTTTTCGGTGATGCAGACGTTCATTTATTGGCTGGCAAAGGCTTTTGTGGCGGGATTGCAGGCGTTGCCGATCGAGTGGGTGGCGCGCCTGGGCTCGGCTTTGGGCTCGGTGGCGCACGCGCTTGACGGGCGGCACCGGGAGGTTGCGCGCAAGAATTTAAGCCTGTGCTTTCCGGAGAAGTCCGAGCGTGAAATCGCCGCGATCGCCCGCGAAAATTTCCGGCGGTTGGGAGAGAATTACGCGTGCGCCGTCAAGACCGCGGGAATGAGTTTTGAGGAAACCCTCAGCCGGTGCGAAGTGGTGGGATTGGAGAAGCTTGCGACGGTTGAGCGGGGCGGCTTCATTGGGCCGCACGAGGAATTCACCGCCCAAGGCACGGCCGGGGCCGCGCCTTGGAACCGCATCGTGGCGATTGGCCATTTTGGGAACTTTGAGCTGTACGCGGTCCTGGCGCGGTGCCTGCCGGGCTACCAGCCCGCGACAACCTTCCGCGCGCTGCCGCAGCCCGGGCTCAACCGGTTGCTGGAGGAGTTGCGGAATCGGTCCGGCTGCCTGTTTTTCGAGCGGCGCAATGGGCTGCGCGCGCTGACCAAAGCGTTGAGCCGCAAAGGGGTGATCCTTGGATTGCTGGCGGACCAGCATGCCAGCGCCAAGGGGGTATGGAGCCATTTCTTTGGGATGGAGTGTTCGACCACGCCAGCTCCGGCTTTGTTTGCCCTGCGATATGATTCGCCGTTGAACACGGCGATTTGCTTCCGCGTGGGCTTGGGGCGGTGGCGCCTTGAGGTTGGGGACACGATCCCATTGGCCGAGAACGGCAAGGCGCGCACGCCCGGGGCGATCATGCGCGACGTGAATGCGGTGTTTGAGGAGGCGATCCGGCGCGACCCGGCAAATTGGTTCTGGGTCCACAAGCGCTGGAAGCCCCGTCCTCCGGGCGTGCCGCTGACGGAGTGAGCGCGGTCCAGCCTATTTTTTCTTCAAGCGGCCCTTGAAGGTGAGTTCGGCGACCCCGGATTTGTCGAGTTCCCCGAGGCCCAACGCGACCATGCGGTCGAATTGTTTTTTGGTGGCGGCGGCGAGGGGGAGGGCCAGTTTTTGTTGGCGGCCCAATTCGAGGGCGATCCCGGAATCCTTGGCGGCGTGCGCGCCGGAGAAAAAGCAGGAGTGATCGCGGTTTTGCATGTCCTCGCCGTCGGTTTGAAGGACGCGGGAGTTGGCGCCGGTTTGGGAGAACACCTCGCGCAGCATGGCCAAATCCAATCCAAGGGCCTGGCCGAGGCCGAGGCCTTCGGCGAGGCCGGCGGTGTTGATGTTCATGACCATGTTGACGAGCGCCTTGACGTTGGCGGCCTGGCCGGCGGGGCCGATGTAGCGCATTGAGCTGGCCAGTTTTTTGAGGACTGGCTCCGCGCGGTCGTACGCTTCGCGCTTGCCGCCGAGCATCAAATACAGGGTTCCTTCGCGGGCCTGGGTGATGCTGGAGGCCATGCAGGCTTCGAGGCTCTGGGCGCCGGAGGCTTCGGCGAGGGCTTCGACATCCACGTGGACCTGCGGGGAAATGGTGGCGCAGTTGATGAACAGTTTTCCGGCGGCGTTCTTGAGCAGCGCTTTTTTCGCGGCGGGGAAAATTTCGCGCATGGCGGCGTCGTCGGTGACGACGGTGATGATGACGTCGGAAAGTTCGGTGACTTTGCCGACGGTTTTGCAGGCTTCGGCGCCGAGTTCGGCGGCGACCTCCTTGGCGGCTTTGCCGCGTTGGTCGTAGACGGCGGCGATTTTGAAGCCTTGGTCTTTCAGGCGGCGGGCCATGTTGGCGCCCATGCGGCCGACTCCGACAAATCCGATTTTTTCAGGCATAGAAAGTGTGTTTCGTGGTTAAGACAGTGTGGGGATTAAACGCGGAAGGGGGAGCGCCCGCCACTGTTTTTTGTCACCGGGCCGCGCGGTAGAAATCCAGTGTTTCCGCGAGTCCTTTTTGCCAGGTCACGGATGGATTGTAGCCGAGCGCGGCTTGGGCTGAGGAGATGTCGGCTTGGGAGGACCGGACATCGCCAGGGCGGGCGGGGGCGAAGTTGGGTTTCAGTGACTGTCCGGTTTGGCGGTTCAGCTCATTGAGGAGGTCGAGCAGGTTGATGCTGGAGCCGCAGCCGATGTTAAAGACGCGGCCAGCGACGGAAGTGGCTGGGGCTTCGGCGGCGAGGAGGGCGGCTTGGACGACGTTGCGGATGGAGACGAAGTCGCGGGATTGGAGGCCATCGCCGAAAATGGTGGGAGGGTGGCCGTCGAGCAGGGCGGCGCAGAATTTTGCGATGACGCCGGAGTAGGGGGAATCGAAGGATTGGCGTGGGCCGAAGACGTTGAAGTAGCGGAAGCTCACGGTTTCCAGGCCGAAGAGGTTGTGAAACATTTGGCCGTAACGCTCGGCGGCGTACTTTTGGATGGCGTAGGGGGAGAGGGGGTTGGGGGCGTCGGACTCGCGTTTGACGGGGGCGGAGCTGTCTCCGTAGACGGCGGAGGAGGAGGCGAAGAGGAAGCGTTTCACTTTGGCGTCGCGGGCGGCGACGAGCAGTTGGAGGGCGGCGTCGAGGTTTTGCTGGTTGGTTTCGATGGGTTTTTCGACAGAGAGGGGGACGGAGGCTTGGGCGGCGAGGTGAACAACCAGGTCGCAGCCACGAACAAGATCGGTGATTTGGCGGGAGTCGGTGATGTCGCCTT
>CAZSXX010000261.1:0-2010 GCA_964611245.1 uncultured Verrucomicrobiota bacterium | reverse complement strand
CCTTGGATGAGGTCGAGAGAGTGGCTGGGTTTTTTCCAGGAGAGGTTCTGGACGGCGCCGACGGAAAGGTTGTCCAGGACAATGACTTGTGCGCCGCGCTGGCAGAGCGCCTCGGCGATGTGCGACCCGATGAATCCGGCCCCGCCGGTGATTAGCGCTTTCATGCTGAACCGGGGCGATTAAATGGGAAAGGGTTTCGGTTCGGCAAGGCGCAATCCCGGTGGATCAATTTTGGCGGGGACGCTGGGCGGCGCGGCGGGAGGGTGGGGCGACGTCGGCGGATGTTTTGGGCCAGGAGGCGGATGTGGCGTAGAGATCGTTGTCGCCGAGTTCCTTGCGCAGGCGGGAAAGTTCGTCTTTCAACCGGGCGACGATGGGTTGGGCGGTGGGTTCGTTGTAGATGTTTCGCATTTCGCCGGGGTCGAGGACGAGGTCGAAGCATTCCCATTGGTTGAGGCCGGGGAAGTGGATGAGTTTGTGGGTTTGGGTGCGGACGCCGTAGTGCTGGCGGGTGTCGTGGTGGCCGGGATCGTGGTAGTAGCGGTAGTAGAAGCTGGAGCGCCAGTCGGAGGGGGATTCGCCGCGGAGGATGGGGAGGAGGTTGCGGCCCTGCATTTCGGCGGGGATTTGGGCGTTGGCGAGGGAAAGGAAGGTGGGGGCGAAATCGCAGTTGATGGCGAGGGCGTCGGAGACTTGGCCGGGCTTGATTTGGGCGGGCCAGCGGGCGACGAAGGGCATGCGGGAGGATTCTTCGTACATGAACCGTTTGTCGAACATGCCGTGTTCGCCGAGGAAGAAGCCCTGGTCGCTGGTGTAGATGATGAGGGTGTTTTTTTCGAGGCCGTTTTCGCCGAGGAATTTGAGGACTTTGCCGACGCTGTCGTCGACGCCCTGGACGCAGGCGAGGTAGTCCTGCATGTAGCGCTGGTATTTCCAGCGGGTGAGGTCGTCGCCGGCCAGGCCGGGAGGGGGAACGGTTTTGACGTCGGTGGGGGTGAGGTCGCTAATGGCTTGTTTGTGGTCGCGGATGGCGCTGGCGTGGCTGGGGTGCTGGGCGAAGAGGGTGGCGGGTTCGGGGACGACGCGGTTGGTCCACATGGCGGCGAATTGGGGCTGGGGCTGCCAGTTCCGGTGGGGGGCTTTGTGGTGCATCATGAGGAAGAAGGGCTGGGCGGCCTTGCGGTTTTTGAGCCAGGCGAGGGAGAGGTCGGTGACGACGTCGGTGGCGTGGCCTTCGGAGGTTTTCTCGCCGTCGGTGCCGGAGAGGATGGGTTTCCAGTAGGCGCCCTGGCCGGGGAGGATTTGCCAGTAGTCGAAGCCGGAGGGGTCGCTGCCCAGGTGCCATTTGCCGATCATGGCGGTTTGGTAGCCGGCGGTTTGGAGGCGCTTGGCGACGTTGTCGCGGTCGCGGTCGATGGCGTTGAAGACGGGGACGCCGTTTTTGTGGCTGTACTGGCCGGTGAGTATGGTGGCGCGGCTGGGGGTGCAGATGGAGTTGACGGCGTAGCAGCGGTTGAGGCGGATGCCTTCGCGGGCGATGCGGTCAATGTGGGGGGTCTCGTTGACCTTGCTGCCGTAGGCGCTGACGGCCTGGGAGGCGTGGTCGTCGGACATGATGAAGATGATGTTCGGCCGGTCGGCGGCGTGGGAAGCGGCGAGAAACGCGGCGAGGAGGAGGAGAAGCAGGCGCGGATTCATGGGCACGAGTCTGCCCGGAAATCGCGGGAGCGTCAAAGGTCAGAAGTGAGTGATGAGTGATGAGCAGAAAGCGATGGGGGGCGCAGGACCCGTGCAGGACCTTGGTGACACTTTTGGCTTTGGGGGTGGTTGTTCGGCTTGGTTCGGGATTTATTCGGTGTTGTTCGGCGTGTGTTCGGCTATGTTCGATGTGGTGTTTTACTTTGTAAGTGTTTGGACGTGAGTGTGTTGTGTAGAGATTTGAGCGATTGGCAACGAGCAAATGAGTGGGAAGGACAATTTGGGAGCGGCCGAGGGGCGGGGGGACGGATC
>CAZSXX010000260.1:0-6808 GCA_964611245.1 uncultured Verrucomicrobiota bacterium | reverse complement strand
TTCGCCGGGGGGGACCGCGAGGCCAGAGAATTCCAAGGTTGGCTGAACTTCCAGCAGGATCACGTGATCGACGCGCTGGTTGGCCGGAGGCGAGAACAGATCGAGCGCGGGGTCGGCGGATTGGGCGACGAGAGTGGCGGTGACAGAAAGGATACTTCCGAATGGAAGGGCTGGAGTGAGCTGGAATTGGCCGGACAGGGCGCGGCCCCGGAGGTCGTAGAGGATGGCGCTGGATTTGTTGGCGTCGACGTGAAGGCGAATCTGGCGGGTGGCAATGTGCCCGGAGACGCCGCCGGGAACGATCCACGAGAGAATGGCCTCGACCGGCGGGACATTCTCGAAGGCAAACTGGCCATTGGTCCCGGTGACGGAGGCAAAATCGAGGAAGGTCATTTTGGTCCTGCCAAGGGCTGAATCCGCCGCCTGCAAGACGAGACGTTTGTTCCGGGCGGGGAGGCCATTGAGCAGCATGCGGCCCGCAACCTGACCCCAAGGGCGGAGGAGGATTTTGGAATCATTGGTCCAGCCGCCCAAGGGCACCCTGGCGAAGCCCAGGTCATGCGCCACGAGGATTGAATGGCCGGTGGATTCGGGCGAGAGCCGGAAGCGGCCGAGGGCGCCGCTGGTGGCCGGAGGCCGGGACCGGGTGAAAAAGGAGCGATCCGGGCGGAAGGTGACCTCGGTTAGGTCCGTGCAAAGGAAGTAGCGGGCACCGGAGGCGAGATGGCCGGAGGGGGCGATGACCGAGCCCTCAAAATCAAAGAGCCGTTCGAGCCGGACATCCTGAAAAGGAGGCGCGGAGGAGGCGGTGAATGGAGGTGAACGGAAGGGCCCGTAATTCTCAGCGGCGACCTCGAACTGAAAGGTGGCGGCGGGGTCGGAAAGGTCGATGGAGAACAATCCGCTGGGCGCGAGGGCTTGCCGCCGGACGGGGGTGGAGACGCCCGGGACAGATTCCTGAACGAGAATTTCGGCGTTTCGGATGGGGACCGAAGTGAAATTGTCGGTGATGCGGAGGCGGATGGAATCCGCGCCGCGCGAGACAGCGAGCGCCACCGCCAGAAGGATTAAACTTTTGAGCCAGGACATCGCCCGGCGAGAATCATGGCCCACGAACACCGAAAACGCGAGCGGCGGAAAATGGAGGATGCTGGGGGCCGTGGCCGGGAGGGGATTCCGGATCAGAGCCGGGGCTTGTCGGTGGCGCTTTTCATGTAGAACCAGTCGGTCTTGCCGTTGGAGCCGCGGGCCATGGTCCTCCAGGAAGTCAGCGAAACGTGGCCGTCCACCCAGGAGTAGTTTCCGCCGGAGCCATGGCGGATGTAGGGATAGGATCGGGTGGTGGCCCATGGGAACATGGACGGGGGGTAAAGGTAGCCGAAGTTGTACCAGTTGAGCCCCTTTTCGGGATCGAGGCCATCGCCGTTCATGCAGGTCTCGGTCGGTTTGGTGACCGCGGAGATCCGGACTCGCTCATCCTCGGTGAGGTAGCCGAGGTAGACGTAATTGTGGCCGTAGCCGCCGTAGGCTTCCGCGGCGGGAGTGCCGGGGGGGAAGGCTTTGTCGAGTTTCGCGGAGGGACAGGAGACGACCTCGAATTTGGCGACGAGATTGGTGTAGGTGGCGGGTTTGCGGGAGAGAAATGGGGAAATCTCGAAGAACCATTGGCAGGGGGCGGCGTCGCCGAGGTGCGAGGCGAGGGGGAGGAGGTCTGAATTGTCGTTCGCGTAGAGGATGTAGCCGATGGCGATTTGTTTTTGATTGCTGACGCATTTGGCGGTGTTGGCTTTGGCCTTGGCGCGCGCGAGGGCGGGCAGGAGGAGGGAGGCGAGAATGGCGATGATGGCGATGACGACCAGGAGTTCGATCAACGTGAACGCGCCAAGGGGGATGCGGCCCGGGCGACGGTCAGCCTTGTTCGACTTCATTCATCATCACAATAACCCCGGGGTCAATAGGGGCGAGGGAGCGGGATTGGGGATTCAGGGCGGGAAGGTGACGCCGAGGGTTTGGGAGCGGAGGCGCGGATCGTGGGATTTGATGAGGACGGGACGGCCTTGGAGGATTTCGTCGCAGCGGGCCAAGGTTTCGTCCTCGAGGCGTTCCATGGCGTCGTGGGTGTAGAAGGTGAGATGGGGAGTGAGCAGGACGTTGGAAAGGGAAAAGAGGGGGCTCAGGGGATGGTTTTTGAGCCTGAGGGGTTCCTGGCTGAAGGCATCCAGTCCGGCGCCAGCGATGCGCCCAGCACGGAGGGACGCGAGGAGGGCGGATTCGTCCACGAGCGCGCCGCGCGACACATTGATGAGGAAGGCGGTCGCTTTCATTTGGGCGAGCTCGGTTTGGCCGATCAGGTGGTGGGTTTCGCCGTTCAGGACGGCATGGATGGAAACGAAATCCGAATCGGCCAGGAGGGACGGGAGGGAGCCGCGTTTCTCCACGCCGGCGCGGAGCATGGAGCCGGCGTCCACGAACGGATCGTAGCCGAGCACGCGCATTCGAAAACCGGCGCCGGCCATCCGCGCGAGGCTTCGGCCAATCCGGCCAACGCCGACCAAGCCCAGAGTCTTTCCCGCGAGGTCGTGCCCGAGCCATTGGGAGGTGGGCCAAACCCAGCCGCTCCGCGTCATTTCGGCAAACATGGGGCCGAGCTTGCGCGCGAGGGAAATCATGAGGGCGAAGGCGCCTTCGGCGACGGTTTCCTCGGCGTATTCGGGGATGTTGACGACGGGGATCCGGCGGCGGCGGGCGGCCTCAATGTCAATCGCGTCGATGCCGACGCCGTATTTGACGATGCCGCGCAACCGGGGCGCGGCATCGATGACCGCGGCAGTGATGGGGGTGTAGCACATGAGGAGGAGGTCCGCATCCGCGACGGCGGCGGCCAACTCAGATTCGGGCACCCCTTCGGGAAGGGTGACCAAGTCCAAGTTCCGTGCGCGGAGGCCCGCGTCAATTTTGGGGCACTCCAATTCGCGATCCGTCCTGACCACCTTCATGTCGCGAGGAGCATCCACGGAAGCGCCCACGGTGGGGAGGGAATTCTGGCATGGGCTTGCGCGAAGCGGCGCATGGGAACGGGCCGCCCGATTTGTTTGGGCGCGAAAAAGAAAAGAGCCGCAACCCTTGCGAGATGCGGCTTGGTGAGGAAAATAATTTCCCGGTTACTTCTTTTCTTCCTTGGCAGGCGCGGCCTCGACCACAGGGGTCACTTCAGCCTCAGCCGCGGTGTCCACCCATTCGAGGATGGCCTCTTCGGCGGCGTCGCCCTGGCGGCGAAGGAGCTTGATGATGCGGGTGTAACCGCCACGGCGCTCCTTGGCGCTGGGGGCGATTTCGGCGAACAGGATTTTGACCGCGTCCTCCTGGTGGAGGCGTGCGGCGGCCAAGCGCCGGGCGTGGAGGGTCCCCGATTTGCCGAGGGTGACCATTTTTTCGGCGACGGACCGGGCGGCCCTGGCTTTGGCCAATGTGGTCTTGATGCGTTTGTGCTTGATCAGACTGCAGACCATGTTGGCGAGCATCGCATTGCGATGTGAGCCGGTGCGTCCGAGTTTGGCGGTTTGCTTGCGATGTCTCATGGGTCAAGGGGGGTTAGAGCGGCTTGTCTTCTTTGGGAAGGTCCAGCAGCGAGGGATCAATGTTCATGCCCAAGGAAAGGCCGAGGCTGGTCAGCTTCTCCTTGATTTCGTTCAAAGACTTTTTGCCGAAGTTGCGGTATTTGAGCATTTCCGCCTCGGTCTTCATGGCCAACTGGCCGACGGTGGTGATGTTGGCGTTGTTCAGGCAGTTGGCGGCGCGGACGCTCAGCTCGATTTCGTTGACGCTCATGTTGAGGAGCTTCTTGGTGCGGGCGCGCTCGTCGTCCTGCTTGTCGGCGACTTCCTCGAATTCGACGGCGTTTTTGTCGTAGCCGACAAAGACGTCGAGGTGATGCTGGAGGATCGCGGAGGCCTGGGTGAGGGCGTCATCGGGAGAGATGCGGCCGTCGGTCCAGATTTCCATGATCAAGCGATCATAATCGGTGCGCTGGCCGACACGGGCGCTTTCGACGCCGTAACGGACGCGGGTGACGGGGGAGAACAGGGAGTCAATGGCGATCACGCCGATGGCCTGGTCAGGCTTCTTGTTCTCGTCGCCGGGAAGGAATCCTCGGCCGACCTTGACCTCGAGTTCCATCTCGAATTTTTTCTTCTTGTCGAGCGTGGCGATGACCTGCTTGGGGTTGACGATCTCCAAGCCAGCGGTCAAACGGATGTCCCCCGCGGTGATCGTGCCGTCCTTGTGGGCGGAGAGGAGGAGGGTTTGGGGCTCGCGGGCGGTGGACCGGAAGAGGACCTTCTTGAGGTTCAGAATGATGTCGGTGACGTCCTCGACCACCCCGTCAATGGTGGTGAATTCGTGCATGGCGCCATCGATCTTGATGGAGGTGATGGCGGCGCCTTCCAGCGAGGAGAGCAACACGCGGCGGATGGAGTTGCCGATGGTGTGGCCGTAGCCGGTCTCAAACGGCTCCGCGGTGAATTTGGCGTAGGTCTCCGTGGCGGTGGACTCTTCCTTGGTCAACCGCTTCGGCATTTCGAAACGTCCTAAACGTACTGGCATAGTTCCTTCAGCAATTTTAAACTGGCCGTTTTTCCGTATTCCCCCGGAAGGCCCGGCCCATATAATTGCAATGCCCGCGAACTTCCGGGCCACCCGGCCCCGAAGCCCGCGAGCGGGTTAATTAGCGGGAATAAAATTCGACGATGGCCTGTTCGTTGGCGATCGGTTGGATGTCATCACGCGAAGGCACCCGGAGGATGCTCCCCTTGAACGCGTCCTTGTTAAGCGAAACCCAATCGGGGATCGAGCGGCTGGTGGAGGACTCCAGTCCCTTGGTGGCCATTTGGCGGGAAACGCTGGTGTTCTTGATTTCGACCACGTCGTTCACCTTGCAGGCGAAGGAGGGGACGTTGACCTTGCGGCCATTGACCGTGACGTGTCCGTGGGAGACCATCTGGCGGGCGCCGGCGCGGGTGTTGGCGAAGCCGAGCTGGTAAACGACGTTGTCGAGGCGGGTCTCCAGAATCTGGAGCATGGTTTCGCCGGTGACGCCACGCTGGCGGAGGGCCTTTTCATAGACGCCACGGAACTGGCGTTCCATCAAGCCGTAGTAGTAGCGAAGCTTTTGTTTCTCGATGAGGCCGAGACCGTATGGGGTGTGCTTTTTGCGCTGCTTGGGCCCGTGCACGCCGGGGCCGTAGTTTTTCCGCTCCAGGTATTTGGAAGCGCCGAAAATCGGAATGCCAAAGCGGCGGCTGATGCGCACGCGGGGTCCAGTATAACGAGCCATAACAGTGAATTAAAAGTTGATTAGACGCGGCGTTTCTTGCGGGGGCGGCAGCCGTTGTGGGGGACGGGGGTGACGTCCTTGATGGTGGTGATCTCGAGGCCGATGGCCTGGAGGGCGCGGATGGCGGACTCGCGGCCGGAGCCGGGGCCCTTGACGCGGATTTCGACTTCGCGCATGCCGTGGGACATGGCCTGGCGGGCGGCGTCCTGGGCGACCTGCTGGGCGGCGAAGGCGGTGCTTTTGCGTGAGCCCTTGAAGCCGACGCGTCCGGCGCTGGACCAGCCGATGATGTTGCCGTGCATGTCCGTGATGCAGACCTGCGTGTTGTTGAAGGTGGCCAGGATGTTGGCGATGCCGACGCTGATGTTTTTGGAGCCCTTGGCCTTGACGATCTTTTTGGCGTTCGGGTCATCGCCGAGCAGTTCGGCGGCGGTGGGGGCGCCGGCGGCGATGGGCCCTTCAGGGGCGGCGGCCGGAGCGGCAGCGTCCTTGGCGGCGCCGTCTTTCGGGGCTTTTTCTTTTTTGGGCGCCTTGGGGGCGGCCTCAGGTGCGGCGGCAGCCGCGGGGGCGGCGCCGGCTGCGGCGGGAGCGGCGGCTTCCGCCTTCTCCTTTTTGGGAGCCTTGGGTTTTGTTTCGTCAGCCATGAGTCAGTCGATTAAAGGTTAGTGGATGCCGGTTTTGGCGTTGGGATTGCGGGACACGCCGACCGTCTTCCGGGGCCCTTTGCGCGTGCGCGCGTTGGTATGGGTGCGCTGGCCGCGGACAGGGAGGCCGCGCAGGTGGCGGACGCCGCGGTAGCACTTGATGCCTTGGAGGCGCTTCAAATTCATGCCGAGTTCGCGGCGGAGGTCGCCCTCGATGACATACTTGCCATCCTGGATGGCGTGGACGATAAGCGACATCTGGTTTTCATCGAGGTTCTTGGCCCGGATGCTGGGGTCGATCTTCGCTTTTTCGAGGATCGCCTTCGCGTTCACGGGGCCAATGCCGTAGATGTAACGGAGCGCGATGTCGATGCGCTTGTCGCCGGGGATATCAACGCCTAAAATACGTGCCATAAAATATTAACCTTGCCGTTGTTTGTGACGCGCGTTGGAGCAAATGATGCGGATCACACCCTTGCGCTTGACCACTTTGCAGTGCTCGCACAGTTTCTTCACTGAGGCCCGAACTTTCATATCTTCTCTTCTTCGTTAAATGCGATACAACCCTTGCTCAGGTCGTACGGCGACACTTTTACAGTCACCCGATCCCCGACAGCCAGACGGATGAAATTCATCCGCATCCGGCCCGAGGTGTGCGCCAGCAATCGGTGGCCATTGGGCAGTTCCACTCGGAACAGCGCGTTCGGCAGCGTTTCCACTACCGTTCCTTCAAGCGCAATGGCCTCTTCTCCAGGCACGTTAAAATTTCCGGCTCGTTCTCGGTGATCAACACCGTGTGCTCAAAATGAGCGGACGGCATCCCGTCCTTCGT
>CAZSXX010000259.1:0-6843 GCA_964611245.1 uncultured Verrucomicrobiota bacterium | reverse complement strand
GGCTCCATCGCCGCCACCTTCGACCCCGAGTCAACCGCCGAAAACCCCATCACCCGGTTGCCCAGCCGCCGCTGGATGATCTTGTCCAGCCCGACAAACGCCCCCCCGCAAATGAACAAAATGCTGCTTGTGTCAACCCGGATGTACTCCTGCTGCGGATGCTTCCTCCCACCCTGCGGCGGCACATTGCACACCGTCCCCTCCAGAATCTTCAGCAAACCCTGCTGCACCCCCTCGCCCGACACATCCCGCGTGATCGACACGTTCTCCGTCTTCCGCGCGATCTTGTCGATTTCATCGACATAAATGATCCCCATCTGCGCCCGTTTCACGTCGTAATCCGCGTTCTGCAGCAGCCGCAAGATGATGTTCTCCACGTCCTCCCCCACGTATCCCGCCTCCGTCAATGTGGTCGCGTCCGCGATCGCGAACGGCACGTCCAAAATCCGCGCCAGGGTCCGCGCCAACAGCGTCTTGCCCGACCCCGTCGGCCCGACCAACAGGATGTTGCTCTTCTCGATCTCCACATCCGCGTGCGCGTCCATCTGCGCCACCGCCTCCCCTTTCGTCCGCGATTGCTGCGACTGCTCCGACGCTATCCGCTTGTAATGGTTGTGCACCGCCACCGACAGCGTCTTCTTCGCCTGGTCCTGACCGACGCAATACAAATCAAGCTGCCGCCGGATCTCCGCCGGCTTCGGCACCACCAGCTTTGGCGACGACTTCTTCGTCTCGATTTTCAGCTCCTTGTCCAGGACGTTCTTGCAGACAATCACGCAGTTGTCGCAAATATAAACCCCCGGCCCCTGGATCAACTTCTTCACCTCCGCGTGGGATTTCCCGCAGAAGCTGCACAGCGTCAGTTGATTCGGTCGTGCCATGGCGATTACGCGGCCGACGGGCTCGGCCCGCCGCCAGATGATCCGGACCCCGACGGCAGGATGATGTCCGTCGCGTTCTTGGACGCCGGCTGGATCGTCGGGATTTCCCGCCGCGACTGCACCACCTCATCCACCAGCCCGTACGCCTTCGCCTCCTCCGCCGACATGAAATTGTCCCGGTCGCAATCCTTCTCCACCTGCTCGATGTTCTTCCCCGTGTGCTTCGAAATGATCGAATTCAGCCGGTGCTTCAGCTTCAGCATGTACTTCACCCGGATCTCCACGTCGCTCGCCTGCCCCTCCGCCCCGCCCAGCACCTGGTGGATCATGATGTTCGCGTTCGGCAGCGCGTATCGCTTCCCCTTCGCCCCCGCGCACAGAAGCACCGCCCCCATGCTCGCCGCCTGCCCAATGCAATACGTGTTCACGTCGCACGTCAGGAACTGCATCGTGTCGTAAATGGCCAGCCCCGCCGTCACGCTCCCACCCGGCGAGTTGATGTAAAAATGGATGTCCTTCTTCGGATCCGACATCTGCAGGAACAACAACTGCGCGATGATCACGTTCGCCACCCCGTCGTCCACCGGCGTTCCCAAAAATACGATGCGGTCGATCAGCAGCCGCGAATAAATGTCATAACTCCGCTCGCCCCGCCCGGTCTGCTCGACCACAATTGGAACCAAATAATTTTGCATCAGAAACTTGTCCTTAAAACAACCCTCGCAACGTACCGAACCCCAGCCACACCGTCAAGCGGCCGTTCCCGCCCCGCCGGCCCAATCGCGCCTGCTTTTCCAAACTCAGTTTGCGCAACCCTTCCCCCGCGCTAAACTCCCGGCATGGCCAGCGTCGAAGACGCCATCATTAAAAACCTCCAGACGTTCATCGCCTTCGCGCGCGCCCGCCTTGGCGACCACCATCTCGCCGAGGATGTCGTGCAGGAGAGCCTCATCAAAGCCTTGGCCGCTGACCGCCATCCCGAAACCGACGAGGAGACAGTCACTTGGTTTTATCGAATACTCCGCCGGTCCATCATCGACCTTTACCGCAAACAAGGCGCGCGGTCCCGGGCGTTGGAGCGTTTCGAAAAAGAGCTCCCTGAAACCCCGGGCCACGACGAGGAGCGCGAGCTCTGCCGGTGCTTTCGCCGCCTCCTGCCCCTCGTTCCCGAGCGATACCGCGCTCTCCTGGACGAAGTCGACCTTCAGGGGAACGAACAGGACGCCGTCGCCGCGAAGCTCGGCCTGACCCGGAACAACCTCAGCGTCAAGCTCCACCGCGCCCGCAAACACCTCCGCAAAGCGGTCACCCAAAATTGCGGCGCCTGCGGCGTCCACGGCTGCGTCGATTGCTCGTGCAACGATTCGGACGAAGAGCCGCACGCCCATTGAGTCCCGTCGCCTAAAAAAAGAGTGTAATGGAATTGGGTCACATCCGTTGGCCTTGGTGAACGGCCGGTGAACCCTGGCGACGACGCCGGGGCCGGGCCGTGGACATCAAGAGAAAATGACCATGAAATCGAACCACAAGACCCAACCGAAGTCCCACAAGGACGTGAAACTCAACAACGCGAGTGGCTGCCAATGCGGGGGCTCCTGTTCCTGCGACCCGCAAACCTGCAACTGCGCCCCCTGCGAGTGCAAGCAGTGACCCCGCGCCACCCATGAACAATGACGGCCGCCCTGGCTCCTGCCGGGGCGCCGTCAACTCCCCAAACTCCCGCCGTAAACACGGTCCCACCGCGCCCAATCCACTCCAACGCGTCCCTCCGAAACAAAGCGCAACAAACGTGAAACCAAGTGAAACAAACCCGAAAAACCGGATGATCACCCGACCAAGGCCCCCGCCCCCTAATCGGTGATCAGCATCGCGTCCCCATAGCTGAAAAACCGGTACCGCTCGCCCACGGCCGCCCGATACGCGCCAAGGACTCGTTCACGCCCCTCCAACCCTCCGGGCGCCGCGAACGCCGACACCAGCATCAACAGCGTTGACTTCGGCAAATGGAAATTCGTCAGCAGCCCATCCGCCACCCGGAACTCGAACGGAGGATAAATATAAATCCTCGTCCTCCCCACCCGTTCCCGCCCCTCCCGTCTGGCGTCGCTCTCCAAAACCCGAAGCGAAGTCGTTCCCACGCACACCACCCGCCCCCCCTGCGCCTTCGTCGCCTCGATTTTTTCCCGCGTCTCCTCCGGAATTTCGAACCGCTCCTCGTGCATTCGATGGTCCTCCACCCGCTCCGCCTTCACCGGAGCGAACGTCCCCGCCCCCACATGCAGGGTCACAAACGCCGTCTCGACCCCGCGCTCCCGCAGCCGCTCAAAAATCGCGGGCGTGAAATGCAGCCCGGCCGTCGGCGCCGCCACCGACCCCTCCTTCGCCGCGTAAACCGTTTGATACCGCTCCAAATCCTCCGGCGCCGTCCGCCCTTTGCCGCGCTGAATATAAGGGGGCAGGGGAGCCTCCCCCCCCACCCGGGCCACCTCCAAGATGTTCGCCGTCCCCTCGAACCGAAGCCGGCAATGCCCATCCGCGTCTTTCTCCACCAACTGCGCCCGCGCCGCCAATCGACCCCCGGCGAAATCGACCACCGAAAACCAATCCCCGGGCCGCAGCCGCTTCGCCGGCCTCAGCATCGTCCACCAATCATTCCCCGCAACCTCCTCCAGCAGCAAAAACTCGATCGCCCCCCCGCTTTCCTTCATCCCCCGCATCCGCGCCGGGATCACTTTCGAATTGTTCAGCACCAAAAGGTCCGTCGGCCTCAACAAATCCGGCAAATCCAAAAACCTCCGATGCTCAACCTCCCCGCCCCCCCGCCGGAACACCAGCAACCGCGATTCATCCCGCCGTTCCGCTGGTTTTTGCGCGATCAATTCCGGCGGCAAGTCAAAATCGAATTCCTCAGTCAACATGGACGTCAATTGTTAACAGAATGGCCAATTATCCGCTCGAAAAAAAGATTTTTTCAGTGTAGAAATTGCGTGTCGTGAATATCTTGTGAACAAGTTCATCCCTCAAGCTACGAATTCTAGTTGACCGGTGGGGTGAGGTGGCATAAAACGGGGCGCAGTGGGTGGTGGTGGTGTGAAATTGCTGCTTCCTCCCAATTATGGCCACTGATTCCAACGCTGCGCCGCCAGTCCTGAACCTGACCTACAATGGGCAGTTCTCGCACGGCTTGGATGAAAAACGGCGCCTGCAGATTCCTGCCCGATGGCGTCCCGCGTCCGGCGAAATGCAATGGACCGCCCTTCTCTGGCCCAAAGGTGGCCTCCAAGGCCATTACCTCGTGGTCCTCACCGCTGAAAACCACGCCCGCGTCATGGCCAAGCTCAACCAGGCCTCCCTCGCCGACGAAAAGGCCTCCGCTGTCATGCGCTATTTCAGCCGCAATTCCGGCGAGTTGGTCATGGACAAAGTCGGCCGCGTCGTCCTCCCCGAAACCCTCGCCAAAGCCGCCGGAATCGACAAAGAAGCCGTCCTCGTCGGCATGTGGGAGCGCTTCGAAATTTGGTCCCCCGAACGATTCCAACAAGCGGCCACACAGGAAGACCAAGTGGCCCCCCTTGAAATTGGCAAATACCTATGAGTCTGAAAAACCTTTTGGCCGTCGGCGAAAGTTTCTTCGGAACCGAATCCGCCCCATATCAAGTCAAAGCCACCGACCCTCTCCCCGTCTTCGGGAAGGATGGCCAACGCCTTGCGCAGGCGGCCCAGGCCCCGGAGGAGAAACCGCAGGTCGAAATGGATTTCGAGAAGCAGGCACAGGCCCGCCTCCGCATTTCCCCCGAGCGCCGGGCCATCCCCCCGGAACCGCAGGAGCGGCGACGGTTCCTGGACCGCGCCTGGCGCGCGCCCAGCCGGAGAATGACCCAGTCGGAGATGAGTTTGGAGAACGTGCGAGTTGTGAGAAACGATTTATCCGATTCGGATCTGGAGTTGACGCCGCGCCGGGCGGCGCGCTCAGCCGACAGTGGCCTCAGTCCGTTCGCGCCGCGGCCCATCGCGGCGATTGGGCGGCCGTCACACGAAAAACAAAGCTTTGGGACGCGCATGGCGCGGTGGTTTCGCTTTTTGAAACGCGGGAAGCCCTGAGTCGGCATGGCCGATTTCGAGCACAAGCCGGTGATGCTGGATGAGGTCATCGGCGCGCTGGAGCCCTGTCCCGGAGGCCGTTATCTCGATGGCACGGTCGGGGGAGGCGGCCACGCGGCGGCGATCCTCCGCGCGAGCGCTCCGGATGGCCACTTGGTCGGCTTTGACCAGGACGCCAGCGCCCTCGATGCGGCGGCGGAACGGCTGCAGGAGTTCGCGGGCCGGTTCGAATTGCGCCACGCAAATTTCGCCCAAGCCGGCGAATTTGTGCCAGAGGCGAGCCTGAATGGGGTCTTGTTGGACTTGGGCGTCAGCTCGCCCCAGCTGGACCGGCCGGAGCGCGGATTCAGTTTTATGGCCGATGGCCCCTTGGACATGCGCCAAGACCAACGGCAGGAACGAACTGCGGCCCATATCGTGAATGGGTGGCCCGCGGAAGAGTTGGCGAGAATTTTTTGGGAGCTGGGCGGCGAACGGGATTCGCGCCGCCTGGCCCGGGTGATCGAGCGGGACCGGTCGTTGCGAAAGTTCGAAACGACCCGCCAGTTGGCGGACGCCATCGAACGGGCGTCGCCCCGCCACGGCCGAAAGTCGCACCCGGCGACCCGAATATTTTTGGCGCTGAGAATGGAAACAAACCAGGAAATGCCGAGGTTGGCCGAGGGGCTGGACGCGTGCTGGGGCTTGCTCAAGCCCGGCGGCGTCCTCGCGGTCATCACCTTCCATTCCCTCGAAGACCGAATGGTGAAGGAATTTGGGCGGCGGCTGGCCCGCGATTACGATTTTGATGGCGAAGTCGATGTCCCGGAGCTGCGGACGCCCCGCCCCGCGCAGGCCCTCTGGGTGGCCAAAAAAGTGAAGCCATCCCCCGCGGAGCTGGACAAGAACCCGAGGGCGCGCAGCGCGCAGCTGCGGGCCCTGAAAAAATTGAACTGAACATGGCTCGGAAAACGAAAAAATTGAACCTGCCAGCCGCCGGATTGGTGTCCGTCGGCCTGGCCTGCCTTTTTGTCGCGGGAGCGGGCTGCGGATTCCTGTACCAAAAAAGCCATATCCACACGCTCGGCCAGCAAATCCGGCATTACGAAACCCGCCTTGAGGAGGCGAAACGGCGCCGCCTGCTGCTCGACCGAACCTACGCGTCCATGTGTTCGCCGGCCGGGTTGGACGAACGCGTGAGGCGCATGAACCTCGGCCTGTATCCGCCGCAACCCGACCAAATTGTCCGGCTGCCGGAACCTTCGCTTGATTCGCCGAATGCCAAGCTGGTGGCCCGCGGAGCGTTTGCCGGGACGGAGGGGACCAACTGATGGATGTCCAGGCCCACCATCGTCGTTGGCTGCTCGCGATAAGCTTTATGCTTTTGGCGGGCTTCGGCGCCGTGGTGGCCAAATTGGTGGACTTGCAAGTGCTGCGCCACGAGGAGTTGTCAGTCAAGGCCCGCAAATTCTGGGAGCGCACTTATGTGAAGACTTCGCGGCGCGGCGACATCCGCGATGTGCGCGGGACGCTGCTGGCCACCAGCAAGCCAGTCAAGACAGTCTGCGTGGATCCTTCGGTCCTCGGCACCAACTACATCACGGTTGCCCAAACCCTGGCGCCGTTCCTGGAAATGGACGCCGCCGAGTTGATCGAGAAGATGCGGCCCCGGTTCGTCACCAATCGCGCCGGCAAGGTCTTTGAGGACAAATATGTCGTCCTCAAGCGAAAGGTCGATGTGGAGCGGTGGCAGGAGATCACCAACGCGATGGCCTCGCTTCGTTTCGCCCCGGACGAAAAAGCGCTCCCACGCCGGACCCGCGAATATTTCCACCGCGCACGGACCCGGGCGCTCATGACCGAGGCGGACGAAGAGCGGGTT
>CAZSXX010000258.1:0-6884 GCA_964611245.1 uncultured Verrucomicrobiota bacterium | reverse complement strand
CGCCTTTCCCCCGGTTGGATGCCCTTTGGCATCAGCAGCACGCCATAGGCGATCACATCCGGGAAGACGTCGAGCACCACCTCATGGCCCGTCCACCCCGGCTTGTCGTAGGCGAGGCGCGATTGTGGATTTGGGGCCTGCAACGGCAGGTCAAAGCGGCCGATCACTTCGTTGTAAAAGAATTCCCGGTATCGGTCGGAGGAAGCCGCGTATTTCTCCGGCGTGCTCACGTCCAGCGCCTTCATGAATTCCTGGCGCACGTAGGGGCTTTCCGTCAGGAGCCATTGGCTGTGCCGGTCCAACTCGTGCATTTGGCTGGCCAACCGGGCCGCCCCGTCGACTTTCTTGAACACCTCAAAACTCGTTCCAGAACCGGCCGCGCAACGGGCGCCCGGCGACAGGCGGTCCAGAAATTTTTGCAGCGCGGCCTCGGACCCAAACGGCCCTCCCCCCGCCTCGCTCACCACCCATTCCAACGGCGCCGGCGGGTTCAGCCCGGTGGTCAACCCTTTGGCCCGCTCAAACTCGCGGCGCACGTTCACGACATCCGGCGTGGCCAACCGCCCGGGCGCCCCTCCTTGGCCAACGATGGTCACTTCCGGCCCCCGTGCGGCCTCGATGACCAGGGCCCGCGGGGCGATCAAGCTCGCGATTTCCGCGTCGCCAAAGCGGTCCAAGATGCCGAACACATTCCGGTCAATCGGCTCCCGCCACACTCCACGGCGGTCGTTGAAATATCCGCTCACCAGCGTCGCGTGGATTCTTGGGTCCAACGCGCCCGCGTGCAGCGCGATGGAGCCGCCCTCGCCCCACCCGATCACCCCCACGTTCAAATTCGTCGCCCCCTCCATGCCTTGCAGCCGGTCAATCAGCCCGAGGGTCCGCTCCACTTCGTATCCAATGATGTGGCGGCCCAGTTCAAAGGCCGATCGGTAAAGCAATTCCCGGTTGCTCAGCTTTGCGTTGCGCCGCTGCTCAATGGCCCGGTTCACCAGGACGGGCACCCCGACCAGGCAGCCCGATTCCGCCAACGCCCTCGCATACTGGGACTCCGCCGGAATCCCAGGCTCCAATCCCACCAGTTGTTCCGGCGAATGGTCCGCGTCCGGAATGGCGACAACAACTGCCACGGGCTTCTCCGGCACAAGGACCAACGCCTCCACTGTCACATCCCCAAAAGCGGGGGCCCGGAGCGCGTAGACCTTGAATTTTGGGGTCTTGGCCACAAGCAGCGGTTCCCCGAACGGATTCTCCCTCGGGGGCACAAATTGCAGATTCCGGTCGCGCACCCCGAGGGTGTAGCCCAACCGCTGCCGGTTGGTGAGGACGGATCGATCAAGGGCCGCGGCGGAGCTCAAGTCCCGTTTCCAATGTTGCGCTCGGCGCTCCTCCGAGCTTTCGATTTGCTTGAGCAGGAAACGGTCGACTCCGGCGACGAGGTTGGACGCCAAATCCCCGGGCGTCGTCAGCAGTCGGGTGTTGGCCAACCGATCTTCGGCTCCAATTGCGTTGGCAATCGTGAGCGGGAGCAGGACTGCGAAAAGCAGGCGCAGAAGGTTCGCGCCGCGCGGAGTTTGGGCGGTCATTCCCCGTGCATACCCGAAAGCGCCGCCCCTGTCACCTCTCCGTCGAGCGGATTGCCCCGGCGCGATCCATCCGCGCCGTCAGGCTCATCGTGTCGAGCCGCGCGCAAACCGCGACATCAGCGGCGAGTTCATGGCTCCCCAACAGTTTGCGGCCATTCCGCGCGAGGCCAAACGCCGCCGCGAGATTTGATTTGTGCAACGCATGGGTCGATCGGGCAATCTGCGCGGAATCCGCCAGTTTCCAACGGGCGGCGGCCGCTCCATTGGCCATCCTCTCCACCAGCGCGCCGGCGGCCAGCGTGTCCTCCAGTGACGTTTCATTCGCCGTGCCCGCGCAGACTATCAAGACCTTGAAAAACTCAGAATCCCCAAGGCTCGCGGCCAAGGCGGCGAGATTCAAGAAGCCGCCAATCTGGATTTCCCCGGCGCTTGCGCAGGCCCGCAGCGCCCGAGTGCCATTTGTCGTTGTGATCGCGATGCGCCGCCCCCGCACTCGGTCGGGCGTGAATTCACGCGGTGAATTTCCGAAATCAAAGTCCACCCCGCCCGCTTGATCGGAGCGAATTCTCAGTCCGCCGCGCTCCCCTGCGAGCAGCAACGACGAATCGTTCCGCCGAAGCTCCACGGCCTCGGGAATCTCGGACACCGGAATGATCTCCAACGCCCCATTCTCGAGCGCGGTGAGCATGGTGCTCGTCGCCCTCAAAATGTCGAACACCACGCAGGCCGTCCGGGAAAGGTCCGTCGCCGGCAGGGTCGCGTATTCGAGGGGGGAAAAAATGACGTCGATCCGCCCGGTTTCCATGGCCATTTCTGAGGTCAGTCGACCGTGTCCCCTAGGCGCTCTGCCGCAACTCCCGCCCGGCCATCATGAACTCGAGATAATACGCGAGCCGTTCCTTCATTTCCTTGCGCGGCACGATCGCGTCGATCAACCCATGTTCCAGCAAAAACTCGGCCGTCTGGAAACCCGGCGGCAAATCCGATTGCGTCGTCGCCTCGATGACGCGCGGCCCCGCGAATCCGATCATCGCCCCGGGCTCCGCCAGGATCAGGTCGCCCACGCTTGCGTAACTCGCCATCACCCCCGCGTATGTCGGATCTGTCAGCACGCTGATGTATGGCAACCGGGCCTTCGCGTGGTAGGCCAGCGCCGCGCAGGTCTTGGCCATTTGCATCAAGCTGAACATCCCCTCGTACATCCGCGCCCCGCCGCTCGTGGAGATGATCACGACCGGCAAATTTTTTTCGGTTCCGGCCTCGATCAGCCGCGTCAATTTCTCCCCCACCACGCTCCCCATCGAGCCTCCCAGAAAGCTGAAATCCATCACCCCCAGGGCCACCCGCTGCCGCTCCAGTTTTCCGATCCCGGTGATCACTGCGTCCCGCGCCGCCCCCTTGGCTTGGTAATCGGTGATCTTTTTTGGGTAACCCGGGAATTGGAGCGGGTCGACGCTCGTCATCTCCGCGTCCATTTCCTCGAACGAGCAGGTTTCCACCAGCGAATGAATCCGCTCCCTCGCCCCCAGCGTGAAATGGAATCCGCACTGCTGGCAGACCTTCAGGTTCTCGTCCAAGTCCTTGTCGTAGAGCATCGTCGAGCACTTCTTGCACTTCGTCCACAGGCCCTCGGGAATCTCCCGTTTCCTCGACTTGGTCGCCCCCATGCGAGGCTTTTTCAGGAAGGTGGTGTTGCTGTTGGCGGGAGGCGGGGTGACGGCTGGTTCCGGGGTTTCCGACCCGAGCGCCTTCTTGCTGAACGATGTCGTAGCCATAATCAATTCACTCCTTTGCCGTGGCTGCGGGCCACTTTTTTTGACCCAATATTCGAGGAACCGGGCTCACTGACACTCATTTTCAAGCCGCCATTGTACTAGGTTAACCCGCCGCGGGCAACAGTCCAAACGCGCACCTCGCCGGCCCCATTCCTCTTCAACTCCCGCGCGCAGGCGCTCGCCGTCACACCGGTCGTCAGCACGTCGTCGATCAGGATCACCCGCTGTCCCCTCAGATTCACCTTCCCCGCATACTGGAACGCGCCTTTCATGTTTTTCTGCCGCTCCGTGCGTTCCAACAGCGCCTGCGGTTCCGTCTCCCGCACCCGCGCCAGCATTCCCGGGTCGTGCGGAAGGTCCACCGCCTTGGCCAGCCGTTCGGCCAACCGCTCCGCCTGGTTGAATCCCCGGAGGCGCTTTTTGTTCGGGTGCAGCGGGATCGGCGTCACCACGTCGGCGGGCGCAAACTTCAACTCCGGCATCGCCGCCTCGATCAACAGTTCCGCCAAAAACGGCTCGAACCATTCGTGCCCTTGGTACTTGAACCGGTGCACCGTTTCCCGGACCAGCCCCTTGAAATGCGCCGCCGCCTGCGCCGAATCAAATTCCAGATCCAAATCCATGCAGTTCGAGCACGCGAAATCGACCGTGATCGCTCCGTCATACTCCATCCCGCATACCTTGCAGTACGGCGGCCTCACCCGCTGGACCGCCTTGGGAAGGCTCCGGCACTTCAGGCAGATGAACGATTCTTTCGGCCCGGCCTCCTCTTTCTCGCAAAAAGCGCACACACGCGGAAAAACCGCGCTCCAGAATAAATCCAGGACCTTTCGTGGGGAGGTCATCGCGGCTTGAATTGCGCACGCCACATCCAGACGGTCCCCGCCAGCAGCAGCGCGAAGCAGAACCATCCGTCCGTCAGTTTCTCCGAACCCCAGAACCAGCGGTTCGCCCCCGGCGCCGCGTCGGCCCCAACCGCGAAAAGCTTCGACCAAAAAATCAGCGCGGCATGGATTCCCATCGAAAGGTGCAATGCCCCCGTCCGCCGATAGGCCAGCGCCAGCATCAACCCGAGCAACGTCAGGCTCAGGAAGCCGGGGATCACCGTCCGGGCGTCCGTGAAGCCCCGCAGCATTTCCCCCCGGATTAAAAAGCCGGAGTGCCATTCCACCGCCTGCGGGTTGGCCGGGCGGGCGAAAAAATGAACAATCGCGTAAATCCCGCTGCTGGTCCAAAGCGCCGCCGTGTCGTTCCATCCCTTTCTCAACGCGGTGAAAATGGCCCCTCGGAACAGCGTTTCCTCCAGGATCGCCACGATTGCCGCCGAGGCGAGGGCTGTGAGAACGGGCCGGACCCATTCCCCAGCGGGTCGCCCCACCCACGCGAACGCCCCAGCCCAAAGCCCGCTTGCGGCGGCCGCCACCAACAAAGCAGTGCCAATCGCCAATCCCCTGCCAATGTCCCGCCCGAACCCGGAGTATTTCCTCCATCCAATCTCCGCCACGGTCCGGACGCCGAGCGCCCTCACCAAGGGCCACAGCCCCAGCAACGCCAGCCCCAGCAGGCACCGGTCAGTCACCCGCCGGAACGGGGCGGAGACCCCCATCGCGGCCAGCCCATGGAACACCCACGGCGCCAAAATCGCCGCGCCGACGAACACATAAATCAGGTACGCTGCGAGCGCGCGCGCGGGAGGCATCGCCGCCAGTTAACGCCAATTCCCCCCGCCAAGCAACGCCCCGCTTCGCACTGTCCTCCGTCCGATTCACGGCTATATTGAAGCCATGAGCAAAGCCTTCACCCGCGAAGACGACGCCCTTGAACTGCCTCCCCTCCGCCCCTTTCCTTCGCTCCCGCCCGGCGCCAAAAACTACATCACCCCCGAAGGAGAAAAGCATTTGCGCGCCGAGCTCGACCGCCTCCAGTTGGGCCGGTCCCGCCTGGCCGACGCCGGCGACCGCGGCCAGCTCAACAGCCTCGATCAGCAGATCTCCCGGCTTCAGCAAATTCTGGCCAGTGTTGTCGTCGTCCCGTTTGCCCCTTCGGGGCAAGCGCGCTTTGGCTCCTCCGTCACGGTCAGATACCCCTCCGGCGAGGTCGAGACGTTCCACATCGTCGGCGTCAACGAAATCGACCTGGACCACAACCGCATCAGTTGGGTTTCCCCGCTGGCGCGGGCCCTTCTGGGCGCCCGGGCTGGCGACACCGTTTCCATGAACGCCCCGAACGGCGAACAGAAACTGGAAATCTTGGCGGCCGACTGACCCGCGGCCATCCCCGCCTCTCGAATCTCATTGCCAGAGCGTCGCCCACGTTGGCAACGTATCCTCACGTTATGGCTCTATTGGAGAACAAGCTCGGGATTGTCTTCGGCGTCGCAAACAAACGGTCCATCGCATGGGCGATCGCCCAAGCCTGGCACAAAGCCGGCGCGCGCCTCGCCTTCACTTATCAAGGCGAGCGCCTCAAGGAGAATGTCGAGGAACTCGCCGCCACCTTCGGCCCCGACACGCTTCTGGTGCCTTGTGATGTCACCAAAGATGAGGAAATCGCCCGCGTGTTCTCCGAGGTCGGGCAGAAATTTGGCAAGCTGCACCTGCTGCTGCATTCGGTCGCCTTCGCCCCCCGGGAGGCGCTTGAAGGCGAGTTTGTGAACACGACCCGCGAGGCGTTCCGCCTCGCCCACGATGTCAGCGCCTACTCCCTGGTCGCCCTGGCCCGCGGCGCGGCCCCTCTCATGACCGAAGGCGGCAGCATCGTCGCGATGAGCTACCTCGGCGCGGAGAAGGTGGTTCCCCATTACAACGTGATGGGAGTCGCCAAAGCCTCCCTGGAATCCAGCGCCCGCTATCTCGCCTACGACCTCGGCCCCAAGAAAATCCGCGTCAACTGCATCAGCGCCGGAGCGGTCAACACCCTCGCCGCCCGTGGCATTTCCGGGTTCACCGAAATGCTCAGGCATTATGAGGCGCACGCCCCGCTGAAACGCAACGTCACCACCGATGAGCTCGGTCAGACCGGCACATTCCTGGCCAGCGACGGCGCCGCGGCCATCACCGGCCAGACCATCTACGTCGATTGCGGCTACCAAATCATGGGGATGTACTGAATGAAATCTTTTCCGAGCCCGTTCGGTGGCGCCCTCCGCGCCCGCCTTTGCTGTTGGTTGTTTGCGCTCCTCGCGCTGTTCGCCCCCACGGCGCCAGCCCAAACTTTCGCGGAACGGCTCGGTTTCCCCAAGGGCGCCATCGCCGTCATCCTCCACGTGGACGATGTGGGCATGTCCCACTCCTCCAATCTCGGAGCCATCCAGGCGATCGAGCAAGGCTCGGCCAATTCTTTCGCCGTCATGATGCCGTGCCCATGGGTCACTGAGATCGCGCGTTGGCTCAAGAAGAACACCAACACGGACGCCGGCCTGCACCTCACGCTCACCTCCGAGTGGCAAATTTACCGCTGGGGCCCCGTCGCCGGGCGTGCCGCCGTCCCCGGCCTGGTCGATGAGGAAGGCTGCCTCTGGCGC
>CAZSXX010000257.1:0-6912 GCA_964611245.1 uncultured Verrucomicrobiota bacterium | reverse complement strand
TGCGCGCCATCTGGTTCATGCGCGCACTCTACAGTCGATCTAAGAATTTTGAAATGCCCTTCGGGTCCCCGGCCGTTCCAGTCCCCAACCGCGGCAAAGCGGTCTGCCGATGCATCTTTCCGCCGGCGCCGCGCTGGGCCGGCCTCCACTCCAGGCGCAACAACGTCTCCGTCCGCGTGAGGACGAACTCGCCCGGCGGCAAATTCGTCGCCGCGCGGGCCGTGGTGGCATAAACGCTCTCCCCCTCGGCGAAAGCACGCCACTGTCCCGCATGGAGAATCTCCATCTCTCCGTCAATGATCTCCATGGCCACCACTTGGTGGTAATGCGTCCTCGCCAGTTTCTGTTCGCCGCGGAAGGAAAACGCCAGCGGGATCATGGCCACGCCCAGCAGGCTGATCGCGACCATCAACTCGGCCACCAGCCAACCCTGGACCGGCGCCCGCCCTCCCACTCCCGTCACCATAGGACGGCCTCCTCCATCACGCTCAGGATCATCAGGAACACCGCCGCCGCGATGAGCGCCACCATCAACCCGTTGACCACCACGATCACCGAGGTGATGGCGTGCGCGGCCGCCTGCTCTTGCTGGAACGCGCGGGCCTCCAGCGCCTCGTGCCAGCCGCGCAGCGCCGCGAAAAAACCTTCGCCCGCCCGCAGGGCGTTCCGCCAGCGCCATTGAAATTCGCGGTCCTTCTCGATCCCTTCCAGCGCCAGCGGCAGCGCCACGCCGCGGCGCAAGTCCGCCAGGACCCCCTCGGCGCGGCGCGCAAAAACCGCGTTCGCCGTGCCGCGTGCCGCCAAGGCGACCGCGCGGTCCTCCGGCACGCCCGCGTCCAACAACGTGGCCAAAACCCCCGTGAAATCTCGCTGGGCCCGGCGACGGCGCCACGGCAGCCAAAGCACAACCCGGTCCAGAACGGCCTGAAACGCCTCGGGCAGCCACCCACGCAGGCGCGGCCCACCAACATACACCACGGCGATGGCCAGCATCCCCAACGCCAAGGCCGCCTGCCCGGCGGCGCTCACCTGGAGGTTCTCAAAAATCATGGCGGGCAGTGCGGGCATCGGAACCTCCATTAATTCGATGACCTGCCGGAGCCTTGGCCAGACAAAGAACGAAATCATCGGCAGCAAAAAAAGCGCTGCGGGCGCCATCACCACGAGGAGGACCAGCACATAGTTGAAAGCCCCTCGCATCCGCGAATTCACGTCGGCCAGCATCGCGCGCGCCGCCGGCAACAGCCTGGGCAGCGCGTTTTCCTCCACGCCCATTTTGACCACTTCACGCACGCCGGCCGGCAGCAAATGGGGCGCGCGGTCCAAGGCGCGCGCAAATGGCAGTCCCTCTTCGAGGTGCGCCGCCAGCAGGTGGAAGTGCACGGAGACAATCCGCTCGCGGCTCTCGGAAATCTCGGCGATGGCCCGCTCCGGAGATTGCCCCGAGGCGATTGCCGTCTCGAGCAGGTCCAGGAAAAGCCGCGCGCGTTCCGCCCGGCGGCCCGGGGCGGTCAGGCAGAATTGCGCGGCCAACACCCCCACCAGCAGCGGCAGCATCAGGCACACTCCCCAGATCAGCAGGGCGCGCGTCAGATCCATCATAGGCCGAGTTGGGACATGACATTTTTCAGGGCGCTGAAAAGCGGAAACAATTGGCCGACGATGACCCCGGCCAGCAGGAGGATCGACAGCGGCAGCGCCGCGTAGAGCAGGACCTCGGTCTTGTAGGCCGAGCGCGCCTGATAAATCTCGCTCGCCCGCTGGAATCCAGCCGCGGGATCCTCCCCCCCTTGCGCCACCAGCCATCGGAACAACGGCGGGAACACCCGGCTCTCCGCGGTGAAGGACGTCCACTTGGCCTCGCCTTGCCGGTTCAGTTCCACCCACCGCTCCATTTCGCGCCCCGCCGCGCTTCCTCCCTCCATCCGGCCCAGCAATCCCAGCGCGCTGGGCAAACTGGCCCCGCTGCGGAGCAGCAGCGCGGCGGCCCCAGCGACCTGCGACAGCGACGCATCCCGGAACCCGGGCAGCGTCCAGCGCGCCCACCGGCGCAGGCGGGGCGTGAACATCACCAGCAACCAGGCCACCACCAGACAAAACAGCGCGAACGTCGGCGCCCACATCCCCGCCAAATTCGCGGCGATTGGGCCCATGTTCATCCCGATGTCCGAAAATACGTCGATCACCACCGCGTGATAGATCTGGGCGACCAACATGGACACCCCCAGGGAGGCAACCAGGACAATCAGCGGATAGACCATCAACCCTTTGAGCCGGGCCATCAACGAAGCCAGGCGCGCGTAATAATCCGCCAGTAATGTCAGGACTCCCGGTAGGTTTCCTCCGGAAGCTCCGGTCTGCGCGAGCCGCACGTAAAGCTCCGGCAGGCCCCGTCGCCCGATCGCGTCGGAAAACGGCGCGCCGGCGGCCAACTCAACTTCCAGCGCCTTGATCTCATCCCGCAGCCGCCCGCGCCCCATCGTGGCGGAAAGCTCGCGCAAACTCCCCTCCAGCGGGATGCCCGCGCGCAGCATCCCGGCCAGTTGCTGGTTCAGGAATGCGAATTCGTCCAACTTCATCGTTCGCAAGTTGGACCGTCCCCCCGCCGATCCGTGCCGCGCCAAATCGCGCCCTACGCGGAATGCCCGGTCCCGTGGTCCGTTTCCAGGACCGCCTTCGGGGCGTTGGCCGCCGCCGTCTCCGCTTCCGTCGGGACATAGGCCTCAATCGCGTCGATCCGGAACCGGCGCGTCGCGCTGTCCATCTCGAACAGCACTTCCTCGCCAATTTTCTTCCCCAGCAGCGCCTGCGCGAACGGCGTCTGGTAGCTGACAATGTTCAGGTCGGGATTCGAGTCCCAGGCGCCCAAAATGGAGTAAGCCTCCTCGTTCTTGCCGTCCAGGTCGGTCACGCGGATGCGCGTCCCGATGTTCACTTGGTCCGTCTTCGCCTGCGCATAGTCCATCCCCCGCGAACGCACCAACTGGCTCTCCAACTCCGCTTTCCGGCGCATCAGCAGCTTCTGCATTTCCTTGGCCGACTTGTACTCGTGGTTCTCGCGGAGGTCGCCGTAGCTCCGGGCGATCGAAATTTCCTGCCGGTTGGCCGGGATGCGTTTCTGCACCAAATCAGTGTACTCGTTCTTCCGGCGCTCGAGGCTCTCCCAGGAAACAACCAGGGTGGAGTCCTGCTTGGTCGCCTCCCCGGAAATCAACGACTGGACCGCCGGGTAGCTCTTGACGATGCGCGCCAAAAGGGAGCGCTTGTCCATGTCGTCGAAGCACGGCGAAAGCTGCAGCGCCCGCGTCAAATCCTTGATCACTTCCAGGTCCGCCGAGCCAATCAGTTCCACCAGCAGGCTCTGGTCATCAAGGATGAAATCGCGCAGGCGGTTGGACCGCTTCTCGTTGAACTGGTCCCGCTCCATCGCGGTGAGCATCGCCCGGAAAACTTCCGGCCCCAGGATGTCCGCGAAGCTGTCGCTCCGTTCCCGGGCCAGCCAGAGGAGAAGCTCGGTCGTGGCCTGGTGGTGGCTGATCAGCCGCGCCAGGTTTTCCTTCAATTCCGCAAGCTTGCCATTGTTGATCAGCGTGTCGGCGATCTCCCCCGCGAGCTTCGCGTTCGCGCTGTTGTGGCTGGCCAGCAACGCCTCCGTCCACCTCTCCGGATTCGCGTCCTTGAAAGATTGGAGCCCCCGCTTGTGTTTGGCTGCGGGCATCGCCTCCAGGATCGGCACCGGCCTCGTTACCGCCGCCCAAATCGCCGCTTCCGCCACCGCTCCCTCCAGCGGCGCCACCCCGGCGGCCTGCTGAATCTCATCCCGCAGGAAAATCCCCTCCAAAGCCAGCGACGGTTGCGTCCGCTGGTGGCTGGTGACGTCCGCGTTCAACGCCGCGATCATCTCCCCCGCCACGGCCTGCGTGTCCTTCACGTCGCCGATTGTTTTCAGGAATTCATTCGCGGCCGTGAGCTTGGCTTTGAGCCCTTTCGCCGCCCGGAATTCCGCGGTCAGCCGGTCGTCGAGCGAAATCTCTTTTTCTTGGTAAATGATCGGATCGCTCTTTTTCGTGGGCAACTGGAAGTGCCCATCCTTCTTGATTTCCTTCTTCGCCGCTTCCCACCATTTCTTCCAATCATCGGCAATGACGTCCGGAACCAGCACCGCCTGGATTTGGTCCAGCGTCGCCCGCCCGTGGTAGCTCTGCAGCACCAGCTTGATGAGGTCCAGGTGGTGCAACGCCGCCATCTGCCTCAATCCGTGCAAATCCGACGCTTTCTTCGCCAAAATATGGTCGCTGGGGATCGGTTTCAGGGATTCCGCGGCGAATCCAAGGTCCATCGTGTGGCCCGATTTGTTGTTGAAATCGATCGTGAACCGGCAGAAAACTGTGTCCACCGTGGTGATCTTCCCGAAGCCCCAGCTCTTGTGCATGCAATAGCCGCCCGTGGCGAGTTGAAGAAGCGGGTCCAAATGCTGGCGGGTGATCTTTCCCGCCCCAACTAATTTTTCGAACTCTTCTTTCATAACGTTTCTCGCGCCTCGATTTCGGAAGTGGCAGTCTAGCGGAATGATTGTGCAGAAACCAAGAGAAATTGCCGTCCGCATCCTTCAGGGACGCGGGCGCGGGGACGATTTTGTTGAGAACCTCGCGGAAAACGAATTGCGCGGCGCCGGCCTCTCCCCCCAGGACCGCGGGCTGGCGGTCGAACTCGCCTACGGCTGCGTCCGGCAGGAGGGCCCTCTCGACTGGCTGATCGAGCGCAAAACCCAGGGCCGCCAGCAAAAACCGACGCTCCAGATCCTGTTGCGCCTCGGCCTTTACCAGCTTTTTTTCCTCGACCGCGTCCCGGAACACGCCGCCGTCCACGAAACGGTCGAGCTGGCCAAGCGCCTCGGTTTCGGGCCCCAGGCGGGATTCATCAACGCCATCCTCCGCGCCTACGTCCGCGAACGCGCCGAAACCAACGCCGCCCTCCTCGCGCTCAGTGAATCCAAGCCTTGGGTCGCATTGTCCCACCCGCAATGGCTCTGGGAACGATGGTCCCACCGGTGGGGCGCGGCCACGGCGCGCGAGTTGATGAAAATCAACAACACCCCGCCCCCCGTTTTCGCCCGCGCCAACACCCTCAAAGGCCCCGTGGACGCCCTGACAGCCAGTTGGCAGGCCGAAGGGGTCGACTTCAAGGCGCGGCAGTTTGAATGGGCTCCGCTCGTCTTTGAACTCCTGCGTCACCCCTCCCTCGCCACGCTCCCGAGTTTCCAGCAAGGCCTTTTTTACCTCCAGGATCCCAGCACGCTCCTCGCGCCCAAGGAATTGAACGCCCGCGCGGGCGAATCCATCCTCGACATTTGCGCGGCCCCCGGCGGAAAAACCACCTGGCTCGCGCAGCTCACTTCCAACCAATGCACAATCGTGGCCGAAGACGTCCAACCCGCCCGTCTCGAACTGGTCCGCGAAAATGCCGAACGACTCGGAGCCAAAATCGAAATCGGGCCCGCGGCCCCGGAACGCAAATTCGACCGCATCCTGATTGACGCTCCCTGCTCCAACACCGGCGTCCTGCGCCGCCGCGTCGACCTCCGATGGCGGCTCAAGGAAACCGATGTCGCGCGCCTCGCCGCCACCCAACTCGGCCTCCTCGACGCCGCCGCGCTCCGCCTGAAGCCCGGCGGCTCCCTCCTCTACAGCACCTGCAGCATGGAGGAAGAGGAAAACCAGCGGGTCGTCCGCCAGTTCTGCGCCGCCCATCCCGAGTTCAAGCTCGACCACGAGCGCGAACTTTTCCCAGTCCGTGATGTCACCGACGGTGCCTACGTCGCGCGCCTCGTCGCGACAGCTCCGTGATCGAAGTCGCCGGCCGGGGCTGCCCGTTCAGCCCTATTTCGCCTCAAATCGGATCCGCCGGATGCGGTGGTTCTCGGAATCCCCAATCCACAGCCAACCGTCGGCGTCGGCATAAACCCCGTGGGGCCGGTTCAATTGGCAGCCCAGCGCGTCTCCGTCCGGCCCATCCCCACGCGCGCCCGTGCCCGCCAACACACGCACAGTCCCCCCGGTCCCGTCCAAATATCGGATCGAATGGCTTTCGGTGTCCGCCCAAATCACCCAGCCATTCCGCGCCACCGTGATCCCCTTGGGGCCGGCCAGCGCGGCGCTGAGGGCGGGTCCGTTGTTTCCTCCAAAACCCTGCGCTCCCGACCCCGCCATTCGATGAAGCCTCCGCGTCCCGGGCTCCGCGCGGTAAATCGCGTTGCCCTCCCGCAGCGCCAGCCAAATCGCTCCGCCAGGCCCCACGTCAATCGCGCGCGGGCCATTCAGCGGATTCCCCAGCAACGGCTCCCCCTCCCGCGTCATCGCCCTCTCCCCCGTCCCGCCCACCGTCGAAATCATCCCCGTTTTCAGGTCAACCCGCCGCAACCGATGGTTGCCAATGTCGCAAATCCAAAGCCCGCCATCGTCGTTCATTGGGATGCTGTGCGGCTGGTTCAACAGCGCGTTCGTGGCCGCCTGACCGTCCCCGCCGAACCCCGCCCGGCCCTGCCCCGCGACGGTCGAAATCGTTCTCGTCTTCGCGTCCACCCGGCGCACCAGATGGTTGCGCATCTCGACAAAAAACATGTTTCCCGCGGTGTCGAACCGCACCTCGTACGGCTCATTCAGCGAGGCGGCCAGCGCGGGCCCACCGTCCCCGCTCCAACCCTTGGCCCCATTGCCCGCCACCGTCGTGATGATCCCGTTCGTGTCGATTCTCCGGATGCGGTGGTTCCCCATGTCGCACACAAAAAGCGCCCCCTCCGGTCCCACCGTCAGCCCATAAGGATTGTTGACCTCCGCCCGCAAAGCCGCCCCCCCATCGCCCCAAAAGCCCCCCCCCCCCCGGCCCCCCAACCGGTACAAAAGAAAATACCCC
>CAZSXX010000256.1:0-6936 GCA_964611245.1 uncultured Verrucomicrobiota bacterium | reverse complement strand
CGTTGAAGAGGAGGTTGAGGGAGATTTTCTCCAACTTGTCGCGGTCGGTGAGAACTTCGTCGAGGCCGTCGACGCGGGTTTCAATGCGGAGGCGCTTGTCCTGGGCGACCTGGCGGACGGACTGGACCAGGCCCAGGAGGAATGGCTCGACGCCGATGGGGTCGCGTTTGACGGCCATTTGGTTGGACTCGAGTCGGACGAGGTCCAACAGGTCGTTGATCAACTTGAGGAGGCGCATGCCGTTGGCCTGCATGGTGTCGAGGAGGTCGCGGGAATCGGGGTCGCGGAAGTCCTGGCGCAGGCGTTCCAAGGGGGCGAGGAGGAGGGTGAGCGGGGTGCGGAGCTCGTGGGAGATGTTGGCGAAGAAGCGGCTTTTGACCTGGTCGAGTTCGACGAGCTTTTGATTGCTTTCCTCAAGGAGGTTTTTTTTCTCCTCCAGCAGAAGCTTTTGGGCGTCGACCTGTCGTTTCTGCCCGTCGACTTGGTAGCGGAGCTCGAACTCGCGGAAACGGGTGCGGCTGTAGAGGTAGTTGCCTGCCATGGCGAAGACGCCGGTGACGGTGATGAAATAAACGTTGTTGAAAAAGACGGCGGAGTCCCGGATGGGGCCGTGAAGGAGGCAGGCGGCGAGGTACATGCCAAGGGCGATGGCCATGAGCCAGACGCTTTCGACGAGGGTCCAGCGGAGGACGATGCCCGCGCCCATGAGGACGAGGTTGAGGCCGGCGTAATAGGGGGAGGTGGCGCCTTCGGTGGCGTAGATCATCCAGGAGATGAAGAAGAGCGGGAGGGAGACCTCGACCATGCCGAGGGCTTTGTAATGGCGTTTGCCCCACGGGGTGGAGAAAAGCCACCAGAGGACGCCGAGGAGGAGGGAACAGAGGACGCGGAGTCCGAAAAAGAGCCAGAGGTGGTCGGGATAGACGAAGTAATCGAGGGAGAAGCCGCCGGGCATGAAGACGACGCCGAGCAAGCAGGCGACGCGGCATTTGTCGATGGCGAGCGCGCGCTCGTATTCGACGTATGCCCCGCGCAGTTCCGGACTTGCGTTGGCCGCGCTATTAGGCATGCGCACCGGGCTTTCGAACTTCGATGAAAATGTTGACGCCAGTCACATCGTTTTTGATGACCGCCAAATCGGGAGCCGCGTTGTCAGGCTTGAGCGTTTCGAGGATTTTGCGGTCGCGATAGACGAGGTGCCACTCGACGACGTATTCCATCCAGTTGCGGGAGGGGTTGGCGCTGTCGACATTGGTGGCGACGAGCAGGCCGCCGGGGGCGACGAGGTCGTAGAAAATGCCCATCAGTTTTTTGCAGATGCGGTCGGAGAGGTAATCGAAGAGCCCGGCGCAATAGACGAGATCGTAGCTGGCGGGCATCATGTCGGGGAGGGGTTTTCCCGCGTCCTTCAAGATTTGATGGACGGATTTTTTGATCATCTGGACGTTGGTCGTGCGTTGATGTTTCGCGCGGAGGACCTCGAGCAATTTGCCGGTGTGCTGGAGGGTCTCGTCATTGAAGTCCAGCAGGGTGAATTTCGCCTGGTTGCTGAGGTCGGAGGTGGCGAGGAGCTCCTGGATTTCGCGGGCCGGACCGCAGCCGAGGTTGAAAATGCGGCAGGGGCGGCCTTCGCTGGAGGAAATGCGCTGAATCTCGGACTTGAGCTTTTCGACGAGGTAGGTGATGCGGTTCCGATGGGCGACGACGGGCGGGGTGTTGAGGAAGAAGAGGTTGAGCATTTTGGCGAACATCGACCCGCCCTCGAGGGGGTCGCGGAGCATCATGTTGACCATTTCGTAGTCGCCGGCGTAGCCAAGGGGCTTGCGGAAGGTGCGGTAGAAGAAGGGGGCGCAGAGGACGACGGGGTGAAGCTGGCGCTTGACGTAGGTGCCGTGGGCGGGGCGCAAGTCGTCCTCGATGGAGCCGCAGGTTTCCTCGAAGCGCTCGAAGAGGGGGATGAGGGAGGGGAGAATGGGATTCTGGAGCTCGCGGATGATTTCGCGCTCGAGCTCGCTTCGGTTGGCGGAGGGCTGGGAGCGGACGCCGAGTTCGACCTGCTCCATCCAGCGGCGGAGGTCGTTGAGCATGGTCTGCATGTCGGCGACGACGACTTTGAAGTCGGGCCGGACCATGTTGACCTTTTGCTGCTCGCGGAGGAATTCGGAGACCTCGGAGAGGAGCTTGTCGCGCTGGTTGATGGGCGAGAAGAGGTCGACATCGAGCCAGGCTTCGTCGAGGGTGGCCTCGCAGACGATGAGGATGCCGGTGTTGACGAGGTTGCTGACGACGGCGCGGCCGGAATAGATGAGGCGCTCGTTGACGATGATCTGGAACTCGTTGAGGACCTCGGAGAGCTGGAGGATGCTGTAGGGGTTGTAAACCTCGAAGACGACAAGGTGGCGCGTCATGCGCAGGGGGGTGGCGCGAACCTCAAGGCCCTGGCTGTTGCGGCAAACAATTAGGCTATCTTTTTCGCCGCCGCCTTGGAATGAAATCTTATTATCCATCAGTGTTTCGCCCGGCGCCGCGCCGCTTTCGAGCAGGACGCCATGAGCCGGGCAAGCGGCTTCCGGGGGGCGCGATCAACACACAAAAAAGCAGGCAATACCCCCCTGCAACCGCTTGACAGGGTGAGCAATATAGCAAGGACATCGGCAATGCACGGAAAAACTCGAAGCAAAAGTACGGTTAAGCCGCGGGCAGAATTGCCGATAAAAAGCGAGTCGGTGGCGGGACGACGGGCGGAGCCGAAGAGGAAACAAGGCGGTGCGGGATACTGCTTGTTTCCATGACTTATTGCTGAAATTATCGATTTTATGGACCAAAGCCAAAAGACCCGAGGATTCGTGCGCCGGAAAAACCTGTTGATGGCCGCCGGGCTGAGCTTCGCCGCCCTGGCGCCCGCCTTGGCCGAAGGATTCCGCAACCCGCCGGCGGGGGCGTTCAGCCTAAGCCGGGCCGGGGGACGCTTCGCGCAGAATGACGACCCGTCGACGGTGGCGCACAATCCCGCCAATTTCGTGGATTTCAGCGGGCCGCGGCTTTCGATCGCGCCGAGCTTCGTTTACATCCACATTGAGCACACGGACCTGAGCGGGGCGCGGACGAAGACGGAGACGAAGGATCCGTGGAAGACGCTGCCGAATGTTTTCGCAAGCATGCCGCTGGTCCCGGAAAAGCTGGCGCTTGGATTTGGGCTGACGACGCCGTACGGACTGTCGAATGAGTGGGAGAAGAACGGGAGCTTCAACAACCCGGCCGCGTTCCAGTTCACGGCGCCGTGGTACACGGAGTTGAAGACGATCAACGCGAACCCCGCGCTTTCTTATCGGATCAACGAGCAGTTGACGGTGGGGGCGGGGCTGAATGTCCATTGGTCGCAGCTTGTGTTCAAGCAATTCATTCCGCTTCCCGGCGGCACGGTGGGGAACGCGAAAGTCAAAGGGGACGGTTTCGGATTTGGCGGGAATGTGGGGGCCACGTGGGAGCCGGTGAAAGGGCATCGACTGGCGGCGACGTACCGTTCGCCGGTGCAGGTGTCCTATGACGGGAAGGCCAAGACCGATTTCAACGTCAACACGCCATTTTCAACGCGGATTGAGTTTCCGACGATCATCTCCGCGGCGTACGGGGTGGAGCTGTGCGACACGGTGCGGGTGGAGGTCAGCTCGGAGTGGCTGCAGTTCTCGAATTTCAAGACGCTGACGATCAACGCGCTGAACGCGACGACGGCGGTCCCCCAAAACTGGAAGGACACGTTCACGTTTGGGTTTGGGGCGGATTGGAAGTTCGCGGAGAATTGGGTGGCGCGGGGCGGGTACCAATATTACATGAGCCCGGTGCCGGACTCCACGTTTTCGCCGACGATTCCGGACGCGAACCAGAATGTGTTCACAGTGGGATTGCAGCGGACATGGGGCCGCCATTCGATTGAGGGCGCGTATGGGGGAATCATCTATGACGAGCGGCATATCCGGAACAGCGCCTTCTTCAACGGCGACTACGAGATCAACGTCCACTTGTTCGCCCTGAGCTACAACATCGCGTTCTGACGGACGGCCTTGGCTGACGCGGGTTGGGCCGGACTAGATGGGAGGCCGGGCGGGGGATCGACCTTCGGGGAAAGAGTGCGTGCGCAAGCGCGCACTTTTTGGCACCCTGCCCCGCGACCCATGGCGTTTATGAAATCACTTTTGGCCTGCGGGCTGGCGGCGTGCGTAGGCGTGGCCTCCGCGGCGGAATTCAAGGTTGGCGGACACACATTCACCCTGCCGGAGGGGTTCACCATCGAGCTTGTGGCGGCCGCGCCATTGGTGGACCGGCCGATCGAGGCTGATTTTGACGGGCAGGGCCGGCTGTTCGTGACGGATTCCTCCGGGACCAATGACAAGGTGGACAAGCAATTGGAGGAGAAACCGCACCGGGTGGTGCGGCTGGAGGACACGGACGGGGATGGCAAATATGACAAGTCCGTGGTGTTCGCGGACAAGATGATGTTCCCCGAAGGGGCGATGTGGCGGGATGGGTCGCTGTATGTGAGCGCGCCGCCGAGCATCTGGAAGCTGACGGACATGGATGGCGACGGGAAGGCGGACCGGCGTGAGGAGTGGTTCAAGGGGGGGACGTTGACGGGCTGCGCCAACGACTTGCATGGGCCGTACGCGGGGTTGGACGGGTGGATTTATTGGACCAAGGGGGCGTTCGCGAAGCAGACGCATGAGCGGGCGGGGCGGGAGGCATTGGTCACGCGCGCGGCGCACATTTTTCGGATGAGGGCGGATGGGATGGGCTTGGAGGCGGTGATGACCGGGGGGATGGACAATCCGGTTGGGGTGGCGTTCACGCCGGAGGGAGAGCGTTTTTTCACGTCGACATTCCTGGTCCAGCCGCAGGCGGGGATGCGGGATGGGCTTGTGCACGCGATTTATGGCGGAGTTTACGGCAAGCCCAATGATGTGGTCGACGAGCATCCGCAGACGGGCGGGTTGATGCCGATCACGACGCATCTGGGGGCCGCGGCGCCATGTGGATTGCTGCGTTATGAATCGGGGGTGATGGGGGAGGGCCACCGCAACAACCTGTTCGTCTGCCAGTTCAACACCCACAAGGTGAGCCGGCATGTTTTGGTCCGCGATGGGAGCACTTACAAAACGGAGGACAGCGATTTCCTGGTGGCGGCGGACACGGATTTCCATCCCACGGACATTTTGGAGGACGCAGATGGATCGATTTTGGTGATCGACACGGGAGGATGGTACAAGCTTTGTTGCCCGACGTCGCAACTGGCGAAACCGGATGTGTTGGGGGCGATTTATCGAATCCGAAAGACGGGTGCGCGAAGGCTAGATGATCCGTGGGGAAACGGGATTCAATGGGCGGAGCTGGCCCGGGAAATGGATTTCGGAAAACTGGTTTCTTACCTGGGGGATGAGCGTCCGATGGTGCGGCGAAGGGCAAGCGACCTTTTGGCCACGCGTCCGGAACAGTTGAACAGGATCATCGGCGCGATTGGCGCGGCGAAATTGTCGGCGGACGCCCGGATGGGGGCGGTGTGGACACTGGCGAAACTGGGGACCCAGGGAGCGCCCGTTGCAAGCGCCGTCCGCGCGCACTTGGCGGACTCGAATGAAGGAGTGCGGATTGCGGCGGCGCATGCGATCTCGCTCCAGCGCGAGGCCGGACCGGGGAGCCGCGAAGCCCAGGAAACAATGGGCGCACTGACTCCCCTGCTGGCCAAAGGATCGCCGGCGGAGAAGCGGGTGGCCGCCGAGGCGCTGGGCCGGCTGAAGGATTCGGCCTCAATCCCGCTGTTGCTGCGAAGCGCGGATGAAAAAATTGACCGGACGCTGGAACATTCATTGGCGTTCGCGCTGATCGAGATCGGGGACGCGCCGGCGATCCGCCATGCGGCGAAGAACAAGACTGGGATGGCGCGGAAGGTCGCGCTGCTGGCGCTGAGCCAAATCCGGGGTGGGTTGTCGCCGGACGATGTGGCGCCATTGCTGGCGGAGCCGGGCGAGATTCAAGGAACGGCGCAGTGGATCGCGGCGCGGCATCCGGAGTGGGGCGGAGCGCTGGCCGGAACGTTGCGAGGACGGATCCGCCAACCGGACTTCACGGCGGCGGACGCGGGTGCGATCGAACCGGCGTTGGTCCGCCTGAGCGGAGCCAAAGAAATCCAGGAATTGCTGGCCGAGGCCGTCAGCGGGAAGCCGAACGGAGCATTGATGGCGCTTCGGGCGATGGCGGCAAGCGGACTCAAGGAGACGCCCAAGCAATGGCCCGCAGCGATCACGCTGGCGATGTCCAGCAGCGAGGTGGAGATGAAGCGGCAGGCGATCGCCACCGCCCGCGCTTTGGGCAGCAAGGGCGCGAAAGACCTCGCGGAAGGGCTCCTGAGCGTGGCCAACAATCCCGTGAACGGGGCCCCACTGCGGGTGGCCGCCCTGCGGGCGCTGCCGGAGGGGGGGACACCCAGCGCGGAGGGGTTCAAACTCCTCCTGGAAAACATCGACGCCAACGTGGCCGTGGAAACGCGCGGGGACGCGGTGGCGGCGCTGGTGCGGGCGGCGTTGACGGAAGAACAGCGCCTTGAATTGGCGGACGCCTTCGCGCGGGTGGGGCCGATGGAGCTGGCGCGGCTGTTTGACGCGTTTGAAAAGAACGCGAGTGAAAAAGTTGGCCTGCGTTTGGTGGAGGCGCTCAAAAAATCGAGCGTCGTCGCGTCGTTGCCGGCGGAGTGGGCGGCGCAAAAGCTGGCGAAGTTCCCGGAGCCGGTCCGCGAGGCGGCCGAGGCGCTGCCGCGTGGTTCGCAGGGGGACGCACTGGACCAGCGCGCGCGGCTGGAGGATATGTTGCCGAAATTGAAAGGCGGGGACATCCGGCGGGGGCAGGCGGTGTTCAACGACACGAAGGCCGCGTGCGTGAGCTGCCACG
>CAZSXX010000255.1:0-6960 GCA_964611245.1 uncultured Verrucomicrobiota bacterium | reverse complement strand
CCCTCAATGTTGATGATCCCAATCCCGTTGGTGATCCCAGCCTCGGAGCTCGCCAAGGTTGGTGTCGTCGAATTGGTCGTGTAAAACAGCCGCGCCCCGGCCGAAAAGAACCCGCTGTCCGACAGCGCGTTGGTGACCACGATGCGCACCCCGTTCGGAAACAGCCCGGCGTTCGGGGAGATCGCCGGTTTGCCGGGACTGGCCGCCACCCCGCGCTGGGCTGGGCCGGGCAGGTCGCCGTTGAACACCCGCACCGTCAGCGCGCTCAGGTCCACCGGGCTGTTCAGCGCGATGAACCCGACCCCATTTTGCACGATGGCCTGCCCGCTGGCCGGGTTCAACGGTCCAGGCAGCGGCGCATTGGTGTCCGCGCCCAGCGTGTAAAAAATGCGGACGTTGTCGCCAAAGCCCCCCACCGGGTCGCTCGCGCTCGTGACGGTCACCGTGACGCCATTGGGATAAAACCCGCCGCTCGGAGTCAACGTCGCGCTCAACGCGGCCGCCGCCGTCTCGTTGGTTGGGAAGGTCAGGCCCGTCGCCGCGCGGATCACGCTCCAATGGAGCTCCGAGTCAAAAACATTGCCGACGCTGTCCGCCGCAACGCCGACCGGGTCGCGCAGTTCCGCCTCCGCCGCCGTCCCGTCCGCCCAGCCCGGCAGCAATTCCTCCGGCAGCCCCTGCCAGGTCAACGGATCGACGCCATACAGCGTCGACACCACGCCCGAGGGGCTCACCGCGCGAATCCGGTGGTTGTCCCGGTCCGCCACCACCACCGCGCCGTTCGTCGTCACCACCAGGTGCTGCGGCGAACGGAAACGGGCGGCCCCCGCCCCGCCATCCACGTATCCCGGCGAGCCGGCCTTGCCCGCGAACTCCACCGCCGCCCCGCCCGCGAGCGGGAACTTCCAAATCACATGCCGCCCCGCGTCGCTGACCAGAAGCGAATTGTCCGCCCCAATCGCCAAACCCCGCAGCTCCGCGCCCGCGCCAACCGAATAAGTGGTGGCGGAGAGGACGCCGGCCGGCGAGTAGCGCTTCACAATGCCGCCAACCTGCGCGGCATACACGTTCCCCGCGCCATCCACAGCGAGCGCCGTCGGGCCCGCCACCTGCGCCGCGAAGATCCCCAAACTCCCGCCGCCGGGGTCGAACCGGACAATGTTGTTTCCAATGAAGTTCGCCACCAGGACATTGCCCGAGCTGTCGAACGCCACCGCCGACGGCCCGCTCAGGCCCGTCGCGAAGGTCGAGGTCACCTCAGTCGCGGCGTTGAGGCGCCGCACCGCGTTGTTGCTGAAATCGGCGATGAACAAATCCCCGGCTTGGCTCAGGGCCATGCCCCGCGGCGAATTGAACCGCGACGAAAGATTGCCGCCGTCGACAAACCCAGGAATCCAATCCCCACCAATCGTTTTCACGTTGCCGGTCATCGCCCCCCGCGCCGCCGGGCCATGCAGGCAAAGCAGGGCACACAGCGCCCCCAGCGCCTTCGCCGCCAACCCGCTCTGGAATTCTCTGGCCATCGCTCCGCTATTTCGCTTGTTCCTCGGCGTCTTCCGCCGCCTTTTCCGCCTTCGCTTTTTTCCCTAGCGCCGCCGGTTTCCCGCTCTTCATCGGCCCCTCGGTCACTTTGGCGTGCTCCGGCATCGCGGTGTTGAGGAATTCGGTCCGGTACGGCTGGAAATCCGCGTCGTCGATGATGGTCGGCGTCACAAAAATGATCAGGTTCGCCTTGGATCGTTCATGCCCCTCCCGCCGGAACGCCCAGCCCAGGAGCGGTATGTCCCCCAGGATCGGCACCTTCGAGAAGGTCTTCGCCGTCGAGTCGCTCAGCAGCCCGCCCATCACCAGCGTGTTGCCGCTCGGGATGATCACCTGCGTGTCGATCTTGTTGAACGCGAAAATGTCCGCCTCGTTCACCTTGCCCGCCACAATCTTGCGCGACGGCTGGTTTTCCACCCGCGAAATCTCCGGCTGCACCCGCATCGCCACGTTCGACCCGGAGATGCGCGGGGTCACCATCAGGATGGTGCCCACGTTGGTGTAATTGGGACGGGACGACGCGACCACGGCCCCGCTCGCGCCGGACGTCGATTCGCTGGCGTCGAAAATCGGGATCGACCGCGTGACTTCCAGCTTGGTCAACTGGTTGTCCAACGTCACCGCGCGCGGTGTCGCCAGCGTCCGCGTGTCCGATTCCGTGTTCAAGGCCGAGAGCACCACGTTCACCCCCTGCGCGTTCAAAAACGCCGTCGCCGGGCTGAACCCGCTGGCCGTGCTGACCGCCAAATTCGGGCTGGCCGCGTCAAACGTCGAGCTGTGGTTGATCGTCGTCCCGGAACTCGTCGTGGTCACCGTCGGCCCGGGCCGCCCATTCGGCGTGACCGTCGGCGAGGTGGTGGTGGTCCGTTGGCTGGTTGATTCGGCCCCGGCCGTGCCGTTCCCGAAGGTCATCCGGTTCCCCTGCAGCGTGTCCGTCCAGTCGATGCCCTTGATCGACTTCGGGTTCTGCAGCGTCTCCAAAAACCGCGCCTCGATCAGCACCTGTTTGGTCGGCGTGTCCAGCAGGGCCACCAGGTTGGTGATCGCCTCATATTCTTTCTGCGTGCTCATCACCAGCAGCGACGCGGTCCGCACATCCGCCCGGATCCGCGCGCTCGGGAACGTCGTCGTGATCAAGTCCGTGATGTTCGTCGTGTTGCTGTAACGCAGCGGCACCACGTTGGGAATCTGCGGCTCGCGCGCGCCCGGCTCCTTGTAGGTGATGGTGGTCGTCTGGGAAATGGGATCGGGGATCATGACCAGGTCATGGACGTTCAGGATCGCCACCAAGCGCTGCTTCGCCGGCAGGCTCCCCATCGACGCCAAGTTGACCGTGAGATTTGTGATCGGCGGCAGGGTCACAAGGTTGGTTCCCACAATCCGTTCCCCGCCCGATTTGAGTTTCGGGTCCATCACAATCGGAATTTTCGCGAACCGGGCCAGCATCAGGATCGCCGTTTGCAGCGGAATCTCCTGGGTCGCGTCGGCGAACACCTCGAACTCCGTCTCCCCCGGCCCCTGGTCCAAATCCCCGCCGCCCGGTGCCTGCGGGAACAGCGACGTCAATTTCGAATCCTCCGTCCCGACAAACACATCCGGGCCATTGGCGTACCGCCCCAGCACCAAGTCGTTCTTCCGGATCAACCGGGCCAACGCCTCGAAATCCGTCATCCGCTCAAACCGGGCCGGTCCCACCGGCGCGCTGAGCAATGGCCCTGGCCGCCCGTTCTGCAGCAACTCCGGCGCGTACTTGATCGGGAGTTTCGCGTTGTTCGCCAGCATCTGCAGCACCGCCTCCAGCGGAAAGTCCGGGTCCAGGCTGATGACCTCGTTGATGTTGGTGTCCACCCCGGCCGGCAGGGCGAAAGGCGCTGGATTCGCCAATGCCGGGGCCTCGCCCGCGGGCTGCCCCACCGCGCTGCCCGCCAGACAGAAAACCGCCAGGACCAATAAAAATACCTTGGTTTTCATAAGCAATCATCCTCCGCATTCCGCCCGCGCCACCGCCGTCGCGCCCCCTGCCAAAGGCTCCGCCGGCCCGCCTCCTTGCGCCGCCAATCTGTCGTGTTTCGTTTCATGGTCGTGCCCTCGGCAACGTCACCGTCTGCGCCAGGCCCTCCACCTGCAATTCAGCCGCATTGCGGTATATTTTCACCGGCCGCACCCGAATGTTCCGGATCTCGCCATCCACCGGCACCGCCAAAATCGATTCCCGCTTTTCCCGCAGCATCACCCCGTAGAGGTAGAGCTCCCGGCCGTCGACCGCGTTGCCATAAATCCCTTGGAACCCACGCTGCAGCGCGGTCACAAGTTGGTTTTGCTCCACTTGCTGCGCCACCGCCGCCTGCGCCACCGTTTCCGGCGATTTGGGCTTCATCCGCGGGTTGAACGGGTCCCGCGCCTCATTGGTCGAGAACACCGACACAAACAGGTTGGACCGCGCCGCCAAGCTCCCGCCGCTCATCGCCGCGCCCCCCGGACTGGCCGCGGACGGCTTCGCCATCTTCGCGCCCAGATTCCCGTCGGGCGGAGTGGGCGCGGACCCGCCGCAGCCGCTCCACAGCGCCATGCCCAGCGCCATTCCCGCCCCGGCCAGCCGGGCCATCCGCTTTCTCATTATCGGGGGAATCGAACGCATGCTCAGGTCGGGGTTTTGATCAGGGAAACCACCCGGAAGGTGAACCGCAGCTTCCACGGCTCCGCAGGCGCCGCGCTGGTTTTTGAGGCTTGGCCCAGCGGCTCAAGCCCGCCAGTTGCCAGCCTCGGCTCCACCGAAATGCTCGTCAGCTCCACCCGCATGTACGGGAAGCTGTTCTCGAAATCCGCCAGGAACCGCCCAAAATCCGCGTAGGCCCCCAACCAAATCACCGGAAAGGAGATCGCGCTGAACTCAAACTCCGGCAGGATTCCCGGGTAAATGATGTCCGGGCTCTTGTAATCCCCAAACTCCAGCCCAAATCTGTTCCGCCGGTCCTCCATCATGTTCAGGAACCACCGCTGGTCCTGCCCGGGGCGCGGCATCTCCTCCTGTTTTTCAGTCAAGATTTTCCGCTGCAAATCCAAATTTTCCTGCACCGCCACCTGCCGTTTGTGGGTCTTCTCCGAGCTCACGATCTTCGCCCGCAGCGCGTCCACCTTCAGGCCGAGCGAATTCAACTCGTCCTTCTGGTCGGTGATGACAAGGAAGTACAGCACGGAAACCACGCCAACCCCGGCGATGATCACCAGGATCAGCTTGTCCCGCTTGTCTTTGGACATTTTACTCATTGGTCAGCACGCGGTCCTCATACTTCATCCGCAGGACGAACCGCTTGAATGGGGGGCTGGCCGGGTCCGCCAAATCGGTCTCCGGCCGCGGCCCCAGCTCGATGAATTTCCCCCGGTCCTCCCCCGACGTCAGCCGGCTGCTGAAATACGGCAGGGACACCAGCGTCCTCAAAAACTCGTCCAGCGTCGCCCCCGGCGTCTCGCCGTAATCCCCGCCGGAAATCATCACCGAAATGTCCTCCGTCGCCACCGGCGGAAGCCAAAACTCGCACGCGATCTGCACCTCGTTGCCGATCAGGTTCGTCGACTTGACCTCCATCTTTGTCTTGTAGGCCAGCTTGTTCGTCGAAAACGGCGGCGCGTTGGTGAACGTCTTGAAAACATTGGAGGCCAGCGTGTACACCGGCGTCGCCACCGGCGGCCCCGCCCAAAATTTCCACGCGGCCGGCGGCGGCGTGAACGGCACATTGATGTTCGTCGTGAAAAACGGCCCCGACGGCTTGTTCGTCACATAACGCTGCGCCACCGTCACGCTCTTGAAACGGATCTGCTCAAACGTCGCCCGCTGCAACGCGTCCAGCATGTTCGCCCACAGCACCCGGTTGGTGGAGTATTTCTCCAGCGACGCCAGCCGGCGCTCAAAAATCCCCGCCTCCGCGCTGACGTTCCGCACCACCTTCGCCTTCTCGTCCACCCGCTTGAATTCCGCCTCCAAATTCGCCAACTCCGCCCGCCGCCCCTTCAGCTGCATGTGCAGCAGCAGCACCCAAACGACCATCAAGATCGAGAGCGTCGAGCCGATGATGATCGCCCGCTTGAACGGGTCCTTCCGGCGCGCCTCCTCCGCGAACTGCTGCTCCGCCAATAAATTGATGCGTATGGGCATGCGTCAAAATGCGGCGACCGCGCCGCCCACCGCGATGGTGAGCTGCGGCGCCACCTGTTCGATCTCCCCCATCTGCTCCGGCGGCAGCGCCTTCGTCATGAACCGCGTCGGATCCCACGCCTGCGACTGCACCATCAACTCGCTCTGCAGGGTCTCCACAATGAACTGCGACCGGGCCGACCCGCCCGACATGAACACCTGGCTCACCGCCTTGTCCTGCTGGTGCTCAATGAAATCAATCGACGCCCGCAACTCCCGCCCCAGCGGCATCAACAGCGACTGCATCGCCACCTGCACCTCGTCCGGCAGCCCCACCTTGATCCCCTCCGCCTCCGCCACCGTCACCCCCATCGACTCCGCCAGCCCGCTCGTGATCTTCTTCGACCCAATCGCCACCACCCGGAAAAGAATCAACTCCCCGTGCTTCAGGATGCTGATCGACGAATTCTCGTGCCCAAGATCCACCAGCGCCACCGTCTCCTTCTGGAAAATCTCCGGCTGCGCCATCTCAAACGCGTTGGCCGGCGTGATCGCGCTCGGCACCAGCATGTCCAGCGTCAGCCCCGCCAACTTCGCCGCGTGCTGGTAATGGGCCAGCGCCGAATTCTTGGCCGCCCCCACCAGCACCCTCCCCTTCGTCGGCGGCGCCTTCCCCGCCTCCCCCTCCGGCGCGTTCGGGTTCAACAACGGCAGCAAATGGCAGTCAAAAGCGTGGTCCGGAAAATCCTGCTGCAGGTAATTCTTGCTGTTGAACTTCAGCATCAAACGCATGTCGCTGACCGGAATCAACGGCAACTCCGCGTGCCGCAATAACGATTCACCCAGCCCTATCACCAAAACAATCCGCTTGCTCTTCGCGGAAACCGCCTGCAACACACGCTTCAGATGCTCCGCCAGCGCCTCAGCGCCCAAGCCCTTGTCTGCGGTCGGCGTGTCTTTGCAGGCAAAGTTCGTCAGCTCAAATCCCTGCCCTTTCCGGATCACCTGGACGGCTTTGGTCGTTCGAGCCCCCAGGTCCACTGCCACCACCTGGGATCGTTTTTTGGTTGGACCGCTAATTAAGGAGGCCAACATTCGCGCTTCTTGTATCGGGAACTGACTGATCTATCAATCTTTTTCCCATGTCGCGACGGCGAAAGCCGGAACCATGCCAGCGGACACTCCCCGACCCCTCCCCAAGGCCCCATCCCGCCAAAACTCCCGCATTTCCCCCACAAATAAATTTCACGCCCCCAAAACCCCAATACTACTCCCGCGAAAAAAAA
>CAZSXX010000254.1:4237-6974 GCA_964611245.1 uncultured Verrucomicrobiota bacterium | reverse complement strand
GCGGGTGCTTGAGCGCGTCCGCCAGGATTACGTGGAGGACAACATCGCGGGCGAAATGCTGACCTACGAACGCCTCATCCACGGCGCCCTCCGCGGCATGTTGAAAACCCTCGACCCGTACAGCGAGTTCATGGAGCCGCCAAAATACACCAACATGCGCGACGACATGGAAGGCGCCTATGGCGGCGTCGGCATCGTCATCGGTGTCACCCCCGACGGCTTCCTCCGCGTCGTCGCCCCCATGGACGAATCCCCCGCCCAAAAAGCCGGCATCCTCGCCGGCGACAAAATCGTCATGATCGAAGGCAAGTCCGCCGAAAAACTGACCATGCAGGACGCGATGAAGAAACTGCGCGGCCTCCCCGGCACCGATGTCACCCTCACCGTCACCCGCGCCACCCAGCCCGAGCCCAAGGATTACAAGCTCACCCGCGCCGCCATCAAAATGGACACGGTCAAGGACATCAACGACCGCCGCGAATTCCCCGTCAGCGAATCCAAAATCGGCTACCTCCGCATCACCCAGTTCGGCGAGCACACCGGCGAGGAGTTCCACAAGGCCATGAAAAAACTCACCGCCCAGGGCATGACCAGCATGATCATGGATTTGCGGAACAACCCCGGCGGGCTCCTCGACGAGGCCGTCGAAATCTGCGACACCTTCCTCCCCCGCGGCCAGCTCATCGTCTCCACCGAAGGCCGCTCCACCCGCCTCAAATCGGAGGAATACAAAGCCAAGGGCCGCGACCAATTCCCCGGCCTCAAAATCGTCATCCTGGTCAACGGCGGCAGCGCCAGCGCTTCGGAGATCGTCGCCGGCTGCCTGCAGGACCTTGGCCGCGCCTTCATCATGGGCGAACAAACCTTCGGCAAAGGCTCCGTCCAAAGCATTCTTCCCATGCCCGACGGCTCCGCCCTCCGCCTCACCACCGCCAAATATTACACCCCCAGCCACAAGGTCATTCACGAAAAAGGCATCTCCCCCGACAGCATCGTCGCCATGAGCCCCGACGAAGAGGAGGCCCTCGCCCTCCGCCGCGTCCCCGGCGGCCCCGAATCCCTCGACGAACCCCTCCGTTCCCGCGCCCTCAACGCCCGCGACGTCCAACTCGAGCGCGCCCAGGACTTCCTCAAAGCGATGAATCTCTACAAAGACCGCGTCGCCCAACGCACACCCCCCCAGGTCGCCCAGAAAAAATAAACCCTTCCCGAGCGCGGCCCAACGCCGCCTCCCGGACGGTTCCTCCGCGCCTTTAGGGCGATTCCGGGCCCTCCCTCCCCAATCCATCCGTTCCCGCCCTCAGGGATTCGGAGGGGTCTTCCGGGCGCCGCTCCTTACGGTCGCTCAGGCGGTCCACTTTGTGCCCATCCTGCCGTTTTTCCCCGCCGCAAAAGGGTGATTTCCCATGAGGGCGTTTCAATGCCCCCTTCCCATTGGTTGCTGGCCAGGATCATCCATGGTGAGGGCAAACAGATGGAAATGCGCTTTGCCTTGACGATGAATCGGTGGGTCCGCCTGCTGTGCCTCCTTTCCGCCCTTCTCCTTCCGCACCGCCCCCTGGCTGACCTCACCCCCCACGACTACTGTGTCGAAATCACCGCCGTCGCTGAGGAAAACCGCAACCGCATCACCCTCAACTGGCTCGCCGACACCAATGCCCTCGAGTACAAGATCTCCCGCAAAATCCTCGGTGAATCCGCCTGGATCGACGTCGCCTCCCTCCCTTCCTCCACGCTTTCGTGGACCGACTCCGCCGTCACCATCGGCCTGGCCTACGAGTACCGCTTCATCAAGACCACCCGCCCCGGCCATCTTGGCTACGGCTACATCTGCACCGGCCTCCGCCGCGCCGAGGTCGAGTCCCGGGGCAAGGTCATCCTCCTGGTTGAAAACAGCCTCGCCGACGCCCTGCCCATCGAACTGCTCCGCTTGGAGCGGGACTTGGTCGGCGATGGTTGGACCGTCCTCCGGCGCAACGTCGCCAAGTCCGACCCAGTCCCCTTCGTTAAATCCCTCATCCAGTCCGACTTCAACGCCGATCCCGCCAACGTCAAAGCCCTCTTTATTTTCGGCCATGTCCCCGTCCCCTACTCCGGAAACATCGCTCCCGACGCCCACGAAAACCACCGGGGCGCCTGGCCCGCCGACGTTTTTTACGGCGACTTCTCCGGAACTTGGACCGACAACTCGGTCGACACCCGCCTCGCCGCCACTCCAACCATCAGCCCCAACATCCCCGGGGACGGAAAGTATGATCAGGACGGCCCCCCGGGCGAGGTGAGGCTCCAAATTGGCCGGGTTGACCTTTCCAACATGACCTGTTTCTCCAACAAAAATCCGTCCCGCTCCGAAATTGACCTTGCCCGCCAGTATCTCAACAAGGACCACGCCTTCCGCCACGGCAAATTCGACGTTCAGCGCCGTGCGCTCTTCCTCGATGTCAAGGCCCCTGGGCTGGAGCCGGAATCGCTGAGCTGCACCGCATGGCGGAATCTTCCCGCCTTCTTTGGCCGCGACAAAATGCGCCGCATCGGCGGCTTCCAATACTTCCCGACCCTGGAGACAGACTCCTATCTCTGGTCCATCTGCGTCAGCTCCGGCAGCTTCTACGGATCGGATTACATCGGCACCTCGGATTCCTTCGCCCTCAACAATCCGAAGGTCGTTTTCACCAGTTTCCTCGGCAGTTATTTCGCCGATTGGGACCGTGAAAGCGACTTCCTCCGCGCTCCACTC
>CAZSXX010000254.1:0-4227 GCA_964611245.1 uncultured Verrucomicrobiota bacterium | reverse complement strand
CACTCGGCGCCAACGGTTACACCCTCACCGTCATCTTCGCGGGCCAGCCTCAATGGCTTCTGCACCCCATGGCCATGGGCGAACCCATCGGCGTCTCAGCCCTTTTGACCCAAAACAACCGTCCCGGCGGCCTTTATCCGCCCCAGTCCCCCGCCGCCTCCGGCCTCGTCCATATCGCCCTCATGGGTGACCCGACCCTCCGCATGCATGTCGTCGCTCCGCCCGAGGATCTCCAGGGAACGGTCGCCCCCTCCGGCGTCCAACTCACTTGGCGTCCGTCCCCGGACCCGGCGGTCGTCGGCTATCATGTCTATCGCGCCCCCTCCGACGCCGGCCCATTCACCCGCGTCAGTGGCTCCTCCCCCACATCCGGCACCGCCTTCGCCGACCCGTCCGGCGCCGCGGGCGATTGTTATATGGTCCGGGCCGTCAAAGTCGAAATCTCGCCCAGTGGCAGTTACATCAACCTCAGCCAGGGCGCCTTTTTCCCCGACAGCCTTTCCGCCACCGCCGCCCCTCCCGCCGCCCCCGAAGCCCTTTCCAGCTCCATGATCACTCCCGCCGGCGTCACCCTGAAATGGATCCAGCGCTCCTCCGGTGTCCGCGCTTTCGTGGTCGAACGCCGGACTCTCCCCGACGGCGCATTTCAGGAAATTGGCCAAGCCGGCCCCGGCTCCTCCCTTTTTGTGGACAAATCGGTCACCAGGAACGCTTTCGCCTACCGGATGAAAACCCTCGGCTTCAATGGCGAATCCCCCTATTCCCCCGAGTCCATCGTCAATCTTCGCGCGCCCACCGCCGCCATTCTCGGCCTTGACCGCGCCACCCAGGGGGATTGGATCGGAAATTACGGACGCGAAGGCTTTTTCCTCCCCGAAGCCGCCACCAATCTCCCGCCTTATGCCGCCATCGACAGCACCAACATTTATTCCCGCGTCTGGCTCTGGGACACCCGCGACCAAAAGGAAACCCTCCAGTACCCCAACGGCGAATCACGCCTTTACTCCGTTTGGCACCTCGGCGACGGCCCATGGCTCGACCTCCGCGTCCGTTTCACCGATTCCCAACCCCACCGCGTCTCCATCTATATGGTCGACTACCTCGCGGGCTACCGCGCCGGACGCGTGGACGTCGTGGACCCTTTCTCAAATCAAATCCTCCAGTCCATCGACTACGATTCTTACACCAACGGCCACTATGTCGTGGTCGACCTCCAGAACTACGCCGACATCCGCATCACTCCCACCGTCTGGACTCACTCCACTTTCTTCTCCGGCATCTTCTTCGACCCGGTCACCATGCCCTCTCCCGCCATAACTCCATCGAGCGGCGAATTCTCCGGCAAAACCACGGTCAGCATGGCTTCCCTGCCCGGCTCCACCATCCGCTTCACCACTGACGGATCCGATCCTGGCCCCTCCAGTCCGGTCTTTTCCGCCCCATTTCAACTGAGCGCCAGCGCGGTCATCAAAGCCAAGGCCTTCAAGCCCGGTTACCCGGAAAGCCCGCCCCGGCAGGTCTCCCTCACCAACACCATGCAAAGCGTCGTCTCGCCTCCTGTCCTCGATTCCCAGACTCTTGGCGACTGGAACCCCCTCTACGGCGCCACCGGATTCGCGCTCGGCGGTTGGCTCACCAATCTCCCCCCTTTCCTGGAATATTCGCTTCCCGGCGCGCAGACTTGGATCTGGAATGAGACCACCACCGCGCCCCAGGCTCTGAACAAATACGGCCGCGCCACCGGCCGCGTCGCCTCCTGCTGGTATTCCCCCAGCGAATTGACCCTCAACCTCGCCCTCTACACCAACGCCCTCCACCAGGTCGCCCTCTATTTCATGGATTGGGATGGCGGGCGCACCCAGGATGTGGTCATCACAGACGGCGCCGGCCAGGTTTTTGCCCAGCAAAGACTCCAAAACTTCGGCAATGGAACTTACATCGTCTTCAACGCAAAAGGACACGTGGCCGTTCAGGTCAAGAGGGTCTCCGGCAACAACGCCATCCTGAATGCGGTGTTCATCGGCGTCAGCGCATCCCCGCCTTCTCTTGCCGCCAGTGCCGCGCCGGAGGGCGGCGTCTGCATCCTCCAGGTCGATGGCCAGCCCGGCCAGTCGTTCGATGTCCAGCAAACTTCAGATTTTCAAATTTGGACCACAGTCGGACGCCGCACCCTGTCTTCAAACCGCCTCGAGGTGCGCTTGCCGCTCTCCAATGCCGCCGGGTTGACGGCGTATCGAACCCTGCTGGTCCAATGAAACAACGAGGAATGTCATGAAAACTGAGCCGTATTGGTCTAAAACAGATTCTTTTCCACCCTTCCCCAAACTCGAGCGCGATGTCGAGGTCGACGTCGTGGTCGTCGGCGCGGGCCTGACCGGAATCACCACCGCGTACCTTCTCCGCAAAGAGGGAGTCCGGGTCGCCCTGCTCGAGCGCGGCCGCATTTGCTCGGGGGACACCGGCCGCACCACGGCTCATCTCACCTACGTCACCGATCGCCGCCTGCACGACCTGTCCAAAAAATTTGGCAAGGACGCAGCCCGCGCCTTCTGGGAAGCCGGCGCGGCCGCCATCGACGAAATTGAGGCCATCAGCCGGGCCACCGGCGTGGACTGCGGTTTCCGCTGGGTTCCCGGCTACCTCCATCAATCCATCGCCCATCCGGAAGAAAGCGAACGCTCCCGCCTTGAGGAGGACGCCGCCCTCGCCCGTGAGTTTGGCTTCGACGCCGAATGGGTCGACCGCGTGCCATACTCGGGCCACGCCGGGGTCCGCTTCGCTCACCAGGCCAAATTCCATCCGCTCCAGTATCTCGACCCGATGGTCCGGGCAATCCCCGGCGATGGCAGCCAGGTCTTCGAGCACACCGCGTTCGAGGACGTCGAGGAGGATCCGATGACCGTCTGCGCCGGTGGGCGGCGAATCCGCTGCGAATACCTGGTCATCGCCACCCATAATCCGTTGATGGGAAAAAAGAGCCTTTTGCCGGCGACTCTCTTTCAAAGCAAGCTCTCGCTTTACACCAGCTACGTTCTCGGGGCCCGCCTCCCCAAGGGTCAACTTTCCGAGGCTCTCTTTTGGGACACCTCGGAACCCTATTATTACCTTCGGGTCGATTCCAAGCCGGACCACGACTACGTCATTTTCGGGGGCGGGGATGTCAAAACAGGCCAGGAGGACGATCCCAACGCGGTCTTTGCCAGGCTCAACGCCAAAATGGTGGAGAATCTGCCCCAAGCGAAACTCGAATCCCGCTGGATGGGACAGGTGGTGGAGACCGACGACGGGTTCCCCTTCATCGGCGAGAACGCTTCCCGCGAATTCATCGCCACCGGCTTCTGCGGCAACGGCTTCACCCTTGGCACTCTCGCCGCCACCATGGCTCGCGACCGCTTTCTCGACCGCAAAAATCCCTGGTTCGATCTCTTCCGCGTCGACCGCAAACCGTTCCACGATGGCCTCTGGCGTTACGTGAAAGAAAACCTCGATTATCCCTATTACCTGCTGCGCGGCCGATTCTCCCCAGTCGACGCGGGGCCCCTCTCTGAACTCGCGAATGGAGAGGGGAAAATCGTCAAATTCCACGGCCAGAAAGCCGCCGCGTATCGTGACGACCGCGGAACTTTGACGGTCTGTTCCGCCGTCTGCCGCCACCTCGGCTGCATCGTGCGCTGGAATGGCGCCGACAAAACCTGGGATTGTCCTTGCCACGGCTCTCGTTTCCACCCGGACGGGGAAATCTTGAGCGGCCCTGCCGAAGAGCCGCTGCGCAAGCTCCACCAAGCCCCACCCGCCTGAAACCTCACCCGGCCTCGGACCCGCCGGTCGCCGCCGCCCGGAAATCGTCGGCCAATTTGTCGGCCGTCGTGGCCCAGAACCCTAGCCCCACCGCGCAGAACGCGGCCGCCAGGAACAGGACGCCCGACGCGATCGCAGTTTGCGCCCCCACCGCCGGGCTCAGCGTCAACGCCAACAATCCCGCGCAACCCACCGCCCCGGCCGCCCCGAGGCCGCCCATCATGAGCGCGCGGCGGAAGGCGCCGCCGCCATCCCCCCTTTGCAACCCCTTCCACAAACCGAACCGTGCGCTGGAATGCATCTCCACCACATGCGCCAACAGGAACGGACCATACGCCACAGCCATGGGCAACGCGCCTGGCCACCCAGCCATGGCCGCCATCACCAGCCACGCCATCCCCAGGAAAACCAAAAATAAAAATGGCCCCA
>CAZSXX010000253.1:0-6987 GCA_964611245.1 uncultured Verrucomicrobiota bacterium | reverse complement strand
CAATTCATACGGCAGCAGCACGCTCCCCGTGTCGATGAACTGGCATTCATATTCCTGGGCCCACCCCTCCGGGTCGTTCAACCCCTTCCGCAGCCCCTCCACATCAATCCCCAACCCCTCCGCCGCCGCCTCATGGATCGTCACCCGGTGCTTCGTGTATTCGCTCTTCACCCACAGCTCATGGAACTTGTCCCCCGGCCCGTTGGGCGTGCTGATGATCCGCAGCCGCTTCGCCCCGCCCCGCATCGGGTTCGAGATGCTCGGATAGATCGCCCGCCAGATCTCCGCCGGATGGTCATGGAACGCGAACTCCGTCAGGATCAAGTTCGCCGAATACCCGCGCACCGTCTCCGGCCTCGCCGGCAGCGCGATCACCCGCGAGCGGTTCTCAAACACGATCTCCGCCGACTTCATCAGCGCCCCCGCCCGCGCCCGCGTCTCGTGGTACTGCTCCAGCGCGAAATGCGTCGCCTCCGCCCATTCCTTCGCCTTCCGCAGCGACTCCAGCGCCTGCCTTTCCCCCGCCGCCACGATCGCCCACACCGTCCCCGGCCTCCGCAGGCAATCGGTCACCGCCTCCGCCGCCGCCGTCATGTCCTTCCCCGTTTGCCGCGCCCACAGCCCCATCTTGAACCGGCTTCCATCCTCCAGCCACCGCCGCTGGTACGGCAGGAACCGCTCCCGCAACCGCCCGTTCATCTCCACCTCCCTGGCCTTCATTCCAACCCTCCCCCCAGCAACGCGTCCAACCCCTCCGCCGTCTCCGCCGCCGTGAATCCCCGCCCATCCCGCTTCCCCGCCCCATTCCCCTCGCCCGACTCCGCTTTCTCCCTCCGCCCCAATTCAACCATGAGCTTCCACCGCGCCGCCTCCCCTCCATCCTCCTCCACCCCCGTCAACAGCGCTCCCAACGCCCTCGTGGTGATCGCCTCCCGCACCAAGCTTTGTTCGATCGCGTCCATGGCTCAGGCGATTTTCGCTTTGCGCGCGCGCACCAATTCCTTGTGCGCCGCGTCCATCTCCCGCCCCAGCGCCGCCTCCAATTGCGCCACCCAATCCGCCGCCGGCCCGCGGCGGCTGTCCCCGCCCGCCAAATTCGAATTGGCCACAGGGACAGTCGGCGCGCCCGGCCAGCCCTGCCTCTTCGTTTTCTCGATCCCCCGCACCACCGCGTCGAACGCCTTCACGCTCACCACCCCGCACGCCGAGGCCAACCCGGGCAGCTTCCCCACCAGCCACCCGAGCGTCCGCCCCGCCAACGGAATCGCCATCGGGCAGAAAACAAACAGCGCCACCGCCCCTCCCAGCAGGCCCACCGCGCCCGCCGAAAACCAGCTCCACCCCGCCACTCTCCGGTTCCGCGCCGCCTCCGCCGCCACCCCCATCTCCACCAGCGCCAACTCCTCCTTCGCCGCCGCCGCGCGCCATTCGTCCTGCTTCCCGAACCGCTCCCGCACCTCCACCACCGCCCGCCCCGCGTCGCCTTTCTCAACGGCCTCCATCGCCGCCACCCCGTTCGTCACCCCCACGCTCGCCAGCAAGCCCGGCACGTCGAAGGGCTGCGTCGGCAACCCCTCGACCCGCTGGTCCTGCTCCGCGAACATCATCGCCGTCGCGGCGTAGACATCCCGCTCCCCCGCCGGTTGCCGGTGCAGAACGTCCACCACTGCCGTCGTCAACGCCCTCGATTCCTCCGCCAGCCTCGCGTCCAGCTTTTGCCGCCGCGCTCCATGGTGCGTGCATCCCGCCATCATCCCAGCCGTCAGGAGCGCGGCGACTCGTCCGCTTCCTTTCCATGTGACCGCCTCATACACTCTTTTCGCTTTCATATCATCCTTAATGTTTTTCATTCAACTTGATGTCAACATAGCAAGTCTTCAAACAGAGTCAACAGAAAAAGATGCATAGATTTTCTTTTTTGTGTTTAGGTGATGTTTTGAGGCGTTTTTTGAGTCTTTTAATCGCATTGATCCCATCCCATCCCGCCCGAAAAACGATTTTTCTGCCTCCAAAGAATCGCTTTTCCCATCAACTCGCCTTGCATGCGCTCCCTCCGTGAGCGTAAACTGCGGCGTTTGCGACATCGAGCCTCCCAGTTCATGCGCGCCGCAGCTCTCCAGCTGGCCCTTTTGCTTCCCTCCGACACCCTCGCTCAACCCGCTCCAGCCTCCGCCCCCGACCCCAAACCCCACGTTCTCCTCGTCGTGGGCGCCGCCGGGGAGGACACCTACGAACCCATCTTCGCCAACTGCGAGAAACTCTGGCGCGAAGCCGCCCTCCGCGGCGGCGCCGAAGTCCACACCATCGGCCTCGGCCCCGTCGCCAGCCCCGAAAGCGACGAGGACCGCCGCGCCTTCCAAAAAGCCCTCGAGCCCCTCTCCCAAACCAACCCCACCCCGGCTTGGATTGTCCTCATTGGCCATGGCACCGACAACGGCAAGGAGGCCAAATTCAACCTGCGCGGCCCCGATTTCTCCGCCGCCGAACTCGCCGCCTGGCTCAAGCCCGCCCAACGCCCCCTCGTCATCGTCAACACCGCCTCCTCCTCCGGCGCCTTTCTCAAGCCCCTCGCCGCCACCAACCGCATTGTCCTCACCGCCACCCGCAGCGGCGCCGAGCTCAATTTCCCCCGCTTCGGCCAGTACCTCGCCGAATCCATCGGCTCCATCCAGGCCGACCTCGACAAGGACCGCCAAACCTCCCTCCTCGAAGCCTTCCTCTTCGCCTCCCGCCGCGTCGCCGATTTCTACAAGGACGAAGGCCGCCTCGCCACCGAGCACGCCCTCATCGACGACAATGGCGACGGCCTCGGCACCCCCTCCGATTGGTTCCAAGGCGTCCGCGCCGTCAAGAAAGCCCAAAAAAACGCGGCCGCCTCCCGCTCGGACGACGTCGTCGATGGCCGCCGCGCCCGCATGCTCCATCTCATTTCCAATCCCGAGGACCAAAAGCTTTCCCCAGACGAACGCGCCCGCCGCGACGGTCTCGAGCTGAAAATCGCCGCCCTCCGCGACCGCAAAGCCACCCTCTCCAAGGACGAATACTACGCCGCGCTGGAGGTCCTCCTGCTCGACCTCGCGCGCCTGTATGAAGCCAGCGAAGGAGCCCGCTGATGTCCTTCCTCGCCCCGCTCTTCCTTGTCGGCGCCCTCGCCATCGCCGCCCCCATCCTCTTCCACCTCATCCGCCGCACCGTCAAGGAGCGCGTCCGCTTCAGCACGCTCATGTTCCTCAAGGAGAGCCCCCCGCGCCTCACCCGCCGCAGCCACCTCGAAAACTGGCTCCTCCTCCTCCTCCGCTGCGCCATCATCTGCCTGCTCGCCGCCAGTTTTGCCCGCCCGTACTTCCGGCGCGCCTCCACCGAGCCGCCCATCGCCCCCTCCGGCCGCCGCGTCGTCGTCCTCGTCGACACCAGCGCCAGCATGCGCCGGACCGGCCTTTGGGACGCCGCCAAACGCGCCGCCGCCGCCGCCATCCAGCGCGCCGAACCCAACGATTCCCTCGCCCTCCTCGCCTTTGACTCCGCACCCCGCACCCTCTTCAGCTTCGAGGACTGGAAAACCGCCGGCCCATCCCAACGCGCCGCCACCGCCGCCAGCCGCCTCGACGCCGCCGCCCCCACCTGGGCCGCCACCCATCTCGGCAAGGCCCTCACCGCCGCCGGCGAAATGATCCTCGACGCCTCCCGCGCCGATTCCGAGGGCGAAAAACGCTCCCGCGTCATCCTCATTTCCGACCTCCAGCAAGGCGCCCGCCTCGACGGCCTCCAGGGCTTCGAGTGGCCCAAAGGCTGCGAAGTCATCCTCGAGCCCGTCCTCGCCAAAACCGGCAACGCCGGCCTCCAGGTCCTCAACGCCGCCCCCGGCGAAAGCCTCTCCGTCACCAACACCCGCCTCCGCGCCCGTGTCTTCAACTCCGCCGCCGCCACCGTTGAACAGTTCAAGGTCGGCTGGGCCCCCGCCTCCGGCCTCGCCTTCGATTCCCCTCCCCTCGAACTCCACGTCCCCGGCGGCCAAAACCGTTCCATCTCCCTCCCCGCCGCCGCCACCAACGCCTCCCGCGCCGCCCTCCTCCTCACCGGCGACACGGAGCCCTTCGACAACCACGCCTACCACGCCGCCCCGCCCCGCCAGACCCTCCGCGTCGCTTACATCGGCCGCGACAAGGAGGACGATCCCAACGGACAGCTCTTCTATCTCCGCCGCGCCTTCCCCGAAACCGCCTCCTTCGCCGTCCGCGTGGACTCGCGCGAACCCGGCTCCGGCGCCCCCATCGACGCCAGCCTCGCCATCCTCTCCGCCCTCTCCCCCGCCGACGTCCCCGCCCTCAAAACCCTCCTCGCCTCCGGCCGCGGCGTCCTCTTCGTCGTTGGCGAAGGCGCCGACCTCTCCCCCGTGGCCACCCTCACCGGAGCCGCCGCACCGGCCGCCACGGAGGCCACCGGCCCCTACGTCATGCTCGCCCAAATCGATTTCGCCGATCCGCTCTTCGCCCAATTCCGCGACGCCCGTTTCAACGACTTCACCAAAATCCATTTCTGGAAACACCGCCGCCTCGACCTCGCCGCCCTCCCCGCCGCCCGCGTCATCGCCGCCTTTGACGACACCACCCCGGCCCTCGTCCAAATCCCCCTCCCCGCCGGCGCCCTCCACCTCCTCGCCTCCGGCTGGAACCCCACCGATTCACAGCTCGCCCTCTCCACCAAATTCGTCCCCCTCCTCTATTCACTCCTCGAACAAAGCGCGCCCCTCTCCCTCCAGACCCGCCAGCTTCTCATCGGCGACGCCATTCCCTACCCCGCCGATTTCTCCGGCGAATCCATCGCCATCCAAAAGCCCGACGGCGCCTCCGCCGTCTGGAAAAAAGGCGAGGCGCTCCTCCCCGACCAGCCCGGCTTCTACACCGCCGCCAATCCCAACCTCCTCTTCGCCGCCAATCTCGACCCCTCCGAAAGCCGCACCGCCCCCGTCCCCGAGGAACAGCTCGCCAGCATGGGCCTCCCCCTCAAGCGCGACGAATCCCCCATTTCCCTCACCGAACAGAAACAGCGCGAGCAACTCCTCCTCGCCACCGAGCAGGAATCCCGTCAGAAACTCTGGCGCCGCCTTCTCGTGGTCGCCCTCGCTCTCCTCCTCCTCGAATCGATCATCGCCAAGCTCTCCGTCGCCCGCCCAGTCCCCGCCTGATCACTTCAACAAATCACGGATCACCGCCTGCAACACCGGCTCCGCGTCCGGCCCCACATTCGTCGCCGACGGGCTCGTCTCGTAGCCCCCCTCGTCATACGACCGCGCCGTCCCGATGTACCACGGCCCATAATCCCCATACGCCGCCATCGCCACAAACGCGTCCGGCCGCGCCCCCTTCGCCGCCAACTGGTACTCAACGAACAACTCCCCCGGCAGGTGCAAAATCCGCGCCCCATTCAACCCAAGGCATCCCACCTCAATCTTCCGCCCCGCCTCGCACCGCCGCAAAAACGCCAGCCGCGACGCCGCCCCCCGCGTCGCCGTCGTCACGTTCGTGGACCGCAATTGCTTCTCCAATTGCGCCGCCACCAAATTCGTCCCCGGCGCGAGCGCCGCCAGCGCCACATTCCACGTCACCCCCTCCGCCGCCAGCGGCTCCTTCTTCATCCCCTCCCACGCCCGCCGCATCCCGTCCGCCAGCCGCCCCGCCAACACCCTCCGGTTCATCGGCGACCCGTCGTTGTACTTCCCCGCCCCAATGTTCCCCCCCGCTCCGTTGAAATGCACATGCAGCGCCTCCGGCATCTCCATCTGCCGCAAAAACCGCGCGATTCCCGGAAAATCCGGGTTCGGAATCCCCGTCCGGTAATAGCTTTGCGGATGCGTCGCATAATAGCTCAGGACCGCCACCGGCTTCTCCCCGTTGAAAAATCCCACCACCGACACCATCGGGTCGATCACCCCTTCCGGCTCCGCCCGCAACGCCGCGTCCGCCGTCGCCGTGTACCGCACCGCCCGAATCTTACCATCCGGCCCCGCGATCCTCCGGTTCGACGCCACACTCTCCACCTTCGCCGCGCCCAGCCCAACCTGCGTCACCGGCTGCGCCGCCTTCAGCGACGCCGACACCGCGTTCGCCAGGTTCGACAGCGCGTGCCGCTGGAACGTCCCCTCAAACTGCCCCGCGTCCACCCCCGCCTCCCTCAAAATCCGCTCCGCCGAAAAATCCGAGTCCGGCGCGTCATGCTGGTGGTTCGCGTGCACGCTCACCCGCCCCACCGTCGTCCCCGCCGCCCGCGCCAACGCCTCCCGGAACGCGTCATGGCTCTCATTGGCGATCCCGATCCAATCCACGCTGCACAGCACGATCGGCTCCCCCGCCCCCAGCACCGCGATCCCCCGCGCCCTCAACCCCATGTCCCACCAATTGGACACCCGGTCATACGCCATCATCGACCCCACCGGCGGCGTCACATCCACATCAAACGTCGCCACCCTCACCTCCCCCCGCGCTGAAAGTCCGACGGAAACAGCCATGGCCAAACAAAACAATGTGCGCATTTTCAAATGATGATTGGGTCGATTTTTGATCCGTGGTCCATGTCCAGCCGCTTCCTCCCCGGCGCCTCCAGCCGGTGCGAATCCAGCCCCATGCAATGCATCACCGTCGCGTGGATGTCCGTGATGTAATGCCGGTCCTGCACCGCGTGGAACCCCAGCTCATCCGTCACCCCATGCTGCACCCCGCCCTTGATCCCCCCGCCCGCCAGCCACGCGCAAAATCCCTGCGGATGATGGTCCCGCCCCGTCCCCTCCGCCCCCGGGGACCGCCCAAATTCCGTCCCAAACACCACCATCGTGTCCTTCAGCATCCCTCGCTGCTTCAAATCCTTCAGCAACCCCGCGATCGGCTTGTCCACCTGCCCCGCCAGCTTTGTGTGGTTCGATTTGATCTCCGAATGCGCGTCCCAATCCCCGCCCCCGCCACCGCCCTGAAAAATCTGCACAAACCGCACCCC
>CAZSXX010000252.1:0-7002 GCA_964611245.1 uncultured Verrucomicrobiota bacterium | reverse complement strand
ATAAACCCGTTGCGCATCAATTGCTTGCGCCAATTCCGCAAGTTGGGCGCGGCTCGCGGCGGACTCCGCCGAAACTTGGTTCAACCGCGCTGAAAGATCTTTCTGGGTCCAATGGGCCTGGGCGGACGCGCCTACCAATGCTCCCGCTGCCATAAAAATCGCCGCCGCCGCCGCCCACTTCTGCCAAGTCGATTGACGGGAATGCCTCGGGGCGGCGGGCAGTTCCCACAGGCTTAAATTCGCCATCGTCCGGCGCCATTGTCCCACTTGGCTTTGACAATCCGCGCATTGGTTTAAATGCGCCCGGAGGCGATCCTGCTCCCTGACGGGGCTTTCGCCGTATAAAAAAGACATCCATTCTTCGCTTGTGGGGTGGCTCATAAAATTAGGCTTTCTTTCCTGCGGCCAGCGGGCCGGGGGGTTTCCTCGGCTCGGAACGCGCGCGTTAAACTTTCGGACAACAGCGACAAGCCCTCGACCATGCGGGACTTCACTGTGCCCTCCGGAATCTCCAACACTTCCGCAATTTCCCGAAATTTCAAACCTTCGAAATGCCGGAGCACGACCACGGACCGGTACTGCTCCGGGAGCTTCTGCAGGGCCGTTCGGACCAACTCCGCCTTTTCCCTCTCCTCCATGACGCTGACAGGGGTGGACTCGACGGGGGATTGTCGATCCAGGAGCGAAAAGCATTCTCCGTCCTCATCGCAATCGGACTCCAGCGGCGTTTCAGGCCGCCTTTTTAAACGCCTCAATTCGTCATAGCAGAGGTTCAAGGCAACCCTCCACGCATAGGTCGAGAACTTGGAGGACGGGCGATAATCCGCCCGCTTTGAGTAAACCTTAATGAACGCCTCCTGCGCCAAATCCTCGCCCCGTTGGGCGTCGCCCAACATCCGCACGCACAGCCTTTGGATCGCCCCCTGCCATTTGCAGACGAGCCGTCCAAACGCCTCCTCATCATTCTCCATGCGCACCCGCCACATGAGTTGCTCATCCGAGCCGGTCAGGATCGATCTGATGTCCAAAAAACTCATGCCATCAACCTTTTAACGCCGCCATCGCCATTTCGGTTCGGAAAATCTTCAGCATCCGGCCGGGCAGCGCCAAAGTTGACTCCCCTCCCGGGACTCAATACACTGTGCGCATGATGGCGAAACCCACCACCCTGCCTGCCCCCGGCCCGAATTTTCGGGTCGGTGACGAGCGGCTTGTCAAAGTCACGCCAAATGCCGCCCGCAAGGTCAGCTCCCTTCTACAGAGGCAGAACCGGCCAGAAGGCGTGCTGCGGGTCGCGGTGATCGGCGGCGGGTGCAGCGGCCTGCAGTACAAAATGGATTTGCAGGACGCTCCCGCCAACCGGGATATTTTGGTCGAAAGCGGTGGAATTCGGGTCGTGGTGGATCCCAAAAGCGCCCTTTATGTCACGGGCTCGGAGCTCGATTATGTGGATTCCCTGCAGGATGGCGGCTTCAAGGTGAAAAATCCCAACGCCGCGACAAGCTGTTCTTGCGGTGAGAGTTTCAGCGCCTGAAACGCCCACGGCCTGACCGTCCTGGATCAAAGCCCCCAAAACAGATGGACGAAAAAGTCCGAAATTCTTAACCTTCAACGGTGAATGAAAATGTCCTCGTCGTCCCCACTGCCGGCATTAATCGTCTATTGACAGGCGCGTTCACGACGTCCGGCCTCGACCAGGCTTTGGAATATATCCTCTCCAACCATTCCTTTCGAAGCCGAGCCACGGTGGAGGAGGATCCATCCTTCAAACAAATCATTCCCTACGTTTTGGTTCGTTTTCAGGATCGATTCCTGTTGATGCAACGAACCAGTCGGCAGACTGAAAAGCGGCTCCATGGCAAATGCTCGATCGGGGTGGGTGGCCATATCAATGACCTTGAAGTTTTGGGGGCCGGCCAGAACGTCATTCATGCGGGCCTTGAACGGGAGCTGGACGAGGAAATTCACCTTCTGGGAGGTCGAAAGTCGCTCGATTTGGCGGGCATCATCTCCGATGACAGCACTCCCGTTGGCCAAGTTCACCTCGGCCTTGTGTTCCTTCTGGAGACAGATTCCCCCGACTTCACTGTCAACGAGCCGGAGTTGATGACCGCGCATTGGGCGACTCTCGAAGCGTTGCGGGCGTGCGAGGATCGAATGGAAACTTGGTCGCAAATCGCCCTCCAACAGGCGTTGCTGCCATCGTTCGCGCTTAAAGGTTAAGCTGCCGGCCGAAGCGTTTTTCGATCCGTTGGGCCTTTCGCAGTGCGGCGAGCATTGGCTCGCAGACCATCCGTTCGCCGCAGGCTTGATCCACCTCCCAAAGGCCCATTTGGGTCCATTTCTCCGGATCGTGCCATTCGGGCATTCCAAGGATCGGATATAGGCACACCCCCCGGAGCGGTATCCCTGCGGAAAGGATGGCTTCGGCTTCGTCGGCCACATAGGCCATCCATTGTGGACGCATGTCATCCACGTGCGCGGTCTCGGTGATCAGAATGTCGCCCCCATAGCGTTGGTGGACCTTTTTGACCAAGTCGCGCAGCGACACACGCCGGGTGTCGTCGTCCGCCAGCGGTTGTTCGTCTTGGCCCAGCACCCATTGGTTGGTCCAGTAATAATTCATGCCAACGATGTCGAGATGCGCGCGGGATCCTCCAAGTTCCGGATGCACGCGGCCAGCTAGCATGTCCCAGGATTCAAACACGGCGTGCTCGTTGAACCAGTCCGCTTCCTTCCGCAAGTCGGTGGATGCCGGTTGCACATGGCACAAGGGGTCCACATTGACGATCCGTGAACTCGGCGCCGCCGCGCGAATGGCGTCGATGCCACCGATGGCCGCGCGAACCAGGGCGCGTTTCAGCTCCACCCCTTTTCCAACGCAATGTGGGGCGAACCGCCCCACATGCCCACCCGCCCAAGCAAAAAACGAGGGCTCGTTCACGGGGGTGAAGTAGTGGACCCCGTCCGAGTTGCGGCAAATGTGCTTCGCGGCGGCGTGGCAATAATCGGCGAAGCGTTTTGGGAAATCCTCGCCGAACAAATCCAGGTTGTCAGGGTAGCCGTAATGAAAAAGATCCCAGACCACTTCAACATCGTGCCGTTGGCTCGCTTCGAGAAAGGGCGTCACGGTGGAAAAATCATACTCGCCGGCTCCGCGGTCCACCAACGGCCACCGCACCGCCTCGCGGGCGGCAAAAATGCCAGCATCCCTCAGCAGCTTGTAATCCGCTTCGGCGCGCTGGTCGTGTCGTGTCGCCGCCACTTGGTCGATCCAATCTCCTCGTGCGTTATACCCAGTGGCGCACTCAAATCCTGCGAAAAAAAAGCTGCGAAACATTCAGTTTCCTTCCACGTAAGGACCCGCCAAGGTCGTCCATTCAGCGGTTTTGTGGCCGCCTCGATCCTCGCCCTCCGCGCGGTGGACCCGGCCCACCGGGGATGAGCCGGCCGACGCGAGCCGTTGGAACTCATCAACCAGAGTGGTTCGAACCCGCTTCAGGTCAATTTCTCCCGAAATGGAATCGGGGGAGGGGGCCGGGACGAGATTCCACAATCCCATTTGCTTGAGATAGTAGGCGGCCGGATGTTTTCCCTGCCGATAAGCCCAGGTCACCAAGGCAAAAAGCGGCCACCAAGTGTATCCCATCACCGGAAGACCCTTTTCCCTCGCCCGCCTCACTGAAGCGACAGAATCAACAAGCCATTGGCTGCGTTTCTTGATGGACCCCAGCGAGGCAGTTTCGGCCACGAAAAGGGGCGTTTGATGGCGGTGAAAATACGCCGCCGCCACCCGTTCCACTAAATCGCCCGACGCGTAGGGCATTTGGATCCGCAGGTGTGGGGAACGTTTGAGGACCTTGCGCGAGAACAACGGATACAGGTTGATTCCGATCAGGTCCAATTCGATCGCGTTGCCTTGGAACCAGTCCAGATCGCGCCCAGGCATCCCGTTTTGGAGCAGCCATTCCCATAAATAATGCCTCTCGTTCACCCGGCCGCTGACCAAATCCAACGCTAAAAACACGATCTCCTGCCTGCGCCTGACTTCGCCGCCGAGTCCGGGGTCGTTGGATTCATAAAGGTCCGTCGCGTCCACGTGCGCGCAGCAATTCTCGGCATCCACCTTTCGAAGGGCCCGCACCGTATGGACAATTCCTTTGCACACCCCGGCGATCACCCGCAGAAAACCGCTCCAACCCCTCTGGAAAGGCGGCCACCAGCCCAACTTTCCGCAGTACCAGGCCGTGATTCGCGGCTCGTTCAGGGGCGTCCAAAGATGAATGCGGCCCTTGAACCGTTCCGCCGTGCGGGCGGCATACTCCGCCATGCGTTGGGGAAAGCTCTGGTCCAAGTAGGCCGACTCAATCCACGGGGGAAGTCCGTAATGCACCAAGTCGACGATCGGATCCACCCCAGAGGCGAGCAGGCGCTCGAGTGGGCCATCGGCGGACTCCCACCGCCATTCGTTTGGGGAGGGCTGGATGCGGTGCCACGGGATTCCATATCGCGCGTGCGACACCCCCAACTCCTTCACCAGTCCAAGATCTTGCGGCCATTTGGCGTAATGCTGCGTCAGCTCATACTCGTCCAAGGTCCGGCCGGTCGAGGGGGAGGGGTTCGTGATGAACGTGTCCTCAATCCCGGTTGCCTAGAAAAAATATTCGGGGTCGGCGAGCCGCTCCAAAAATTTCGATCGCGTCATAGTTCCCACGCCGCCATGGCGCCGCATTCTCCTCCCAAGTAAGAAAGACGGTGGTGGCGCCTGGCACAACCCGGGAAAACCCCGTCTGGCGGGCCCAACAATCCCCGGCCAAGGGCTTGCGTCCGGAAAGGGGATCAAAAAATTAACGCAAGAAGCGGCGACTAATCGCTTGCGCGAAGGAGGGGCCATTTGTAGATTGCTCGGCCTTGCGGAGCACCGGTAGCTCAATTGGATAGAGCATCTGACTACGGATCAGAAGGTTCGAGGTTCAACTCCTCGCCGGTGCACCATTCCCCTGAATTCTCGGCTCTCGCCCCTTCGCGGCGCGCTTTTGTTTTCGACGGACGCATTTTCATTTCTTAGGTTGGCGGAGTGGGTGATGCGCAGTTAACGCCGATGATGGCGCAGTATCGCCGGATCAAGGCCGAGCTTCCCAAGGACGCTCTCTTGCTGTTCCGGTTGGGCGATTTTTACGAGATGTTCTTCGAGGACGCCATCGAAGGCGCGCAAATCCTGAATGTCGCCTTGACCAAGCGCGGGGTGACGCCCATGTGCGGGATTCCATTCCACGCGGCCAATGGTTACATCGGGAAGATCCTCAAAGCCGGACGCAAGGTGGCCATTTGCGATCAGGTGGAGGAGGCCCGGCCGGGGCAGTTGGTCAAACGCGAGGTCACCCAGATTCTGAGCCCGGGCACACATTTCGACGAGCGCCTGCTGACCGCCGAACGCAACAATTTCCTCGCCGCCCTGAATCCCGTTGGAAAGCGGATCGGCCTTGCCGTGGTTGATTTGACCACGGGTGACTTCAGGGTGACCGAACTGGATGGGGCGCCGGCCCTCACCGCGGAACTGGAGCGGTTGCGGCCTTCCGAATTGATTTTTCCAGAGGAGGCCGCGCTTGGATTGAAACTTGGCGCGCTGAGCTCCGTGGCCCGTGGGCATGAGGGATGGGTTTTCGCGCCCGAAACTGCCGTTTTCAACTTGCGCGAACATTTCAAGGTGGCCTCGCTCGATGGGTTCGGCCTGAGGGACAGAGTCGCGGGAATCGGCGCAGCGGGGGCGGCCCTCCATTACCTCTCCCAGCATTTGCGGCGGGAGGTCGGGCACCTGACCCGCCTTTCATTCTACCAAGCCAGTGATTTCCTGACGCTCGACGCGACGACGTTGAGCACCCTCGAAGTCCTCGAACCATTGCATGCGGGTGGCGCGTCGCTGTGCTCGGCCATGAATCGGACCACAACCCCGATGGGGGCGCGCAAGCTGCGGGACTGGCTGGCCTTGCCGCTGGCCAGCGAAAACGCAATTCGAGCGCGCCAGGATGCGGTGGCCACTTGGATGGGCCAGTCTGGCGCGTTGGAGCAGTTCCGCGCCGAGCTCAAGGAGGTCCGGGATTTGGAGCGCACTGTTTCCCGTGTCAGTGTCGGCACGGGGAACGCGCGCGACTTGCAGGTGATCGCGCGGGGCCTGGCCGCCATTCCATCCCTGCGGGCCGTGGTGGAGCAGGCGGCCCGAGTCGAATCCGCCGACCGCATGCGGGAGGAAATTTTCCGCGGGGAACCTGCCGGTGGCCTTCTTCGGAGCCTCGGGGAGAGGCTGACGCCGATGCCCGACCTGGTTGACCTGTTGGCCCGCGCGTTGGTGGACGAACCGCCGCTGCCAATCAAGGAGGGAGGAATGATCCGGGATGGGCACGATCCGGCCCTGGACGAGCTGCGCGCCGCCATGCGCGACGGCAAGGAGTGGATCGCGAAACTCCAGCAGGAGGAAATCGAGCGGACGGGCATTGCCTCGCTCAAGGTGCGCTTCAATTCGGTGTTCGGGTATTACATTGAGGTCACCCGCACGAACTTGGACAAAGTCCCGCTGGAATATGTGCGCAAGCAAACCGTCGCCAACGCCGAGCGCTTCATCACCCCTGGCCTCAAGGAAATGGAGGGAAAAATCCTCGGCGCGGAAGAGCGGAGCGCGAAACTCGAGTTCGAGATTTTTCTGAAATTGCGGGACTCGGTCCTTGGCCGACTTCCCGAAATTCAGGGCACCGCGCAAGCCTTGGCGGAATTGGACGTTTTGGGAAGTTTCGCGGAGACCGCGCGGCTGCACGGGCATGTCCGCCCCGACGTCCGTGACGCCGGGGCGTTGAGCATCATCGAGGGGCGGCACCCAATTCTCGATCAAGCGCTGGCCGAGGAAAGGTTTGTGCCCAATGACTGCCGCCTGGACAGCCGCGAAGAGCAGGTTGCGTTGATCACGGGCCCGAACATGGCTGGGAAAAGCACTTACATCCGGCAGGTGGC
>CAZSXX010000251.1:0-7012 GCA_964611245.1 uncultured Verrucomicrobiota bacterium | reverse complement strand
GCTTGCCGCTCTTGCGGTCGACGAAGGACCACTTGAGGCCGCAGGAGAAACCGGCGCCGCCCCGGCCGCGCAGGCCGCTGGCTTTGACGTCCTCGCGGATCTGCTCGGGGGCGCTGAGGGACTTGCCGTCGGGCAGCGGCTTGGGGGCGATGGCCAGCGCTTTTTTGAGCGTGTCATACCCGCCATGGCGCACGTAGCAATCGAGGTCCGGGGTGAAGCCCGGCGCGTCGATGTTTTTGAAAATGAGGCGGAATTCCTGCGGCATATCACTCATGCTTGACTGTCAGCCCGAACCACGTAGATTTGACGCCCTTCGATTTGCCGAATGGTGTAACGGTAGCACAGCAGTCTCTGAATCTGCTTGTCATGGTTCAAATCCATGTTCGGCAGCCATCTCATCGGGCTTGGACTTTCCTCCCCACGCCGCTGACCCAGTTCGAGGGAACGGCTTCGGACGTTGGATATGAAATGGCCGTGGTCATCCCTGCAATTTGAAACCCGATTTTTCCCGGTCCCAGTGACTGTAAAGCCCTAACGAGCGGAGGTAATCGTCGTGGCGCTCCATGCGCTCCTCCGGCGTCGCCGCCAACCCCTGCGCGAGCAACACCCTTTCCTTGATGGAGAGGCCGGGCATTTTTTCCAGCTTCTTGAACACTTTGGGCCAGTCTTTGAGCATTGGGTTTGGGCTGTTTCACTTGCGCGCGATCAGTTCGTCCGCTTTGGCGGCCGACACGCCCTCGTAAAATTCTTCGTTGGCCATCATCACCGGGGCCGTGCCGCAACTGGCCAGGCATTCCACGAACTCGACGGTGAAATTCCCGTCGGGCGTGGTCTGGGGGCCGTGGGCGTGGGCATCGAGCTTGAGGCGGCCGCACAGGTGCCGGTGCAGCTCATAGGAACCGCCCAGCGCGCAGCTCAAGGTGCGGCACACTTTGAAATGGGTCTTGCCCACCGGTTGCTGCCGGAACATCGGGTAGAAGGTGACCAACTCGAAAATGTTGATCGGCTGCAATTCCAGTTTGGCGGCGATCCATTCCATCGCCTCTTTCTGGATGTAACCGAAATGTTCCTGGACTGCGTGGAGCAGCATGAGGGAGGCGCTGCGCTTGACGGGGTAATGCGAAATCAGCTCGTCGCATTCCTTCTCCAGCGCCGCGGGAACGGAAAATGGGCCGCTGGGGGCGGTGGGAACAACGGGGTGGGCTGGCACGCTGGTGTTCATCGGTCACACTCTCCCATGACGAAGTCCAGCGATCCCAGAATGGAGACGGTGTCGCTCATCATATGGCCCGGCAAAAGGGCGGGCAAAATGCTCAGGTTCACAAAGGATGGGGCGCGGATTTTGAGGCGGTGCGGGGTGCCGCCGCCTTTGGAGTTGATGTAGAAGCCCAGCTCGCCTTTGGGATTCTCGGCCCCAAAATAGACTTCACCGGGGGGGGCGTCCACGCCTTGGGTCACCAGGATGAATTGGTGGATCAATTCCTCCATGGAGGTGAGCACCTTTTCCTTGGGGGGCAGGATTGTTTTCCCGTCGGGGATGTTGACGGGGCCGTCCGGGAGCTGGGCGACGCATTGGCGGAGGATGCGGACGCTTTGGCGCATTTCCTCCATGCGGACGAGGTAGCGGTCGTAACAGTCGCCGACCGAGCCGATCGGGACATCGAAATCGAGCTGCTTGTAAACCAGGTAGGGCTCGGACTTGCGGACATCATGGTCCACGCCGGAGCCACGCAGGTTGGGCCCGCTCAGCCCGTAATCGATCGCCATCTCCTTGGAAATCACGCCGACGTCCCGGGTGCGGTCCACGAAAATCCGGTTGCGCGTGAGCAGTGTTTCGGACTCGTCGAAGTTGACCACGACTTCGTCGAGGAACTTGTTGAGCATCTGGATCCAGCCGGGGGGCAAATCGCGGCTGACACCGCCGATGCGGGTGTAGGAGGTGGTGAAGCGGGCCCCGGTGAGGGCCTCGCACAAATCGTAGATTTTTTCGCGTTCGGTGAAGGTGTGGAGGAAGACGGTCAGGGCGCCGACATCCATGGCGAAGGCGCCGAGGCCGAGCAGGTGCGCGGAGATGCGGGCCAGCTCGCAGCAGATGACGCGGATGTACTGGCAGCGGGGAGGGAGGGCTTGGTCGATGCCCATCAGCTTCTCGACCGCCAATGCGTAGGCCACGTTGTTGGCGAGCGGGGCGAGGTAATCCAGGCGGTCCGTATACGGGATGAACTGCGTGTACGTCATGTTCTCGGCGATTTTCTCGTCGCCGCGGTGGAGGTAGCCGACGTCCGGAATCGCCTTGGTGATGATCTCGCCGTCCAACTCCAGGATGATCCGCAGCACCCCGTGGGTGGCCGGGTGGGAGGGGCCCATGTTCAGGACCATTTTCTCGCCGGCGACGTCCTGCTCATCCGCGCCGGAGGGCGCGGGGCGCGAAACGGGGGCCGCCGCGGCGATGCGCCCGGGCGAATCCTTGAACTCTATTTCTGTTGTCGTCGTCTCGCTCATCAAATCTGCGCCGGTTCAGCTTTTGGACACGTTCCCATGCTGTTCGTCGGCCCGCCCCAAATCCCGGCGCCGCTCCAGGCGGGAGTTGGCCTCCAGCGCGTCGGTTTCCGGGATGCGCACGCGGGGCTCCCGCGCGATGGTGTCCACCCCGCCGGCCACCGTGACGAAGGGCCCTCCCTCCATCGGGGCGGGTTCGGTGAACGCCACCTCGGGAAGGTCAGTCGGCTTGCCGGCCAGCGGGAAATCCTTGCGGAGCGGGAAGTGCGGGTAGCCGTCCCACATCAGGATGCGCCGCAGGTCGGGATGGCCCTGGAAGCGGATGCCCATCATGTCGTAAATTTCGCGCTCATGCCAATCGGCGGTCCGCCAGATTCCGCTGACGGTGGGCAGTTCGCATTTTTCCTCGGACACCGCCGTTTTCAGGCGCAAATTCTCGGCGCGGCCGAGGACTTGGAGGTGGTAAACCACGACGAAGCGGGGGTCTTCGCCGTACTGGTCAAGGCTGGAGATGTCGAGGAGGTAATTGAACCCGAGTTCCGATTTGCAATAGGCGCAGACGGCGGCGATTTGGTCCGCATCGGAGACCCAAAGGGTCACTTCGCCGCGAAATTCCAACGGCTCGGAGAGGAGGTCGGGAAACTCCAATTTGAGGCTGCGCGCTGAATCTATGGCTGGCATCAGATCTACGATCGCTACGCGGCGCGTTTGAGGTTTTTGAGCGTCGGCTCCTTGGCGATCTTGCCTTGGAGCTTGATCAGGGCGTCCAGCAGCGCCTCCGGGCGGGGCGGGCATCCGGCGACATAAACGTCCACTGGGATGATGTTGTCGACGCCCTGCAACACGGCGTAGCTGCGGTACATGCCGCCCGTGGAGGCGCAGGCGCCCATGGCGATGACCCACTTGGGCTCGGGCATTTGCTGGTAAATGCGCTTCACCGCGAGCGCCATTTTGTAGGTCACCGTCCCGGCCACGATCATGAGGTCGGACTGGCGGGGGGAAAAGCGCATCACCTCGGAGCCGAAGCGGGAGATGTCAAACCGGCTGGCCCCGGCGGCCATCAACTCGATCGCGCAGCAGGCGAGGCCCATGGGCATGGGCCACAGCGAATTCTTGCGGAACCAATTCAGGACAGCGTCAGCCTTGGTCACAATGACCTCCCCTTCGATCTTCGAATTATAGCCGACTTCCGTCTTCGTTTGGGTCTGCTGCATAAACAAAAACAGAGGCGAAACACGCCTCCCTTCGCCATCAATCTATCGCCCAGCGCCCCGCCGACAAGCCAATTTGTGAAATTTTTCACAAGCTCGGGGCCGGCGCGGTGGAATGGCCCATTCCACAGTGTGGCGAAAATCTCTTGTGCCCGGCGCGGGGATGCAAAATCCTGCGTTCATGATTTCACTGAACGACACGGCGGCGGGGACCCCGATTTACCGTCTCAAAATCACTTTGAAGGATTCGAAGCCGCCGATTTGGCGCGCCGTCCTGGTCAGGTCCGACATGCGCTTGGACCGGCTGCACAAGGTGATCCAGATCGCCATGGGTTGGCACGATTGCCACCTGCATCAGTTTGTCATTGGCGCCAAGCAGGACGCGATGTTCTTCGGCGTCCCCGATCCTGAGTTCCAAGGCGACATCGAAACCCTCAATGAGAAAAAATACACGATCAACGACCTCATGGCCGGGCCGAAGGCAAAGTGCATGTATGAATACGATTTTGGCGACGGGTGGCTGCATGACGTGGTGTGGGAAATCATCCTCCCAGCCGACGCGGGGTTCAAACACCCGGTGTGCCTCGACGGGGCCAATGCGTGCCCGCCGGAAGATTGTGGAGGGCTGTGGGGCTATTACGAAAGTTTCCTGAAAGCCGTCAAAAACCTGAAACATCCCGAGCACAAGGCAATGAAAGAATGGTTCGGCGGACCCTTTGACCCCGCGCATTTCGACCTTGAAGGCGTCAATGCGAAGCTGAAGCGGATCAAAGCCTAAGGTGAATTGAAATCAGGAAACCAGTAACGGAGTTTCAGCTAAATGACTTGCACCCAGCTTGGTTCGAACCCCACTTCCCTCAGCACGACTTCCCGCGGCAGAGCTGGCGGAACTTTCACCCGAATTCGCAGCCTGGTTTTGGGAACAATTTCTATGATCGTGAATTGCGAACCATGTGGCTGCCATGTAAAACAATGTCGTTGATTGGCGTCACACCCAACCAAGTTCCCGTTTAGATTCCATTTCCATCGGAATTCCGCAGAATTGAACGCCACAGTTTCAAATTCGTAAACCGCAACTTCAGTGAGATCTTCTCCTTTGATCAAAACAACCGTCCTGAGCAAACGATATCTTTTTCGCACCGCCCAGACTCTTGTATTGTAGATTGAGAGAATCTGATCCCCCAATTCCTGAATATCCGCTTTCCGAACATCGGTTGTATCGAACGAGTATATTGGAGCATTTCTGCCAGAAATCAGCCGAATTTTTCCAACTGAAAAAGGCGAAGCGTTCTTTACTGTTTTCGCACCCCAAGCGCAGTCGCCGAGCACAATATCGTCCAATCCGACGTTTGATGGCTTCCATTCTGCCCCAATAATTCTCGCGAAAATTGCCTCCCACTCGGGGCCTTCAAGCGCAGGCGATTTGGTCGCGAGGTGATAGACGATTTCTCTGCCGAGGCTCGCCGCAAAGCCTGCGGGAAATTCATTGAGATTATATGGCGGTCGAAATTTCTCAACGGTCCTAAGCCTTGGCTCATCCATAAAACGTTTTTGTTCAGCGCATCCCCTGTCGGAGTTAACTCCTACTCGAGGGCGACGCATTCCAACCTTGCGCCTCGATGACCTGCGCCGCAACAGCTTCAACCAAGTTTACAGGCACACTATTACCAGCCTGTTTTCTTGTTTGCCAATCCTTACACACAACGCGGAACGTGTCAGGAAATCCTTGGAGGCGAAGCATTTCTCGTGGAGTCAACCGTCGCTCGCCATTTACAAGTAGGTAGTTGTACGACGCACCAGCCCTAAGAGCGCAGGAATACGGATATGCACTAATATGCCCCGCCTTATTCTCGTGCCAAATGGTCGGAACGTTCGTGGGCTTCATTTTACTAAGGCGATTCGCCCTGATTTGCGCTGAAGCAAAGTATTTCGCGGGAACATTTCGTTCCAAGATCGTAGATAGCGGAACCATTTCTCGGCCGCCAGTACACCACTCAAATCGTGCCTTTTTCGCGGGATCCAAGAAACCAACGATGAAAACGCGCTCGCGTTTTTGCGGCAGACCAAAATTGAGTGCATTTAAAACCTTCGGCTCGGCGAAATAGCCAAGTTCCTTTAAGGTTTCCATGATCCTTTTTAGCGTCTGACCTTGGTTGTGTCCCACCAGAAGTTTGACGTTTTCGAGGATAAACGCAGCAGGCCTTTTTTCCTTTAAAATCCGGGCGATATCAAAGAATAGAGTTCCGCGCGTGTCTTCAAATCCTCTTCGATGGCCGATGATGCTGAAGGGTTGGCAGGGAAAGCCCGCCAGGAGCAGGTCGTGGGCGGGGATCGAGCTTTCGGCGACCTGGGTGATGTCGCCCACTGGGACACGGCCGAAGTTGGCGGCATAGGCTTCCTGGCATTTGGCGTCAATATCGGAGGAGAAAACGCATTCAGCCTGGATTCCAGCCCGCTGGGCGGCCCGCGTGACCCCAAGGTGGAATCCGCCAATGCCGCAAAAAAGGTCGATGAACCGGATGGTCCGGGTTGTTTCTTTCGGTTTGCCGCGCATGCGCGCCCATAGATAGCGGATGCGGGTTCGATCCTCAAAAAAAATCCCCGCGAGCCGCGGAAATTCAGCCGGGCCTGTTCCACAATTGAGTCGACAAGGTGGATTATTTGCTGCTTTCCAACGGAGTGGCCCGGCGCCGCGGGAGCGCGTTCGTTGACGGCCCTCGGTGGACGCTGTTACGTTGCGGCCTTTGGCAATGGAAGAAAAACACAATTTGAATTTGCCCCGGACCGATTTTCCCATGAAGGCGGATCTGGTTGCTCGGGAACCCCAGAGGATGGCGAAATGGAGCGCGGGCCGGCTGTACGAGCGCATCCAGGAACGCCGGGCGGGGGCGCCATCGTTCACGCTGCACGACGGGCCGCCCTTCGCGAATGGGGATGTCCACATCGGCACGGCGCTGAACAAGATCCTCAAGGACATTGTCATCCGCTTCCACACGCTGGAGGGGAAGCGCGCGCCGTACATCCCGGGATGGGATTGCCATGGCTTGCCGATCGAATTCAAGGTGAGCCAGGAGATGCGGAAGGCGGGGGACACGGCCAGCGACCCGGCGACCATCCGCAAGGCGTGCGAGGCGTATGCGCGAAAATACATCGACCTGCAGCGGGCTCAATTTCGGCGGCTGGGCATCTTGGGCGATTGGGAGAATCCCTATCTCACGCTGAACAAGGAGTATGAGGCGGATGAACTGCGGATGTTCGCGGACATCGTGGACCAGGGGTTTGTCTACCGGGGGAAAAAGCCG